>QGFZ01000001.1:676340-1014511 GCA_003149065.1 Ruminococcaceae bacterium R-25
TTCACAGAAGATTTGAATGGAATGTAAGACACGAAGGAAAGTTCTCTATTGAAGATTTTAAGAGCCTTGCAAAAGAGCATGGTGACCCTGTAAAACTTTTAGATATTGTTTTCGATGGTGTCGAAAACGATGACCTCACAGTTCTTTGCTTCAATTCATTTCAAAGAACCGTTTACGAACTTGAGTATAAATCTAGCAAGATCGAAGCATGCTTTGATTCGGGGCTTATCAAAAATTCAGACGGTTCAAAGACTGATGAAATATGCGAATTAGAACTTGAATTGATCCAAGGCGACGAAGATGACCTCAAGGAATTATCAGGCCTTATCAGTTCAAAATTCGATTGCCATCCGTTGGATAAAAGTAAATTTCAGAGAACGCTCGAATTAGCAAAAAGGGGATAATAAGCTTATGAAGAGTACAGTTTATGATTGCATCATTGTAGGAGGAGGCGCATCGGGCCTTTATTGTGCCGCGCAGCTCGCCAGGACCGCATTTTATTCAGGCAAGAAGATCCTGATAATCGAAGGCGGAAGCAGAGTAGGAAATAAGCTCGCGCTTACAGGAAGCGGCAGGTGCAACCTCACAAATACAGCGATAGAGATCGACAAGTATAATACCGACGATCAGGTTAAACTCGAATCCTGCCTTAACAGATACGGTGAGACCGATACGAGTTATTTCTACGAAAACGTACTTGGTGTCGTACTTGAGCAAAAGGGTACACTGGTCTATCCTGCAACCCTTAAGAGTTCTACGGTTGTTGACAGCTTAAGGTTCTATCTGGAAGACAACAATGTTCAGACTGTATTAAAAGAGCACGTTGTAAAGATCACAAAGATCGACAATATCTTTAACGTTAATACCGACGCTGATAAGGAATACATTACCAGAAATCTCGTTATCGCAACGGGCGGAATAACTTATCCGAATACCGGTTCTACGGGCGATGTCTTAAAGCTTGTTGAATCAATCACTGATAAGACATGCTTTGTTCCTTTCATGCCTGCGCTTACTACGCTCTCAGCCGATATGCCCGGCATTAAGGGTATGGCTGGAATCAGGTGCAGGGGCGATGTTAAGATCGTTGATTCCAATGGCAATATCAAGGCCCAGTCAGAAGGAGAGATCCTGTTCACTAAAGAAGGCGGAATCTCAGGAATCTGCGTAATGGACGTATCTGACAGCGTTGTAAGACTTTTCGAAAACGGTGATAAGGATGTTAAGGCAGTCCTAAATCTCACAGGCAAGTCGGGCGGCGAGATCTTGCAGATGATCTACATCAGAAGAGAGATGTATCCTCACAGAAACTGCTCTGATGCACTGTCCGGAATGCTCCTTAGAAACGTTACCGACTTCGTTATGAAGAAGATGGGCCTTAAGGCTGACAAGATGACCTTAAGGGAATTAGATGACGCCAAGCTTATAGAGCTGACAAACCTCTTATGTGCTTTCCCGATCCCTATCACAGGCTACGGCGGAGCTGATAAAGCACAGGTTGCATCAGGCGGATTTAAACTCTCCAAGTTAGATGACAACATGCAGGTCAAGTACTGTAACGGCCTTTATATAATCGGCGAGGCTGTTAACGTCAACGGTATCTGCGGCGGTTATAATTTGCAGTGGGCATGGACCTCTGCAGCTCTTGCAGCGGAAGGAATATCTCAAAATGTTTGAGATTAGAGTTATTCCGAAAGTAACTTCTGATAAACCCACAAATAAGAAGCCTGATTCTCTCCTCATAATCGAACAAATAAAGAAGTCAGGCAATAAAGCCATGCGCATGGGATTAAAAGAACTGGAAGACGGTTCCAAAGTCCTTGATATCTCTAAAAAATTCGTTGATGCCAGACACGGCAAAGTAGTGATCAATTATAGATTTGATTTCATCTCTCAAGACGAAAAAGAGGCTTCGGAAAAAGAAGCTGAATCTGTAGCAATCCCTTACGAAGACTCATTTGAAGATGTTAGTTCCTTTAAGCGTCCCATAGTTGTAGGAACAGGTCCTGCAGGTCTTTATTCAGCGTTGATCTTAGCTAAATACGGCTTAAGGCCAATCGTTTTAGAGCGCGGATCTGAAATGAGTCAGAGAATCGCAGATACTGAAGCGTTTAAGAACGGCAACGGCAGGATAAAGCCCAATTCGAATATACAGTTCGGAGAGGGAGGAGCAGGTACATTTTCTGACGGAAAGCTCTATTCCGGCATCAGTTCAGGCCTTAAAGATTTTGTCTTAAGATCCATGATCGCTCACGGAGCGCCTCATGATATCTTATACGACGCGCACCCTCATATCGGTACGGACAGATTAAGAAAAGTCGTAACTAGCGTTAGGGAAGAGATAATAAAACTTGGCGGTGAAGTCAGATTTAATACAACTTTTTTAGGCTATAAAGCTGAGAATGGTGCCCTCAAAAACATTACTGTTTCCGATGAAATAGGAACTTATGAGATCCCTTGTGACCGTTTGATCCTGGCTATCGGTCATTCCAGCAGAGACACTTTCAGGGCATTGAACCGTTTAGGTTTGGAGATGCAGTCAAAGCCATTTTCTGTCGGTGTCAGGATCGAGCATTTGAAGAAAGATATAGATCTTGCCCAGTACGGCTTTGATTCCGATAATTCAGCCGACATCACACCTGCTATCTATAAACTTTCCTGTGATACCAAGACCGGCAGAAAGCTTTATACATTCTGCATGTGTCCGGGCGGTGAAGTTGTTGCTGCACAGTCTGATGACAAGAGCGTCTGCACAAACGGTATGAGCTTAAGAGCCAGAAATAATACAAATTCCAACAGTGCAATCCTGGTTCCTGTTGACTCTAATGACTACGGCGACGGAATTCTTGACGGCATTAAGTTCCAGGAAGATCTCGAGCATAAGGCATTTATTGCCGGCGGAAGCACAGGAAAAGCTCCTTCAGTAAGATACGGCGACCTTATACAGAATAAGAAAACCACGGAATTCGGTAAGGTTAAACCTTCTTTCATGCCCGGCATAACCAATGCGGATCTTAAAGAAGTTTTCCCTGATGAGATCCTGGAGACGATTAAGGACGGAGTTGAGAAGATGGGTAAGAGGATCAAGGGCTTTGACGATCCCGACAGTGTTCTTACAGCGGTTGAAGCCAGAAGTTCATCTCCCGTCAGGATAGTAAGAGATCCTGAGACACTCCAGAGCATCACGGTTAAAGGCATTTTCCCGTGCGGTGAAGGTGCAGGATATGCGGGAGGAATCATGTCTTCAGCGATCGACGGTATAAAATGCGCCAATAAACTTGCCGTTTCTTTGCTCGATAACTTATAATCGCCATATTTTCGATAATTAGAGTTATTATATCGGTAAGATAGAAAGAACATGTTTTAAGGAGGATAAGATATGAACAGTGAGAAGAATACAGCCGTTGTAACGGTTTTGGGTAAGGACAGAGTCGGTATCATTGCTGATGTTTCCCGTCTTTTAGCTGATTACGGCATCAATATCAATGATATTTCACAGACTATCCTTGATGATATCTTCACAATGGTCATGATGGTCGACCTCAAAGATCTTGTAATCGAAGAATCCGATATTTCAGATAAGCTCACAGAACTGGGCAAGAAGCTCGGCGTACAGATCACTATCCAGCACACCGGACTTTTCAATGCTATGCACACTATCTGATCTTCCTTATTTTGCGAGGCGTTTATGATTAACGAACATGAAATAATCGAGACAATGCAGATGTTCAACAGCCAGCATCTGGATATCCGTACTATCACTATGGGTATCTCTCTTATGGACTGCGCTGCTCCCACGGTAGAAGAATCCTGCAACAGGATCTATGACAAGATCTGTAAATATGCAGGAAAGCTCGTTGAGACAGGCGAACTTATCAGCAAGAAATATGGTATTCCGATCATACACAAGAGAATTTCCGTAACTCCTATATCTATTGTTGCTGCAGCTTGCGGCGCTTCTGATTACACACCTTTTGCACAGGTTCTTGATAAAGCTGCCAGAACATGCGGCGTTAACTTCATTGGCGGTTTTTCAGCTCTCGTACAGAAGGGCTATACAAATTCCGATAAGGTATTGATAAATTCAATTCCTGAAGCATTAGCTTCTACTGAATTCGTATGCTCGAGCATCAATCTGGCTTCCACAAGGACCGGTATCAACATGGATGCCGTAAGGAATATGGGTGTCATAATCAAAAAGACTGCTGAAGCTACAAAAGATAAGGGCGCTTTAGGATGCGCAAAGCTCGTTGTTTTCGCAAACGCACCTGAAGATAACCCGTTCATGGCAGGAGC
Source organism: Ruminococcaceae bacterium R-25 (assembly GCA_003149065.1). Classification (NCBI taxonomy): domain Bacteria; kingdom Bacillati; phylum Bacillota; class Clostridia; order Eubacteriales; family Oscillospiraceae; species Ruminococcaceae bacterium R-25. The sequence continues at coordinate 680,637 of QGFZ01000001.1, forward strand.
TTTTTTAGGACCCGGTGAACCTGAATGCGTTATCAATGTTGGTATTTCTGGCCCCGGTGTTGTTAAGCACGCATTAGAAGGCGTTAAGGGTAAGGACTTGGGCGTCGTTGCAGAGACGATCAAGAAAGCTGCATTTAAGATTACAAGAGTAGGTGAGCTCGTTGCAAGAGAAGCATCTGAAAGACTTAAGGTTCCTTTCGGAATTATCGACTTGTCGTTGGCACCTACACCGGCTGTCGGCGACTCTGTTGCAAGACTTTTGGAAGAATTCGGACTTGAGACATGCGGCACATGGGGCACGACTGCAGCGCTTGCAATGCTTAATGACGCTGTTAAGAAGGGCGGAATCATGGCATCTTCTTATGTCGGTGGCCTTTCCGGTGCGTTCATTCCTGTATCAGAAGACGAGGGCATGATCGCTGCTGCAAGATCCGGTTCTTTAAAGCTCGAAAAGCTTGAAGCAATGACATGTGTTTGCTCAGTCGGCTTAGACATGATCGCTATTCCCGGTGATACTTCTGCAGAAACTATCTCCGGAATCATCGCTGACGAGATGGCGCTCGGTACATTTAACAACAAGACTACAGCCGTAAGACTCATTCCTGTACCAGGTAAAACGGTAGGTGACAGCGTTGAATTCGGCGGACTTCTCGGTACTGCGCCGATCATGGACGTTAATAGAGCTTCATGTGCTGATTTCATTCACAGAGGCGGAAGGATCCCTGCGCCGATCCATTCAATGCGTAACTGATAATCATGAAGAAGGAGAAACCGACAGTTCAGAACCAGATTCCGGCAGATGAAGCCGTGGAAACTGTTTCAGAAGCCGGCAAGAAGTCAAAAGCCAAGCGCTTTTGGGAATATGTTACTGACTATAAACGCTCGACGGTAGCTTTGACGCTGCCGTCTGCTATTTTCGATATTTCCTATTCCGGTTTTCTCCTTGCGATGTCGATCGTGTTCTTCTCGTATTGGCTCTTCATGATGTCTTTTTATACTTTCCTGCTTTTCTGGATAAGGATCCTTGTCCTATACAGAGCGGGAAGAGGAGCCGTCTTTAAGGGCAAGCGCTTTTCAGAGAGAAGAAACTACAGAAAATTTTGCTGGAACCTCATATTCCTTGATGCGATCATTGCATTCAATATGTTCGTGATAGTTAAGTTTAATGTGCTTCACAACTATTCCGGGTTCCTGATATATATTTTCGGAGCTTATGTTTTTTATAAGGTTACTCTGGCAGTTATCAACCTTTTTAAGGCTCATAAATCCAAGTCTCTTACTGCTTTGTCATTAAGAAAGATCGGTATCACCGATGCGATGGTCTCAACACTTGCGTTGGAGTGGGCTTTGTCTCACAGGGAATTCGGTGATTTCTCATTTTTCCTGGCAAAGTTCGAAAAATATATCGGCATAGCAGTAGTTGCGGCCATTTTCCTGATGGGATTTGGCGGACTTATTACCTGTGCCAGGTTAAAAGCAAAAGAAAAGAAAGAAGGAAAAGTTTAAATGTGGTACGAAGAATCAGTGTTCTATCAGATCTATCCTCTGGGTTTCTGCGGAGCGCCTTTCGAAAATGACGGTATATTGGAAAACAGGATCCTTAAAGTTATCGACTGGATCCCTCATATGAAAAAGCTCGGCATCAATGCCATCTATTTTTCGCCCGTATTCGAATCCGATACTCACGGTTATAACACCAGAGATTACGGCCTGATCGACAAAAGACTCGGTACCAACGACGATTTTAAAAAGGTGGTTGATGCTCTTCATAAAGAAGGGATCAGGGTTGTTTTAGACGGCGTCTTTAACCATGTAGGCAGAGGCTTCTGGGCTTTTAAAGATGTCCAGGAAAAGCGCTGGGATTCACCTTTCAAAGACTGGTTTCATATCTCATTTGAAGGCAATTCCAATTATAATGACGGATTCTGGTATGAAGGCTGGGAAGGTAATTATGACCTCGTAAAGCTTAACCTCAGAAACCCTGCTGTAATCGACCATATCCTTGATAAGGTAAACTACTGGATCGACTTTTTCGACATTGACGGATTAAGACTTGATGTCGCATATTGCTTAGATCACGAGTTCTTAAGAAGACTTCGTGAATTCACAGATTCCAAGAAGAACGATTTCTTCCTTTTGGGAGAAGTCCTTCACGGCGAATACGGCAGGATGCTTAACGACATGCATCTTCATTCTCTTACAAACTATCAGTGCTATAAGGGAATCTATTCATCTTTCAATTCAGCCAACATGTTCGAGATAATGCATTCTCTCATGAGGCTATTCGGACCTGAGGACTGGACAGTCTGCAGGGGAGCGCATTTGTTATCTTTTGCAGATAATCACGATGTAACAAGAATTGCTTCGATCTTAAGCGATGAGAGAAATCTCCCGCTTGTATATACACTTGTATACACAATGCCCGGAATACCTTGTGTTTACTATGGTTCAGAGTGGGGAACAAAGGCCAGGAAAGAAGAGGGCGATCCAGCGCTCAGAGCTTGTTTTGAAAAGCCTGAATGGAATTCTCTTACGGATCACATAGCTAAACTTTCCGAGATCAAGAAAGACTCCAGAGCCTTAAATTACGGTGGCCTCCGCATTGTTGTGCTCACAAATAAGCAGTGCATTTTCGAGAGGAACTCCGGTGACCAGAGAGTTATGGTTGCGATCAATATGGACGATAACCCGTATACAGCTCATTTCGATGCAGGCTGCGGCCAGGCAAAAGAACTGATCTCAGGCACGATCCACGATTTCGGCGGCGGCTCTACATTGCAGCCTAAATCATCCGAGATCTGGCTCATGGAAAGATAAGTTCACTGCAACATTTTTGGTTTATTAACTGTATTTAAGGCAAATGCTAAGGATAACTATGTCCTTTTACGGAGGTCATTTCATGAAAAAGACAGTTTTGTTATTGACTGCGGCTATTGTTATCGGAGCTTTGCTTTCATCCTGCAGTATCTTTCCGCCTGATGAGACCACGGGTGCGTCACCATATAACGATTCTGTTGCATCTGAGATATCTCGTGTATTGGCTTCATCTGACGGTCCTTCTTATACGGCGATGCCGATAGATTTCAATCCCAAGGATTACGGCCGCATCATTCCCAATATGGTTTCATACAAAGAAGATATGTGGGAAAAAGAAAAGGACTCATTCCTTTATTCGTTTACAACGCTTGACGGCGAGATCATCTGCGGACCTCTTTTTGATTATGTTTCATACAGCGAAAATGCAGGCGCTTATATTGTCAGAAGAACCGAAAACGGTGTAAGCAAATATGGTTTCTTATCTAATAACGGTGCTGTTTTCACAGGTCTTATTTTTGACGGCGCAGCCGAAGCGCAGAATATTGATGACGACGAACTTTGTTTCTTCGGAACCAATTACGAAAACGGAAAACTCTATGTTTCACCTGTTGATATCGATCTTGAAGTTCTTCAGGCAATACCTGTAACCATTGATGAAAATGAGCTTTCATTAAACGCTGCCTATGCCCAGTTATCAGTTCTTTATATGAACGATAAGAGCGTCATGATGATCAACCGCAGTGAATTCTATTACAAAACTTTCTTAGTTGATATCAGCAGCGGTAAGCTTCTTTATGCGAACAAGAACATGGGGTTGAAAACATGCAAGATATTCGGAAATGTTGTTGTTGAACAGGATATTCACGGCAAGGGAATAACTGTATATGGTATGGACGGCAGTGTTCTTGTTGATGATCCCGATGCTTATTCGGGAAGATTAAGCAATGAAACTTATATGGTCAGCAGGGAAGGGACCCTTAATATCTACGACTATGATTGGAACATCGTAAATTCAATGCCAGTAACTACTGACATGGAAGTAATGACTTCGTTTGGCACTATTGCAGTTGTCAGCAGTAACGATACAAAGGTCTACGATAAAGAATTAAATCTCATTAATACACTTGATTATCCTGTTACCGGCGGCACTTACTTAAGAGACTGGTATGGTTTCGGAAAAGGCGATTTCCTCTATGATTCTATCTCAGATACAAGGGAGATAATAAACCTTACTACAGGTGCAAAGCTCCCCAAAGAAGACGGTTTCTACTACGAGTTTAAACACGGTTATATCATTGCCGACAACGAGAGCAATGGCAATGATCCTATTAAGAAATACAGGATCTACGACAACGAATTCAAAGAGATAATGTCAGGCGAGGGTACTGCCGATATACTTGCTGATGAGATAACAGGCGATCTCTATCTAATTACCAATAAAGACGGTGTTTTCACTGTCTATTCGCTGCCTTCATTAGAAAAGAAGTTCAGTCTTAGAGCAGACTGCTATAACTTAAATCCTGTTAGCGGCAGGTTCTATGGCTATAGCAAACAGCACTTTTCATTCGTTGATGGCAACGGAAAAGACATCCTTTGCTATGAGATCGATTATACAAAGGTAAATGAAGTCTGAAGAATACCGGTTTTCGGTATTCGAAGTATCGGAATTGACTATATTTTATCCTGCATTTTTTATGAGTTTACCCGATTAATGATTTTTGATTGTCGGCTATAATCAAAATATATTTATAGTGAGGGATAGAAGCTATGAGAAATTTCAAAAAAATTTTGGCCGGTTTAATGGTTTTCGCATTTGTTCTCTCGGCATGTTCCTGTGCTTCGGGAAGACGCAAGGGCGTTGAGCGCGGCCAGAGCCCTGAATCGTCTAAACCAGAGACAGAGGTTGAGACTGAGCCTTTGGTCACTGATATGACCGAGTCTGAGCCTTCAAAAGAACCTGATCCGACAACCTCAACTCCTGTTACGCCGGGTGAGCCCATCGATTTTACGATGTTTATCGAAATGACCGGCCAGGAGATCGATAACGATAATGAAATCCAGAAATTGATCAAGGAGAAGACAGGCGTTACCGTAAAAGAATCATATCTTTTAGGCCAGACGGGTGAAGAAGCGATCAAAGCTATTATCGCTTCAGGCAATTACCCTGATTACATCTATGGTTATGATCTCGGCCTTCTTTACGATAACAATAGTCTGGTTGCCTGGGATGATTATATCGAGAAGTATCCTAATATTAAGGAAATGTACACCGAAAAAGAATGGGATATGTTCAGGCAGAACGATGGTCACATATACTGGGCTGACTTCTTCGGTAATTTCTATCAGAAGGATACTTCAACGACAACTACCGGCCAGGCTTTCTGGATCCAGGCAAGGGTTTTGGAAGCTTACGGTTATCCGAAAATCGAGACTTTGGACGAGTATTTCGACATTTTGGAAAAATATGCAAAGGAACATCCCGAACTTCCGAACGGCACCAAGGTTATCCCTTATACGATAATCTGTGATGACTGGCGCATTTTCGGCCTTGATCAGGCACCTATGTTTCTTGACGGTTATCCCAACAACGGATGTGTAGGCGTTAATACCGACGATCCGAAGAATCCTAAGGTTGTCGATTTCAACATGTCCGAAACCGCTAAAGCTTATTTCAAGAAGCTTAACGAGGAATACAACAAGGGCATTATCGATCCGGCTTTCGATAAGATGAGTTATGACAAATATATCGAAAAGCTTTCTACAGGCGCCGTTTTGGGCATGTGCGACCAGTATTGGGATTTTGCATACAGCGTTATGGGACCTTTCAGCACCGCTCAAAAAGGACCTAACGGAAAAACAGTAGTTCCGAGCGAAATCGGCTGCGATTATATTCCTCTTGCACTTGTAGCGAAAAAAGGAATGAAGCAGCAGTATTATTCTCCTGAAAAGTCTATAAACACGCAATCAGGTATTGCAGTAACAACAGGTTGCTTGGATCCTGACAGAGCATTTAAGTTCTTAAACGATATGCTTTCACAGGAAATCCATGATCTCCGTTTCTGGGGTATCAAAGGTGAAGATTATCTTATTGATGACAACGGACTCTTTTACAGAACACCCGAGATGAGAATGAATTGGGCTGACAACAGTTATATTGCTAAACATGTCTGCCAGTATATGTATATGCCGCAGTGGAAAGGTATGAGCAGAGATGGCAAAAACCGTATGATGCCTTCACAGCAGCCTTCAGAATATCTGGCTACTCTGCCCGAACCTGTCGTTAACTGCTTCAAGGCATATGGCGTAGGAAACTACGTTGAAATGATAGGTTCTGAGCAAAAAGATATGGGCGCATGGTATCCGCTCTGGACATGGTCCAATGCTATTGTCGGAGACCAGCCGTATGCAAAAGCTTGGACCGATATTACCAGGTGCAAGAGAGACATGCTCCCTGAAGTTGTTATGGCCAAGAATTTTGAAGACGCTTGGGGAAATTATGAAAAAGCTTACAAAGACTGTAACCCTGACGCTTTCCTTAAAGAAGCCCAGGCAGAAATAAACAGAAGAATGAAGTAAGGAGATCTGTTATGAAGTACTTAAAGAATGCATTATGCGCGGCAATGGTTTTCGTCATGCTCTTATGCCTCACAAGCTGTGGAACATCCAGGCTCGATCACAAAAAGCTTGCCCAGTTCCTCGATAAGCAGGACATTGATGAGTGTGAAGACATTGATGATTACACAAAGATCTACGGCAAGATGAAAAAGGGCAGCGAAGGCTTTATCTCTGTAGAAGGCAAAGAAGCCCAGAAGGTTTACAATAAGATATTTAACCGCTTAAACCAGTATTCCAAATATGATATATCCTACGCTACAGCCGCTTATATCTACGATTCAGACGGATTAAATTATCTGTTCATGTTTACTTTCGAGGACGAAAAAGATGCTGAAAAGTTCTATAAGAAGCTCAATAAGCAGATCGACGATCCCGATGAAGAAGGCGAGGAAAAGGGCTTAAGCTTCACTTTGGCAAATCAGAAGAAGAGTACCAAGAAGAGCTATATCACAGGCATCTATCTTGAAAAGAATACAGTATTGTTCTTAAAGGGCACCACATCTGACGAAGACTTCGCAGACGATCTTTGCGCAGAGTTCAAGATCCCGTCACCGTTCGACGCATAAACTGTGTTTCGTTTTTCGTGAAACAAAAAGTGAAACAAGATAATTCAACAAAAAAGGGCTTTCATTAATCTGAAAGCCCTTTATTATTTCTTACTGTTCGTCTAAGTATTTCTTGACCGTATCCGGTGCAGGACCGCCTATCAGTTTTCTGCCTTCGACACAGGTCTTAAGTGATATCGCATCATAAACATCTTCTTCGAAAGCTGGGGAGAATTCTTTGAGCTTATCGAGAGATACATCGAGGAGCGAAATTCCGTTTTCGATGCAGTAATGAACGAGCTTACCTGAGATCGCATGTGTCTCGCGGAAAGGAAGTCCCTTTTTAACGAGATAGTCAGCAAGGTCCGTAGCATTTGTAAAGCCACCTAATGCAGCTGCTTCCATGTTGTCCTTGCGGATCGTCATTGTCTTGATCATGCCGGTGAAGGGAGGAAGTACTGCCTTGATAGTCTCAATGCAGTCAAACATTGCTTCCTGAACTTCCTGCATATCCTTGTTATATGTAAGAGGCAGGCCCTTCATGATTACGAGCAAGGAAATAAGGTCGCCGTAAACACGGCCGGTCTTACCTCGTGTAAGCTCGGCTACGTCAGGATTCTTTTTCTGAGGCATCATGGATGAGCCTGTAGAATAAGCATCGTCTAATTCATAGAATTTGAATTCCTGTGATGCATAGAGGATTATCTCTTCGCTCATACGTGAGAGGTGCATCATGAGAATTGAGCATGCAGAAGCAAATTCGATTGCAAAGTCTCTGTCAGCAACACCATCAAGAGAGCAGAGCGTAACGCCATTCATTCCGAGCTGTTCAGCTACGAACTCACGGTCAAGAGGATATGTTGTTCCTGCAAGAGCGCCTGAACCCAAAGGAGAAACGTTTGCACGGTCCTTTGCGGCATTCAGACGGTCGATATCACGCTTAAACATTTCGATATAAGCTGAAAGATAATGAGCATATGTGATAGGCTGCGCTCTCTGAAGATGAGTATAGCCGGGCATATATGTCTCAGTATTTGCTTTCGCGATATCAACGAGAACAGTGATAAGTTCATCCATAAGCTCTATGATCTCGCCGGCTTCATCTACCATATAAAGACGCTGGTCCAAAGCGACCTGGTCATTTCTGGAGCGTCCCGTATGAAGGCGCTTACCGGCATCGCCGATGCGGTTTGTGAGCTCTTCTTCGATAAACATGTGGATATCTTCGGCATCGGAATCGAAAGTAAGCTTGCCTGATTCGATATCTTCCTTGATCGAGAGAAGTCCGCTCTTTATGTCTTCAGCATCTTTTTCAGAAATGACGCCCTGCTTTGCGAGCATCTGTGAATGAGCTATTGAACCTTCGATATCCTGACTGTACATCTTGCAGTCAAAAGGAAGGGAAGAGTTATAGTCGTTAACTTCTTTGTCAGTAGCCTTTTCGAAGCGTCCTGCCCACATTTTCTTTGCCATAAGTTACTCCTTTACATAATCAGGATCTATTCTGATGAGATCAGTCAGAGCCTTGTTCCTGTAGTTCAGATCTTCACGAAGAGTAAAGCCCTGTGATTCCCAGAAAGCGTTGCCGCCTTCATTCTTTTTAAATGCGACAAGAAGGACCTTGGTAATGCCTTCTTCTTTCAGAGCATTAAGCGAGAGTTCAACGAGCTTTTGTCCGATGCCTTCACGCCTGTGATCAGGTGAAACGCATGCATGCTGTATGATTCCGCGCCTGCCGTCGTGTCCACATAATATTACACCAACAACCTTTTGCTCACAAACGGCAACAAAGGAGGTAGTGGGATTTCGCTTTAAGTACTTTTCGATTCCTTCTTTTGAATCGTCCTTGTTATTCAATCCGTTGCCGCATTCGATCCAGAGATCGTAAGCCTGCCGGTAATCATCGATCGTCATGAGCCTGTAAGTGATCTGCATTGTTAAACCTCCTTTTATGGTGTGTAGAACTCTTTTAGATATAGAACCCTTCTCGTGATGTATCGAATACAATTGAAATTGAGGTCATTTCGATACACTAGTCAATTTGATTGTATCGAAAACTCAAAAGTAAGAGCTGTTTTCGATACATTTTCGCGAATTTGTATCGAAAACATGTATATTTGCCCCCATTTCGATACACTCTAATCTCGTACTGTATCGAAAACGAGGAAAAACACTTCAATTTCGATACAAATAAAAGAGGGGATCGGCTGACCGACCCCCTCAAGATTATTAATCCAAATTTATCAGAGAAGTCCGTTCTTCTGCTTCATCTTAGCATTAACTTTCATAGGGAGACCAAAGCAGTTGATGAATCCGCCTGCATCAGCCTGGTTGTAAACGTCATCAGCCTCGAAAGTAGCGATCTCAGGATCGTAGAGGGAGAAGGGTGATGTTGTGCCTGCAGGAGTGCAGTTGCCCTTGTAGAGCTTCATCTTAACTTCACCTGTAACAACTTCCTGTGTCTTATCAACGAAAGCTGAAAGAGCCTCTCTAAGAGGGTGGAACCACTGACCATAGTAAACGAGTTCAGAGAACTTCTGTGCAACGAGATCCTTATAGTGGATAGTGTCACGCTCAACTGTTAAGAGCTCGAGTTCACGGTGTGCAGCGAAGAGTAATGTTCCGCCGGGAGTCTCATAAACGCCACGGCTCTTCATGCCTACGAGACGGTTCTCAACGATGTCTGCGATACCTACGCCGTTAGCTGCAGCAACCTTGTTGCAGTATCTGAGAAGGTCAGCAGGAGAGAGCTTCTGTCCGTCAACTTCTACAGGGATACCCTTTTCGAACTTGATAGTTACATATGTAGGAGTATCGGGTGCCTTTTCAGGGGAAACCATGAGCTCCAAGATCTTGTCGAGGTTAGGCTCATTAGCAGGATCCTCAAGATCCATACCTTCGTGAGAGAGGTGCCAGAGGTTCTCGTCCTTGGAATAGTTGTTTTCCTTTGTAACAGGAACGTCGATTCCACGAGCCTGAGCGTAGTCGATCTCTTCGTCACGGGACTTGATATCCCAGATTCTCCAAGGAGCGAGGATCTTCATGTCAGGATCGAGAGCCTTGATGGAGAGCTCAAATCTTACCTGGTCGTTGCCCTTACCGGTGCAGCCGTGAACGATCGTTGTGCATCCGTTTGCGTGAGCTGCTTCAACGAAGTGCTTAGCGATAACAGGACGAGCCATGGATGTACCGAGAAGGTACTTGCCTTCATAAACTGCATTAGCCTTAAGAGTAGGGTATACGAAGTCAGAAACGAATTCGTCTGTGATGTCTTCGATAATGCACTTGATAGCGCCGCACTTAAGAGCTTTCTTTTCGAGATAGTCGTGATCAACACCTACGCCTACTTCGCCGCAATAAGCAACTACTTCGCAGTCATAGTGCTCAAGGAGCCACGGAATGATGATAGAAGTATCAAGTCCGCCGGAATAAGCCAGTAAGAATTTTTCTTTTGCCATAAGGCACCTCCGATTTATGAATATTTATGCATAACTTTGTATAAACTTCGCATATCATACACTTGCTTACTAAACAAGTCAACACACAAATTTTAATCTCGGCTCTTTATAAAAGCAAATAAGAATAAAGATTTATTTTTTGTGCATGTTTTCATTATTACCGTTTTGTAAAAAAGCCTGATTATGTATACAATCTTATGTGGCATAATATGCAATTAAATATTTCTCAAGGGGATCTAAGACTCTAATGGCTTATCCGTTAATGGAACATCTTATCGGCAAAGGCTTTCTTTATTGCGGCAAATATTACAGAGTCAGTTCCGAATTGACCGAATCTCTCCAGAAACCCGTAGATATCAGAATATATTATGAAACCATAAGAGTAAAAGACGGGGTTCTTTTATTCGTTGAAGACCATCTTCAAAGGCTCGTAAATTCTGTTAAGGGTCTGGAAAACTTCCCGGTCAACACGTCAAAGATCTTATCTGAAGCATACAGCTTCATTGATATGGACGGCATAAGGGACGGCTCAATAAGAATAGTTCTTACAAAAGAAGCATTACTTATACATCAGGCTGATATCACTCTGCCTTCAGCTGAGCATTTCGAAAAAGGCATCAACACAAGCATTCTTAACTGGGAGAGAAAAACTCCCAACTTAAAGATATTCAGGGGCGATTACAAGACCACTGTTAATGAGAAGTTTAAAGAAGAAAATGAACACGGTCTGCCTTTCGAGCTCGTATTAACGGATAACGAAGGCAAACTCTACGAAGGCTCAATGTCCAATCTCTTTGTTATCAGAGACGGTAAAGTCTATTCGGCACCTGATTCAAAGATCCTTATAGGTATTACCAGAAAGAGGGTAATGACTGCATTGGAGCGCTCTGGCTTAGAACTTCAGATCGGAACATTTAAGCCTGAAGAATTAGATCCTGCAAAAGACGCTGTATTTGTATCCAGCACGCCTTTTGACATCCTGCCTGTAAGGTATATGGACGGATATGAATTCAAATCATCCGATAACGAAGTTTTGAAGATGATCTCTAAGATGTATCAGGAATATACATCTGAATATATAGACGCTGCAAAGCGCGCTTTGAACGGATAACTATTTGGAGGTGGTATAAATGGAAGCTAAACAGGGAAAGATTTCGGTAACTACCGAGAATATTTTTCCGGTTATCAGACAATGGCTCTATGAAGATAAGGATATCTTCGTAAGAGAATTAGTATCAAACTGTGCGGATGCAATCGCTAAGCACAGAAGGCTCGTCGAGCTCGGCAAGGCTGAGAAGGATCCCGACAACAAAGATTACAAGATCACTGTTACTTACGATGATGATAACAAGACGATCTCATTTGAAGATAACGGTATCGGCATGACCGAAAATGAGGTCGAAAAGTACATCAACCAGATCGCATTTTCTGGCGCGCTGGATTTCGTTACCAAGTACCAGCAGGAATCAACAGATAAGACCGGCATAATCGGTCACTTCGGTCTTGGTTTCTATTCTGCATTTATGGTAGCTGACGAAGTTACTATCAATACAAAGAGTTTCATCGAAGATTCCGAGCCTGTCATCTGGAAGTCCAATGACGGTATGGATTATGAGATCCTGCCTTCAGATAAGAAGGAGAGAGGCACCATCATCACATTAAAGCTCTCTGAAGATGCAATCAAGATCTTTGATTCTGCTACTCTCAGAATGACGATCAGAAAGTACTGCTATTTCGCACCGGCAGATATCTTCTTCGTTGATACCAAGTCTGACAGACTCCACGAAGAGGCTGAAGAAAAGAGAAAGAAGGAGGCAGAAGAGAAGGGCGAGACATTTACACCTACACCGGTATCTTATGTTCCTGTAAACAACAAGTCACCTCTCTGGACAAAGAAGCCCTCTGAGTGCACAGAGTCTGAATATAAGCAGTTCTATCATTCAGTATTTAATGACGGCCGTGATCCTTTGTTCTGGATCCACCTTAATATGGATTATCCTTTCACACTGCAGGGTATCCTTTATTTCCCTAAGACAGACAATATCTATCAGTCACTTGAGGGAAGAATCAAGATCTATAACCACCAGATCTTCGTTGCAGATAATATCGAAGAGATCATTCCTGATTTCTTGTTCTTACTGCAGGGCTGCCTTGATTGTTCAGACCTCCCGCTCAACGTTTCACGTTCGGCGCTCCAGCAGGATGAATACGTAAAGAAGCTTTCCGGACACATCATTAAGAAAGTTTCCGATAAGCTCAATGATCTTTTCAAGAAGCAGAGAGAAGATTTCGAAAAGTATTGGTCTGACATCTCCGTATTTGTTAAGTACGGCATGATGAAGGAAGAAAAATTCTACGAGAAGGTTGAATCTATCTGCCTTTTTAAGACTGTTGACGGCACTTTCAAGACAATGGAAGAACTTACTTCCGAAGATAAAAAGACAATCAGATATACTACTGATCCCAAGGCTCAGGCCGCTTATGTCGAGATGAGCAAGAATGACGGCTTCGAAGTAGTCGTAATGGATCATGAGATCGACAATAACTTCATGTCTTATATGGAGATGAAGAAGCCTGACTACAAGTTCAAGCGTGTTGACTCTGAGCTTTCCGGCAAGGAATCTGATGAAGAGACCAAGAACAAGTTAAAGGACTTCTTCAGAAGCGCAGTAGGTAATGAGAAGCTCACAGTTTTCGCGCAGGAGATGGGAAAAGACAATCTCCCGGCTCTCATTAGAGAAGCTGAACATAACAGAAGAATGAAGGAAATGCGCGCACAATATGAGAGAATGATGTCAGCAATGGGCAACATGACTGAAGAAGAACTGGCAGACATGTTCCCTGAGACTGAAGAGCTCGTCGTTAATACCGACAGCCCTCTCATCACAAAACTTGAAGCCCTTGAATCTATGGGCACAAAGAAGGAAGAAGCAGACCGCTTGGCTCAGCACATCTACGATCAGGCTAAGCTCGCACACGGATCTCTTGATTCAGCAGGACTTGAGAGATTCTTAAAGTACAACACCGAATTGCTCTCCAAGAGCGCCGATAATCTGTAATTAATTTTCACAAGGAGAAACCTTATGAACGAGAATGATGTAAGACGAGTACTGTCAGAGAAAAAAGAAGGCTTTAACGTTGAAGCTGGCGGAATCCTTCACGATGTTAAATACGATCTTAATGTCGCAGGCATCGAAAAAGTCCGTGTTATCAACCGCTACGACGTTTCGGGCGTTACGGACGAAGAGTTCGCTAATGCCAAGCCCGTTGTATTCAGCGAGCCCCCGGTAGATATCCTCTACGATGAGACTGTTGATCTTTCAGATGCAGCATATGTTCTCATCATTGAGTCACTCCCCGGCCAGTACGACCAGAGAGCAGATTCTGCAGCACAGTGTATCCAGTTCATGACCGCGAAAGAAAGACCTATCGTAAAGTGCGCTAAGATCGTTGCTTTCTACGGCTCAGTTTCCGATGAGGAAAAGGATAAGATCAAGGGCTACCTCATCAATCCCGTTGAGGCTAGAGAAGCATCCGCAGAAAAGCCTGCAACACTTATTGATAAGTACGACATTCCTACTACAGTTCCCAATGTTGACGGCTTCCTTGATATGTCCGATGAGGATCTTGAAGCTTTAAGAAAGTCCATGGGACTTGCAATGAGTTTTAGCGATATCAAGTTCGTTCAGGATTTCTTTAAGGAGCAGGGAAGAGTACCTACAGTTACTGAGATCCGTGTTCTTGATACATACTGGTCTGACCACTGCCGTCACACAACATTCCTTACAAACCTTACAGACATTAAGTTTGAAGGCGACGACGAGCTCACAGCAGAGATCAAGGAAACATACAAGGATTACCTCGCAACAAGAGAAGATGTTTACGGCGAGAGGATTTCCAAGAAGCCTATCTGCCTCATGGACATCGGTACTATCGCAGGCAAGAAGCTCAAGAAAGACGGCAAGCTCGCTGACCTGGACGAATCTGAAGAGATCAATGCATGCTCCATTAAGGTAAGAATTGAAGTCGACGGTAAGCCTGAAGATTATATCTTCATGTTCAAGAATGAGACACATAACCATCCTACTGAGATCGAACCTTTCGGTGGTGCTGCAACATGTCTGGGCGGCGCTATCAGAGACCCGCTCTCAGGAAGATCTTATGTATATCAGGCAATGAGAGTAACAGGTGCGGGCGATCCTACTGTACCTGTTGAACTTACACTTAAGGGTAAGCTCTCCCAGAAGAAGCTCTGCAGAACAGCTGCAGCAGGTTATTCTTCATACGGTAACCAGATCGGTCTTGCTACAGGCCTCGTTGATGAAGTTTACCATCCCGGTTATATCGCAAAGAGAATGGAGATCGGTGCCGTTGTAGGTGCTGCTCCTGCTTCTAATATCGTAAGAGAAAGACCTCAGGCAGGCGATATCGTTGTTCTCCTGGGCGGCAGAACAGGACGTGACGGAATCGGCGGCGCTACAGGTTCATCCAAGGCTCACGACACACAGTCCGTTGTAACATGCGGCTCAGAAGTACAGAAGGGTAATCCTCCGACAGAAAGAAAGCTCCAGAGACTTTTCAGAGATCCTGAAGTTACAAGACTCATCATCAGATGTAATGACTTCGGTGCAGGCGGCGTATCAGTTGCAATCGGCGAGCTTGCTGAAGGCCTTTCGATCAATCTTGATGCAGTTCCGAAGAAGTATGATGGTCTTGACGGTACTGAGATCGCTATCTCAGAGTCACAGGAGAGAATGGCTGTTGTAGTTCATCCCGCTGACCTTGATAAGTTCATGGCAGCAGCAGCTAAGGAAAACCTCGAAGCTACAGTTGTTGCTGAGGTTACTGCAGAGCCTGTCATGAAGATGGTATGGAACGGCAATACGATCGTTGATCTCCCCAGAAGCTTCATCGATACAAACGGCGCTACTCAGTATGCTGAAGCTGATGTTGTACCGCAGGGCACAGGCGAGTTCCTTGATACACCTGCAAACGGCTTTGTTGCAGGCAACTTCGCTGAAAGCCTTAAGGGAACACTCAATTCACTTGAAGGCGCTTCAAGAAAGGGCCTTATCCAGAGATTCGACTCTTCGATCGGCGCTGCTACAGTCGTATGGCCTTACGGCGGTAAGATGCAGAATTCACCTGAGGAAGGTATGGCTGCAAAGATCCCGTTAGATCACGGCACTACACATGACTGTTCAGTAATGACATATGGTTTCGATCCTTACTACATGGAATGGAATCCTTATGCAGGCGCTTACCATTCAGTAGTTGAGTCACTTTTGAAGCTCCTCGCTATGGGCGTTGATCCTCTGAAGGCAAGACTCACATTCCAGGAATATTTCGAGAGAATGGGCAGCAACGAATCATGGGGCAAGCCTCTTTCAGCACTCTTAGGCGCTTACAAGGCTCAGCTCGATTTCGGCACAGCTGCAATCGGCGGTAAGGACTCAATGTCCGGTACATTTAACGATATCCACGTACCTCCGACGCTCGTATCTTTTGCTGTAGGAATGTCCACAACAGATAAGGTCATCACAGCTACACTTACAGGCAAGGGCCAGAAACTCTACCTCATCAAGTGCGCAAGAGACGGCAAGGGTTCTTACAAGAAGGACCACGTCTTAAGAGTTATCAAGGCAGTTAAGGAGCTCTTAGACAGAGGCGAGATCAAGAACGCAGCAGTAGTAAAGAGCGCAGGTGTTGCAGCAAGAGTTGCACAGATGTGCTTCGGTAACAAGCTCGGTTTCGATTTCTCTGACAAGCTTACAGAAGCTGATCTCTTCTCCAAGACATTAGGTTCTATCATCGTAGCTATCCCTGCAGACGGCAATGCTGTTGATAAGGTTGAGATGGCCGGCGGTAAGTTCCTTGGTACAACAAACGATACAGGCGACTTCACGTTTGCAGGCGCTTCCGTATCCGGCAAGGATGCTGTAGAAGCTTATGAAGGCAAGCTCGAAAGGATCTTCCCTACAGTTGCTAAATCTGCTGAGATGCCTTTTGCAATCGATGTTTATACAGCAGACGAACCCAAGAAGGCTGCTCCCGGCGTTCTCAAGGGTGCTAAGCCGAAGGTAATCATTCCTGTTTTCCCGGGCAACAACTGCGAGATCGACTCTGCAAGAGCTTTCGAGAGAGCAGGCGCTGATGCTGAAGTATTCGTAATCAGAAACAGAAACCAGAATGATATCAACGAGTCATTCGCAGAACTTGCTGCAAAGATCCGTGAAGCAAACATCATGATGATCCCCGGTGGCTTTTCTGCAGGTGACGAACCTGAGGGTTCCGGTAAGTTCATTACAGCTTCTCTCAGAAACAGCGGTATCGCAGATGCTATTTCTGATCTCCTCGATAACAGAGACGGTCTTGCTCTCGGTATCTGCAACGGCTTCCAGGCTCTTATCAAGTTAGGTCTTGTACCTTTCGGCAAGATCTGCGACATGACACCTGACAGCCCTACGCTTACATTCAATAACATCGGCAGACATCAGAATGTATATGCAAGAACAAAGATCATGACTAACAAGAGCCCCTGGCTCTCACTCTGTGAACCCGGCGAGATCTATGATATCCCGCTCTCACACGGTGAAGGTAAGTTCGTAGCATCTGAAGACATAGTAAGAAAGCTTGCTGCAAACGGCCAGATCGCAACCTGCTACGTTGATCTTGACGGCAACTATGCTTCCGACACACAGTTCAACCCCAATGGTTCAATCTGTGCTATCGAAGGTATCACATCCCCCGACGGACGCGTTCTCGGTAAGATGGGTCATACAGAAAGATATGAATCTGATCTTACAAAGAACATTCCTGGCAATAAGTACCAGAAGATCTTTGAGTCCGGCGTAGCTTACTTCCTGTAATTCTCAAAAGTTCGAAAACACTCTTGCTTAGATGAACAGAGAGAACATTAAACAAATAATGCAGTCAGAAGGAATTCTGCCCCAATCTAAATTCGGGCAGAATTTCCTTTGTGATGAAGAAATAATCAGCCGCATAGTAGACCTTTGTGAGATAAAAAGGGAAGATACAGTAGTTGAGATCGGCCCCGGCTTAGGTAGCATCACATATCCTATGTCTGAGCTTACTGATTACTTATCCTGCATCGAGATAGACAGAGGACTTGCTGTATATTTACAAGCAAATCTGCCGGGCATAAACGTGATAAACAAGGACTTCCTTAAGGTCGACAGCAAAGTCATGAAACAAGCCGACGTAGTCGTAAGTAATATTCCGTATTACGTTATGACTGATATCATGAAAAAGCTCTTTTCGGAGTTTTCCACGGCGCGCAAGATGGTCTTCATGGTAGAAGATGAAGCGATAGCCAGGATTGATTGTGAGCCCAGATCAAAGCAGTACGGACCTTTATCGATATTAGGAAGCCTTTATGGCGGTTACTGCTTTGAGTTCAAAGTTCCTCATACGGCATTTGTTCCTCAGCCTCACACGACATCTGCAGTTATCAGCTTTACGAGAAAAGAGTCAGCAGATATCTTATGTCCGGAATTCGTAAAGTTCTTAAACACTGCATTTTCGCAGAGAAGAAAGCTTTTAAAGAAGAACCTGTCTTCATATAACGGGCTTGATAAGGCTTTTATTGAACTGGGAATCAGTGAATCTTCCAGGGCAGAAGAGCTCTCGCCTAATGAGTTTGCTTTATTATTTAAAGCCCTTAAACAATAAAGTGTTATAATATATCAACTTCTAATATTGCGGAGGTCCACAATGAGGAAATCTAATTCCAGCTTACTTGGCAAATATTCAGACGGCTCTTACAAGCGTAAGGGTAAGAAGGATCAGCCCGCAATCGTAGAATATAAGCAGCTTTACAAAGGTGAGATCAAGGCCAAGACCGTTACCGAGAAGAAATATATTACTCTCGATGAGAAGATCAAGGCGAGAACCAAGCCTGCTAATGAAGATGACAATTCCAAGGAAGAGAGCGCACAGATCACGATCGGCGGCGTTCAGTATCTCGTAAGAAGCGGCGATGCAGGATATGACCACATGATGAAGGTCGGAAAGCTCGCTGATGAGATCTATGTAGAAACCAAGAAGAACAACCCGTATATCGCTACGAATAAGACCGCAATAATGTCTCTTTTTGAAGCCTGCGACCAGCTGATCGCATTAAGAGCAGAGAATAATGCCCTTAAGACAGAGCTTACATATTACAAAGTCAAAGCCAATGAATATGCAAAAGAGAGAAGACCTGACATCAAGCCCACTCCGATGGAAGAACTGGCTGATAAGGTCAACGAAGGATTATTCGAGCATTTGAAGAAGAAAGATGACAAATAATCGTATTGAACTTTTAGCTCCTGCAGGCAACCTTGAAATACTCAAAGTTGCAATTGATTCCGGAGCCGATTCCGTATATCTCGGACTTAAAGAATATTCCGCAAGAGCGGGAGCAGATAACTTTACTCTCGATGAGCTTGAAGAAGGCGTGGATTATGCCCATTTGAGGTCTTCGAAAGTATTCCTTGCAGTAAATACTCTGATGACAGATTCAGAGTTTGAACTGTTTTATCCGACAATAGCAGAAGCTGTAAACATCGGTGTTGACGGACTTATCGTTCAGGATCTGGCTGTTATTACCAAACTCGCACAGGATTTCCCTAATGTAACGATCAACGCGAGCACGCAGATGAATATCTATTCTGCGGATGAATTCAAAAAGCTCTCAGAGCTTGGCGTTAACAGGGTTGTTCTCCCGAGAGAATTATCCTGCGATGAGATCGAGACAAGGACCAAGATCGCAAAAGGCTATAACCTTGAGACTGAAGTATTTGCTCACGGAGCTGTCTGTGTATGCGCTTCAGGTCTCTGCCTTTTCTCTGCAATGAACAGGAGCGGCACGAGGTCCGGCAACAGAGGTTCCTGCGCCCAGCCCTGCAGGGAGGAATATAACCTTTCAAATAACGGCTTAAGACTTAAGGACGGACATCTCTTATCTCCTAAGGACAGAGATGTTTCCGAATATCTCGAAAGGCTTATAAAGAGCGGCGTTAAGAGCCTTAAGATCGAAGGCAGAATGAGAGATGCCAACTATGTTAGATCAGCAGTTTATTGCTACAGACGCATGATCGACGCATACTACGAAGGTGCTCTTGATAAGGAACTTATTAAGGAGATCCGTTACGATCTTCTCATTAACTTCAACAGGGGAGGAGCATTTACTTCCCAGTATTTGAGCGGAAGTAAGGACGATCACCTGTTATCGGGAGAATATCCCGGCAAATACGGCGTAAGAATAGGCCGAATAAGCAGACTTGATGCAGGTTCAGGTCAGGTTACTGTCGGTATAAAGAACGGTGCTTTAGAGCCCCAGAAGGGCGATTTCATATCGATAAGGGAAAATGCCAGAGAGATCTGCTCTTTCCCTGTAGGCAAGACCAATACAGTCCTTAACGGACTTGCAATTAAAGGCCTTCATCCTGACATGATCAAGAAGCTTAAGCCCGGCATGGAAGTTTTCCTTATGAACCACGAGATCTTCATCTCTAAGCAGGACTTAAGAAGAACTCCGGTTGCCGTAACTATCTCAGGTTCTGACACTGAGATCACTGCAACTGCAAAGATCACAGACGGTATCGCAAAAGGTATTACTGCTGAATCAAAGGTAGTGATTCCTGACGATTTTGATGGCAGGCCTTTGGAAAAAGACAGGATAACAGAGCAGTTTTCCAAAACTCTTGATACACCGTTTACTGTTACTGAAGTAAGTTTTGAGACGATCGATAAGTTCTATTGCCCTGTAAGCGTTATCAATTATTTAAGGCGCGACCTTCTTACTGTTTTAGAAGTAAATACAGTCAATTCATTTAAGAAGACTTACGGCACTGATTATGTCGAAGATTCCGAATATTTCGGCGAACAGGAGACTGAACCAGGTTCTGTTAAGAACATGTACACATATCCTGTCTTGAGGCTCAACGAAGATATTTTGGAAGAAGGCGCAGATATCTATGCATTCAGCATTTACGATCTGTCTGACCCTGATATCTACAGCAACGCAATCGATTTCGTTAAAGACCAGGGCGCTGAACTTGTTTTGCTGATCCCTGATTTCCATCACGACAAGATCAATAAGATAATCGATTATGTTATCTCGCTCCTTAAGGTAGATATGGGAGATGCATTTATCGCGGTAATGGCATCCAAGATTTTTACTGACAGGAAGTTCTTAAAAGACGGCATAAAATTCTATGCTTCTGCAGGAACAAATATCTACAGTTCGAAATCTTTATCGCACGCTTTAAAATATGCTGATGCTGTAATGCCTTCTTATGAAGTATCTGCAGATGACCTGATCCTTAACTTAAAACATCTTACGGAATCTTACGATCTTGAAGGCAAACATCCTACGATAATCGTTCATTCGGATGGCCTTATTCCTTGGATGCAGTCAGATTTCTGCGCGGCAGGAAGGAACCAGAGACCCTGCGGTTTCTGCAGAGGAAATGCTTATTATGACTTAAAGCCTAAAAGAGATAATGAAGGAACAGACCTTAAGGTAATTCCTCATCCTTTGGATTGTTCCTGTTCCATTTACGGCAGAGCGAAAAATCCCATCGGCCAGGAATATGCTGACGCGATAGCAGATATGGGATTTGACGTTATCTGCAATTACACGATATTACCCGGAGGTAAGATCAATGACTGAGATCTATATTGAGAAGTGCAGAGAAGATGCCAAGCTCCCGTCTTATGCTCATGACGGCGATGCCGGAATGGATCTTTATGCAGCAGAAGACGTGATTATCGAACCAGGAAAGTCAGCACTGGTACCTGTAGGTATCAAGATGGCAATTCCTTACGGTTATGAAGTACAGATAAGACCCAGGAGCGGAGTTTCTTTAAAGACACCTTTGAGGATTCCCAATGCACCCGGAACGATTGACTGCGGCTACAGGGATGAAGTAAACGTAATCGTATATAACGATTCATTCTTCCAGGATGAAGGCCTGGAAGAGCCCCTTACGATCGATAACAAGGGCTGCATCCACGGAACTTATAAGATCAGAAAGGGCGACAGGATCGCTCAGATGGTCGTTGCCAAAGTAGAATATGCAACATTTGTAGAGACCGATAACGTAAAGGCAATAGGCGAAGACAGGGGCGGCGGATTCGGTTCATCGGGAGTTAACTGATGGCAAGAGTATCAAGCGGATTTGTAAGCTTCTCCGGAACTTCAACGAGAAGACGAAGCCCATTTATTACGAGGATCGCGCTAGTCTTGAGCTTTGTTGCTGTATTGCTCATCGCATTTATCGCGCTTACGGTATTTTCATCGAACAGACTTATGAACGTCAAAGGTAACGTCGTATCGAATGTGCCTTCAAATATCCTGCCTTCATACAGCACCTGCAGCTTTGAATCAGCTGACGGCCAGACATCTTTGCAGGGATGGTTTTTTAAGACCAAGAATCCGATATCGACTATTATCGTTGTTCACGATTCAGGTTCCAACAGACTTCCGTTCGGCGTTGAAATGATCGATATGCTGGAATCCTGGCTCGAAAACGGTTACAACGTGTTCCTTTTCGACCAGAGAAACTGCGGTACTTCAGGTGGTGACTGCTGCACATACGGATACCTTGAGTGGCAGGACGTGCTTGGAGCGATTGCTATCGTTAAGCAGATATCGGTTACGACAGACGTTATCCTTTTCGGAATCGGCACAGGATGCACATCTTCACTCCTTGCATATTCAAATCTCCCGCCGCCGGGATTAAGCGAGCAGGACCTCTCTAAATACGATAAGAACGTAAGAAACCTTGAGTTCGATAACACATATATCGCCGGCATGATCCTTGATTCTCCTGCAAAAGAAACTGACGACTATATTAAGCCTGTCGTTGTAAGATCAGAGCCTTTGGGATTCTTGACACAGTTTTCGATCCCTTATGCGATCAGAGTATCTTCAGGCGGTACTAATATCAGCCTTGCTGCTGAGATCGCAAGACTTCCTATTCCGGTGCTTATCATCTACGGCGGTCACGACACTTATATCGGTGCCGATAAGATCGACCAGATTATAACGGAAAGAAGCAGACTTAACGGAAGTATCACCAGGAGCGTAATGGTATCCGGTGCAGGTTATCTGGAAGAATACGGCATAAACAAAAACCTTTATATCAAGACAGTAAACGACTTCTTGAATGAATTCTATTTGGTGGAAGAGCAGACATAATGGCAGAAAAAGACGTGCTTATCTTAGGAATCGAGAGCTCATGCGATGAGACAGCTGCATCCGTTGTAAAGAACGGACGCATTATTTTGAGCAACTGCATTGCATCGCAGGCTGATTTCCACGAAGAATATGGTGGAGTCGTACCTGAACTCGCTTCAAGAATGCATGTTGATGCAGTATATCCTACTGTACAAAAAGCCTTGTCTGATGCAGGTGTTACACTTAATGATGTAGATGCTATTGCTGTAACATATGGTCCGGGATTGGTCGGTGCTCTTTTGGTAGGATTATCCTGTGCAAAAGGTCTTTGTGAAGTATCCGGCAAGCCCCTTGTAGGCGTTAACCACTTGAAAGGCCATATCGCAGCAAATTATCTCTGCTTTGAAGAATTAGAACCGCCGTTCCTCTGCCTCTGCGTATCGGGCGGCAACTCCATGATAGTTAAGGTTAAAGACTATACCGACATGGAAGTGCTCGGCCGCACAAGAGACGATGCAGCAGGTGAAGCAATCGATAAGATCGCACGTGTAGTAGGTTTGGGATACCCGGGCGGACCTAAGATGGACAAAGCAGGGCAGGGCGGCGATACTACCAAATACGTATTCTCCAAAACACATATGGGAGACACTCTTGATTTCTCATTCTCCGGCCTAAAGACTTCCGCTTTAAATCTCATAAACGGATTGAGGCAGAAGGGCGAAGAAATCGATCTTAAAGACTTTACTGCATCTTACCAGCAGGCAATTGCCGATGCGCTTTTAAAAAATACGCTTATCGCTGTTGAGCAGACAGGAATAAAGAAACTGTGCCTTGCAGGCGGCGTTTCAGCAAACTCATTCCTGAGAAACACTTTCGATAAGGCAGCAAAGAAGAAGGGTATCAAGCTTTACTATCCTGAGCTTAAGTATTGTACAGATAATGCCGCCATGATCGCTTCATGCGGCTACTTTGAATACATGAACGGCAGGAGGGACACCCTTGACCTTAATGCTTATCCGTCCCTGCAAATGCAGTAAAATAAGGCTTGTTTAGCCCCAAAAGTTGAAATATTAACTTTTCTATATAAAATATACGATTATGGCTATCAAAAAAGGAATAAAAATAATAGCAGAGAACAGAAAGGCTTTTCACGATTACTATATCGAAGAAAAGTATGAGGCAGGTGTGGCCTTATCCGGTACTGAGGTAAAGAGCCTCAGGGCAGGGAAGGTCAACCTTAAGGACTCTTATGTTCAGGTAAAAGACGGTGAGATGTGGCTTATAGGTGTTCATATAAGTCCTTATGAGCAGGGAAACAGGTTTAATCTTGATCCTGAAAGATCCAGAAAACTCCTGATGCATAAAAAGGAGATCATCCGCCTTTATTCGACAGTAAAGCAGGAAGGCTTAACACTTGTTCCCACAAAGTGCTATTTCAAAGACAGTAAAGTTAAGTTTGAGATAGGGCTTGCAAGAGGTAAGAAAGACTACGATAAGCGTGAAGTCCTTGCCAAGAAGCAGGCAAACAGAGATATCGACCGCGCCATGAAGAGTGCAAAAAAGTACAGTAATTGATATATAATTAAGGAAACTAAAAAAAAGGGAAGACCTATGTCGACTGAAAACGAAAAGCCAGCACTTCACGATAAGGAAATATCGATCAGATATTCCATTATTGCTGCGATCTTTTGGGTTGCTACGATTGCGTGGATCGTTATGATCTTCCATTTTTCAAGCCAAAATGACGTCCAGTCAACAAATACGTCTAACATTATTGTCAATCTCTTTAATGAGCTCTTCGGTGCTGACATTACTGATGGAACGGTTATCCGGAAAGTCGCTCATGCGACAGAATTCGCGATCCTGACTTTATTATCTTATATTGCTCTGTCATCCACGAACAAGATTTCAAATAAGACTTCTTATGCTGAGAGCCCTGTAAAGCTCATGAGATCAGACAACGAGATGAATATCGTGTTTACATTATGGTTTGCGATTCTTAATGCGATCTTTGATGAATATCATCAGCTCTTTGTCAGCGGACGTGACGGCACGATCAAGGATGTCTTGATCGATCTGTCAGGAATTGTAATCATTTTGATCATCATCCGTATCGTATTTACTATCTATCTGAAAACGAAGGGCAGATCGGAAGTCGTATACACCTGAATCATTAACAGAAGTACTCTGGATCTTTTTGATTTGGGGTAGTGGGGAGGAATGAATGAAAAACATAGCAATGATCATAGCTGGCGGTGTTGGTGCCAGAATGAATCAGGATATCCCGAAGCAGTTTATAAACGTCTACGATAAACCTGTCATTGTATATACGATGGAAGCATTCCAGAACCATCCTGATATTGATGCGATCGAGATCGTCTGCCTTGACGGCTGGCACGATGTAGTAAAAGCTTACGCAAAGCAGTTCGGCATAGCTAAACTCGAGAGCGTCGTAAGCGGCGGCGTAAACGGCCAGGATTCTATCAGAAACGGCTTATACGATATTGCAACAAGACATAACGATAAAGACGATATCGTATTGATCCACGACGCTATAAGACCGATGGTAAGTAAAGAAGTAATCTCAGATAACATCAGAGTCTGCAGGGAATACGGCAATGCAATCACAGTCGTACCTTGTACAGCTGCAATGCTCAAGACCTACGATGCTGTATCAACAACGGAACAGGTTCCGAGAGATAACTTAAAGATCACACAGACACCTCAGGCATTCTTTGTAAATGAGATCATCGAAGCTCACAAGGAAGCATTAAGCAAGGGAATCACCAATTCTGTCGCTTCATGCACTATGTATATTGAACTTGGCAGAAAGCTCTATATGTCAGCAGGTTCTGAAAAGAACTTAAAGCTCACCACAACAGAAGATATCGAGATCTTCAAGGCTTTGCTCAAAGCTAAGAAAGATGAGTGGATGCACTGATGTTTAACAGCAGTACAACATATAAAGAATCAGTTTCACGTATAGCTTCAGAAATACCGGTATCAGATAAAAATATCCTGATAACCGGTGCAACGGGCCTTATCGGCTCATTTATGGTTGACGCCTTAACAGCAGCTAATGACTTATATTCTAAGAATATAAGTATATATGCTATGGGAAGAAGCATTGATAAGCTCGAAAAGCGCTTCGGAAATAATGAAAACGTTCATCTTGTTGCCCAAAATGTCATGGATCCTATCACTATTGATGGACTTGATTATATCGTTCACGCTGCAAGCAACGCTGATCCCAGAAGTTATGCGCTTTATCCTTATGAAACGATCCTGACGAATGTCATAGGCGCTAAAAATGTCCTGGAATACTGTAAAGGGAAGACCACAAGAGCGCTTTTAACTTCGACATTTGAAGTAAACGGAAAACTGGATCAAGATGTATATTCCGAAAACGAATACGGAACAGTTGACCTTAACCTTATAAGATCTTCATATACTGAGAGCAAGAGAGATTCTGAGATGCTTTTTAAGGCAGCTCATGACGAATACGGCGTAGATTGTCTGATTGCAAGGCTTTCAAGCATTTACGGACCCACAATGCTTGATAATGACAGCAAAGCACATGCCCAGTTCATCGGAAACGCTTTGAAAGGCGAAGCAATTGTCTTAAAGAGCAAAGGAACACAGAAAAGAACTTATTGCTACGTATCAGATGCAGTCAGCGGATTATTAAAGGTTCTTTTTGATGGAGCTTCGGGAGAGATCTACAATGTTGCCAATGATCAGTCAATCGCAACAATCGCTGAAGTTGCAAATACATTAGCTGAATTAACTGATACTAAAGTTGTTTTTGATCTTCCGGATGCGATCGAATCAAAAGGTTTTTCAAAACCACAGAATTGTATCTTGAATATTGATAAGCTAAAAGCCTTAGGGTGGTCCGGGAAATACGACTTGAAGACAGGCCTTGAAGAGACGTTAACGGTTTTACGTGAGATGGGGAAATAATTGATTTCCCCTTTTTTAATACATACCTAATTCGGTATAATTACAATTTTGGTGAATTGAGAAGAGGTTTAAATAGGGAAACCGTATAATCGATCGTTAATAAGATTATTATCAGACCGGTTTTCCGGCATGTGTATGATACTGGCTGATATGTATTAATCTGCATTGTTTTTATCTGCTTCTATTCGTATTTGTATCACTTATTATGATTCTTATAATCTGTTCCAGCGTTTTATAATCTTTGAATCGATCATCAGTTCATTTTAGATTTTATTATTTGATCGTACGTGTGATTTTGATTCTGATTGATTCGTTGTCGTTGTGATTATCTTATCGTATGATAATTCATCTTATGATTGATCTTAGTTCTGTCTGATCAATTCTGTTAGTTCATTTAACCGGAATCATATCAGGACGTTTATATTGAGTTTTTCGAATACTCCTTCAAATTGGCATTTAGGACATATTTTCAAAAACGAACAGTTGTTCGATTAGGGCAGAACACAAAATAGGGGACAGTGATGTTATTTTTGTAGACGCTTTTTCGAAAATCGTCTTCAAAAAGTGCAAAAATGCTTGAAAATACTCGTTTTGTAGACGTTTTTTCGATTTTCGTCTACAAAACATCACCAAGCGAGGCTAACCGAGCAAACTCCAAAATTATTCGGTCTTCCCTTCAGATTTAATGAGTTTATTCAAATATCTGAAGAAGAATATTGGTTCAAGGACTTCGAACGGGATAAGAACGACGATATTGGCCAAAACTACGCCTATCATCCCTCCTGTAAGCTTTACGAATACCCATGCAAGCGGAATATCCAGTACGGCTGCGAGCGTCATTAAGACGATCTGAGGCTTGAAATACGAGAAACCGTTTCCGATTGATGTATTAACATTATGTACCAGGAATATGAAGCCTGATAAAGCGAAAATAATGCCGTAAGTCATTGTGACAGTGATAGCGTCGTCTTTGAGCCAGAAGTTAACGATGGGCTGCAAAATAAGAACTATGCCCAGGAGCACCAAAAGCGCTAAAACGCTGAATCCTAAGAGCAGCATGTATGTTTTCTTGATCCAAGTATAGCGCTTTTCGACCTTGGCTTTAGTGACAGCTGACCAGATAGGGATCAAAACGAGCGAGCAGATTGCTGCTACAGAGTTAAAGATCTTGAAATATACCTGATAATCAACGACCGCTGCAGGACCGCAGAATGCCGTGATCAGGAATTCGTTGGTCGATGATATGATCATGAAAATCAGCTGGAGCCATAAAAGCGTTACTCCGATCTTGAGAACAGCCTTTGCAGAATCTTTGGACCAGAACTTGAATGAAGGTCTGATATCTTTGAATTTGCCCATGAAAAGGATCATGCTGACGACAAGCAGCGGAAGATTTACTGCCAGAATATTGAAATAAGAGATAGCAATTATATTAGATGAAGTATCCCCTGACGGAAGCAGATTAATTACTATAAAGATAATTACATTAGATAAGAATGTCAGGAAATTAACGAGGCCGGACTTCTGGATTGCATAAAGGATCGAAGTTACGAGCTTTAAAACGAACTGTATCAGAACGCCTATGAACGCAATCTGGATCGCATATCTTAATACCGGCAGAGCAAGCTCAGTTTCATCAATGTTCAGGATAGCATTCCAATTTATAAGATGGATGGCAACGCTTCCTATAATGCCGATTATTACTACCAATCCTGCTGATGCGATATAGGTTGAAGAAACGAGTGATCTTCCCTCCTTCATATCATTATCCGCAAGGGCTTTGGGAAGCTTGTTGCGGAGTCCGTGGCCTATTCCGAGATCGAAAACCAGTACCCAGTTGATTATCGAAAGAATCGTATACCAGATACCAAGAACGTTGTCATTTCCAAAGAATCTGATATATGCAGGCAGCAAAAACAATGTGAGCAACATCGATCCGCCCTTAACAACGAACGCACCGAGGATGTTAGCCAGTATATTTTTGTTGTTTTTCACAGCGCTTTTTACACTGTCTTTACTGAGTTTCACAAAACTGCCCTTTCATAGAAACAGGGGAGCTCCCCTCCCCTATCTTATCAGAGTTGCTATTATCTAATTTATTATTGCGAAAATCAATATAAGCGCTGTGGTCAAGTTGTAGGATTATTAGCCTGTTTTGACTGATTTGTCTTAACGAATATAATATCTATGGGATGATAGACCCCTTTGGAGGATATTAATGAAAACTATAAATAAGATAATGGCAGCAGTACTTATCTGCTCCCTCCTCTTCTCTCTTGCTTCTTGCAAGGCAGATCCCGAGGAAGTATCTGCAGCTGCTGATACATATGCTAAATGCGTGCAGTTTCTGGATGCTGACAGGATCTTTGAGAATACCGAAGCCGTTGAAGATTCCAAAAAAGCTGCATTTAAAGAGAAGCTTACTCTTGCAGACAAAGATTACGACCAGGCTAAGGTTAAAGATGTTATCGCCAAATCAATTGCTTATACAGTTAACAGCGATACCATGGTCACATCAAGGACCTCTGCCACAATTAATATCCTTTTTTCAAGAAAGAACTACGATGATATTTTAAGCGGCGTTAAGGGCAATTCCGATGCTTTCATTGAAGCTCTGAATAACTCAACTTATGGAATCGTTTATACCGTTAATATCAAGTTCAACAAGCAGGAAGACGGCAGATGGCTTGCTGAGGCTGATACCATCGATAAGTTAAACGATCTCTATTCATTCCTTGATACAAAGTTCGAATTCACGCCTGATATTCCTGATCTTTTCGACAGCACATCCTGGCTCTTTACCAAGGAAAACAAGTACGAGAATGCCAAGTGCATTGAGCTTGATGTATGGTTCAAAGAAAACCCTAACCAGGAATTCTACTATGTAGTATCTAAAGACGGCACTGAGATCTATAAGAGCGAGCCTTCGGTTACAACAGATATCTTCTACAGGGCTAAGTTCGATAAGTCACTGGGCGCGAAAACAACGAGTGCAGGCTATATAACACAGGGAATCTATAACATTAAGGTTTACAGAACCGCTGACAACTATCTTACTGCTGATGAGACAGCAATCGTAATCGTTAACGGAACCAAGGGTGCTCCTGAGATAACCAAAGCTCCGAACGGCGCATCTTATTCCATTAAGGATCCTTCATTTGCAGCTATCAAGAGTCTTGGCTGGTGGGATTATTCAGCTACTCTTTTATCTGACGGTATCTACTGCATTAATACAAGGACTCTTGCATTTTCTATCGAGCTCTTATCTGATGCTGAACCGGTTTACTACGCTTACTATTTCGTACCCGGCGAAAAAGCTGACTTAAAGAAGATCGATTATTCAAAGCCCGTATATTCAAATACGATCGAACAGTATATCTATATAGACGGTTCGGCTTACTTTAACTTCGATTATGAACCGCCGAAAATGGAAGTCGGAACGTATCTTCTCGTTATCGCCAAGGATAAGGACAGCGTTGATAAGCCTTATATTACGGCTAAGGTTAAGATCATTCCCCAGTCTTCAGAAGAGTTTATTTAAGCTTGGTAAATACATCGTATGCTTTCTGAAGTCTTTCGATCCTAAAAGGTGCAGCACTGACCTTATAGTTTTCATTGAAGGCAGTGCCCTTTGCTAAATTCTCACAGCAGCATAGGACATATTGTTTATTTATAGCAGTTACTGTTAAGTTTGTAGGATACATAGATTGCCAGACTTCTATTTCGTCACCGACTTTAAGCTTCTTATAGTTATCGGAGTTCATATCGTATTCTGCAATGACTATGGCAATCTGATAAGAATCGTAGCCTTCGATCTTAACTCCAGTTGCTATTTCACTTAAATAGCGGCAGTCTACTATACCTGCCTTTTTATTCTCGATGGCTGAATCATCGCTCGGTGTATGAACACGATCAAGCTTCATATCTGCGGCAGTATAGACTTTGTCAGATACATCGGATATAGTTTTGCCCATGCTGCCGTCAGAAGTGATATTGATAAATGCTTCATATCCTTCCTGAGCTTTGCCTATTGAAAACGGAACTGTCTCCTCACAATCTTCACTGTTATAACCGCCATCTGTTCCAAGGCCTGCAGAAATTGATATTACATACTGTTTATTAATTGCTGTAACATTAAGCTTAGTCTTGCTGGCGCCTTCAAAGAACATAAAGTTGGTCCCTGTTGCAAGCCCCTTATAAAGATCAGAACTCATGTCAAATTCGACAACATAGATCCTGACAAAGTAAGAATCAAAATCCCCAATCTTCTTTTCCAGATGGAAATCATCATTACCTATGCACAGATAATTAAGGACACCTATCTTCTTATTCTCATCAGCGTTTACATCGCTCGCGAAAAAATTAATACCATATCCTTCACCCATATCAGCCAAAATATAACGGGCTACGTCTGCAATAGTAATAGTAAGCCCATCCGGATTAAGTGGTGCCGGTTTAGTAGTCTCTTGAGAGGTTTCAGTAGTAACAGTTTCAGTTTCAGCTTCAGATGACGGAGTCTCGTCGATCTCAGTTTCAGGTGCCATTCTTATAACACAGGAAGAAAAACCAAAAAGCATAAAGAGCGTAAGAGCTGCACAGATAATCTTCTTCATCGGAGGTATCTCCTTCCGTTATAAATGGTTTGCTAAACGGTTACTTTAATCCCTGGTAAGCTTTAATCTTAACGGGCGGTGGCCGTTCCTCTGATCTTCCGGAGGAAGCTGCATATAATC
The DNA here is from genome assembly GCA_003149065.1 of Ruminococcaceae bacterium R-25. Lineage (NCBI taxonomy): Bacteria > Bacillati > Bacillota > Clostridia > Eubacteriales > Oscillospiraceae > Ruminococcaceae bacterium R-25. The sequence goes on from QGFZ01000001.1 coordinate 711,955, forward strand.
GCCGTAGATATTCCTTAAGATATAATCGTAGTCTTTCTGGATGCTGACGGTTATGTCTTCAAACTTGATTCGCTGCGTCGGGAAAACCTTATCAACTGAACTGAAAGAGCCTAAAATATCGCTATTGATCCATGCATCAAAGGTAATAATCGTATCACAGGGCTCACGGTTTACGGCCTTGAGATACTTCTCGTAGGCTTTCTTATTAGCATTGGGTACTAACCTTGAAAAATCGTAGAACAGGCGCTTTACGATAGAAAGGACCGATCCTTTTATACCTCTGTCTGTTCTGAATATTTCCTTATATTTTGTATATGTGAAATACCACTTATATTTCTTTGTAAGCTTCATCTTCTTATCGATCTCTGCTTCGGTGCAGTAATCGAATAAAAAGATATCGATCCAGATGGGCCTAGTGAATCCTTTGATCTCACCATACTGCTCTATCCAACTCTCAGGAATGAATTCAGTTCCTGGAAGATAAACTCTCGGGAAAACCTTTTCGTGATAGGGGCAATCGTCATCGGCGCCGACTAAGATCGTTGAATCAGCCTTGTCGTTATAGATCTTCTTTAACTTCTCGTATTCAGAACGCATCATACCGATGTCGATATCGTCATCCCACGGGATAAAACCTGAGTGACGGACGGCGCCGATGCCTGTACCGTAGAGAACGAAGTAATCGATATTATTCTTTTGGCAGATCTCATCGAACTCTTTTAACATGCCGAGTTCAACGAGCTGTAAGCTTCTTATTTCCTCATTAGAATAGTTAGACATATATATTTAGCCCCGATTTATAGTTTTAGTTTACTTCCAGAAGATATTATTCTCGTGGTGAGCAACGCGCTTTTCTTCAGGAGGCAGCTTCATGTAATCACCGTAAGATGCAGTTAAGATCTGATCGTATCCTACAGGAACAGGAAGCATGTAGCCTTCGAATTCTTTTAATACAACGCTTTCATAGCATTCTCTGGGAACCCTGTATCCCCTGTTATATCTGTTATAACGGCAGAGATATTTACTCGTATTAAAATCAAATTCCTGGCAAAGCTTTAGAGCTTTCTCCATCAGCTTATCAGGATTGCCATATCTTAAACGGGCCAGGATGCACTTTATCTTCCACTTATATGAACCGCAAAGACCAGCCTTCACAAAGCCGGATTTGCTGAACATTGTTCTTACCTTCTCCATTCTGGTAAGAAACTCCTGCTCGTCATCAGGCGCGCCGTCAACTGCAAGGACATCGATATCGACACCAAGAATATTACAGTTCTTATAATTAGTGAGATTTTCGATCTTAATGGTCCTGTCGTCATAGACTTTCATGAAGAAATATCTTGAATCTCTTTCACAAGGAGCGCAGAGCTTAAGGTGCCCCTGATTTACGAATAAGTCTTTAAGCTTAAGCCAGTCGGGCCTGGGCATTTCTATATCGATGTCATCATCCCACGGAATGTAACCTTTATGTCTTATGCAGCCTAATAAAGTACCGTCGGTAAGATAGTAAGTGAGATTGTTATCTTTGCAGAACTTATCGAATTGAAGCAGTATTTCCAACTGGAGCTTCTTATGCTCTTCAAAAGAAATAGCTTTATCGTTATCACCCATATGATTTGGACCACCCTAAATATATTTACACCAAGCATTTTATCATAAGAAGAAAAAGGTTAATAATATACGCTGATTATTGGTAAAATTAGTATGATGTATTTATTCAATAAGAGAGGATCAGCTAATGAAGATCATAACATTCCAGGACATCAATAACCTTGGTATCAAGCCTTCGATGTGCTATGACTGGGCAGAGACCATGATCAGAAATAAGAAAAAGGCAATCCTGCCGCCTAAGATCAGCCTTAAGCCTTTGGACGGCACATTTTGTAATGTTATGCCCAGCATGATCCCCGGTGTAGGTTCTGTTAACTACGGCGGTGTTAAAGTCGTTACCAGATACCCCAACCGTACTCCAAGCTTAGAGAGCCGCATCCTTTTAATGGATGCTGATTCCGGCGAATTCTTAGCCCTTATGGACGGCACCTGGATCACTACAATGAGGACCGGCGCAGTAGCAGCTCATTCAATAGGTCTCTTTGCAAAGAAAGACTTTAAGACCATCGGCATGATGGGCCTTGGAAACGTTGTCCGCTCTACCCTATTGATCTTGCTTGATAAGATGCCTGACAGAGAACTTAATATCAAACTTCTTAAATACAAAGGACAAGAGGAAGATCTGGTTAAAAGATTCTCAGGTTACGGCAACGTTCACTTCAGTTACGTTGATACGCCTGAAGAAATGGTCAAGGGATCAGATATCGTTATCTCCGGCGCAACTTACCTTCCCAACGATGTTTGTGAAGATAAGTATTTTGATGAAGGCGTCCTTGTCCAGCCTATCCATACATTGGGCTTTACCAACTGCGATCTGTTCTTCGACAAAGTCTTTGCAGATGACGAAGGACATGTCCACCACTTTAAGAACTTCGATAAGTTTAAGAAGTTTTCTGAAGTCTGTGACGTTGTTAACGGTATTAATCCAGGTCGTGAAAGCGATTCTGAGAGGATCCTTGCGTATAACATCGGTGTTTCTATCCACGATATATACTTTGCAGGTTCCATCTATCAGCTGTTAAAGGAACAGGGATTACTTGACTCACTAGCTGATGTTGACTTGCAAGATCCTACTGAAAAGTTCTGGGTATAAACAAGCGCTATATCTTATTTATAAAAGGAGTTGCCTCGTTCGGGGCAACTCCTTTTTAGTTTGTGTTCAATTGTAAAATTAGAGAAGTGTATCGAAAACCCCTATTTTTATTGTGTTTTCGATACAAGTAAGTGCGATCGCGTATCGAAAACTTCTGCTTCTTATGTGTTTTCGATACAAAAACTCGATTTTGTATCGAAACGCGGTCGTTTTTCGAGGTTTTCGATACAGTAGAGTGCGGCCTTGTATCGAAAACTCTTGTTTTTTATGCGTTTTCGATACAATAGTTCGATCTGTATTTTTAACTGGTTAATGAGAAGTTCTCAATAGCCTTAGTGATCTCAACTGAAGTGAATTCAGGTCCATCTTCCAGCAATGTTCTTACGTAGTCTTTGCCTTCTTCGACAGAAATGCATAAGACATATTGGCCTCTTACTGCAACAACCGGCAGTTCTTTAACCGCGCCTGTGTTTCTGTCTATAAGAACATTTACCTTGCCGCCTTCAGCTGCGCTCTTATACTGATCAGATTCCATATCCATCTTGAAAATATAAGCATCAAATTCATACCAAGTTTCGGGTTTGTTATCGAGTCCATTTTTAGTAAGGTTGCTAAAGTAACCTAATGTTATATTACGGTAATCCTTGATACCCAATGTCTTATTCGTCTCAGCATCTTCAGGATCCATATTAAGTCTCAGATACTCCTGGCCTTCATGTGTATCGCCAAGACCATTCATGAATTTGTCTGTGATCTCATCCAATGAAGATTTGATCATGCCTTCTACGAACTTCTCTTCAGTAGTAGTTTCTTCCGGCTCTGAAGCATCTGTAATGCCCTCAGTCTCATCCGTAATTACTTCTGAAGAAACTGTAGGATCATCAGATGGAACAGTAATGTTACAGCCTGCAAAGCCCAGCAAAACCGAGCATGCTAATAGTGTTGATAATACCTTTTTCATTCTTATTTCTCCCCAAAACATAAAAATATGTGAACTTATCGTTCACGCGGATTATATCAAACAAAAAAGGGGCAAAATGGTCAAAAGCTTATGAATAATGAGGAAATTATCATCCGCGCGTCGCGCGTAGCGCCACCCGTGACACGAGCGGACGTGACCACCCGTGACACGAACGGCAAAATATCCGGACCGACAGATAAGCAATATAAAATCCTTTAAATCGAACTACCAGTACGATTTAAAGGATTTCGGAAGAAATAACAATTTTATGAATTTACTTAATCCACTCTACAGTGATTTCTTTTGCGTCAAGGCCGTCTCTCTTCTTGATGAATTCAGGAGCTACCTGAGGGAACATAGCGCATGAGAGAACATCCTCTTCACTCTTGGCGATGTCCTTGTACTGTTCCTTGATCGAATCGAGTTCAGGCTTTAAAAGATCTGCAGGGCGGCATGTTATGACTTCGTCTGAGCCGATTGCTGCCTTTCTTATATCTTCGTTAACCTTGCCGGGGAGCTGGCCGTATTCTCCACGGAGCAAGCCCTTGGATTCTTTGGTAAATGTCTTATAACGTCCCATGAGAACGTTGAAAACAGCCTGTGAACCAACGATCTGGCTTGTCGGAGTTACGAGCGGCGGGAAACCGAAGTCTTCCCTAACACGGGGAACTTCCTGCAATACCTCTTCCATCCTGTCTTCAGCATTTGCCTGCTTTAACTGGGATAAAAGATTTGAGAGCATTCCGCCGGGTACCTGATAAAGCAAAGTGTTAGGATCTACGCGCAAAACCTTGGAACTGATAGTTCCTGCTTTTTCCATCTTTGCTGCAACGCCCTTGAAGTGAACTGCTGCCTGATTGAGCTTAACCAAGTCCAAACCGGTATCACGGTCAGTGCCCTTAAGAGTTGCTACTAAAGACTCTGTGGCAGGCTGTGATGTACCGTTTGCAAACGGGGACAGGGCGCAGTCTACAATATCGACACCTGCCTGAGCTGCCATAAGGTAGACCATAGCGCCTGTTCCCGTCGTGTTGTGAGTATGAAGATGGATTGGAATAGACACCTTCTCCTTTAATTTCTTGATCAAGCTGTAAGCATCAGCAGGAAGCAAAAGATTAGCCATATCCTTGATACAGATGTTATCTGCGCCCATCTGCTCTAAGATAACTGCCTTTTCTACGAAGTAATCTTCGTTATGTACAGGGCTTGTCGTATAGCTCATTGCAGCTTCAACGATGCCGCCGTACTTCTTTACTGCCTTTATGGATGCTTCCATATTACGGATATCGTTTAACGCATCGAAAATACGGACGATATCGATACCATTCTCAATGGACTTAGCGCAGAATGCTTCTACCATGTCATCTGCATAGTGGCGGTAACCCAAAAGGTTCTGGCCACGAAGAAGCATTTGGAGCTTAGTATTTGGAAGAGCCTTGCGGAGTGTACGAAGTCTCTCCCACGGATCTTCATTAAGGAATCTCATGCAGGAATCGAAAGTAGCTCCGCCCCAGCACTCGATCGAATAATAACCGATAGAATCAAGGATCTCGCATGCAGGAAGCATGTCTTCAAGCTTCATTCTTGTAGCTGCCTGGCTCTGATGCGCGTCTCTTAAGATAGTATCTGTTATGAGAAGTTTCTTATTTGTACTAAAAAGTTCAGACATCAAATGACCTCACTTAACTTCGAAGAGCAAGTCGCCGCCTGCAACTGTAGAACCTTCTGTAAGGTTAAGAGAACCAACTGTACCGTCAACGGGTGCTGTGATCTCATTTTCCATCTTCATTGCTTCAAGGATGAGGACAACTTCACCGGCCTTAACAGCGTCACCGGTTGCCTTCAAAACCTTAAGAATCGTTCCGGGCATAGGTGCAACTACTGAACCTGAACCAACTTCAGCCGGCTTAGCTTGTGCGGGAGCAGGTGCTGCCTTGGGAGCTGTAACTACAGGAGCAGCAGCCTTTGCAACAGGTGCAACTACTGCACCGTTTGCTCCAATAAGCTCAACGTCCATCTCATATGTCTTACCTTCAACTGTAATACGATACTTGCTCATATTTATTCTCCTAATTGATATTTATGATAAGAAATGCCGTTATCGGCGATAAACTGCTCAAGGCTGGTCTTCTGCACTTCCCTGAAATTTCTGACTACAACATTCTTTGTATCTACGCCGTTTTCTTCAGCGATGCATGCGACTGCCATTGCAACGATCAAAGATTCATCCACAATCAAGTTCCTCCTTAAAGCGGGATATTGCCGTGCTTCTTAAGAGGCAATGTGCGTTCTTTTGTCTCAAGCATCTTGAATGCTTCAGCGATCTTGGATCTTGTCTCAGAAGGCAGGATTACTTCATCAACATAACCATGCTCAGCTGCAATATAAGGATTCATGAACTTCTCATTGTATTCAGCAAGGAGCTCTGCCCTCTTAGCAGCCGGATCTTCAGCAGCTTCGATTGCTTTCTTGCCGATGATGCTGACAGCGCCGGAACCGCCCATAACAGCGATCTCAGCGATAGGCCACGCGTAAACTACATCTGCGCCTGTACCCTTTGAGTTCATTGCGATATAAGCGCCGCCGTATGCTTTTCGCATGATGAGGCTGACCTTCGGAACTGTAGCTTCGGAATAAGCATAAAGTAATTTAGCGCCGTGACGGATGATGCCGCCGTGCTCCTGCTGTGAACCGGGCAGGAATGCCGGAACATCAACCAATGTAAGGAGCGGGATATCGAAGCAGTCGCAGAAACGGATAAAGCGTGAAGCCTTGTCAGAGGCATTGATCTCCAAAGATCCTGCCATATACAAAGCCTGATTTGCGATAACACCGATCGTCTGGCCGTCCAAACGTGCAAAGCCTACAACGATATTTCTTGCAAATGACTCCTGAACTTCAAAGAAGCTGTTAAGGTCAACGATTGAATTGATTACGTTTCTAACATCATATGCTTTCTTGGAATCAGCAGGAACGATATCAGCCAAAGAAGCGCTGTTATCAACTGCGGTACCGGGAACGTTAAGGCTTAAGTCTTCATTGCTCTGAGGAAGATATCCCAAGAGCTGTCGTACGCCGTTAAGGCATGAAAGATCATCAGGATATACAAAATGAGCAACACCTGATGTTGAGCTGTGAACTGAAGCACCGCCCAGATCAGCAGAGCTAATAACCTCACCTGTTACTGACTTAACTACTGCAGGTCCTGTGATGTACATCTGGGAGTAATCAGTCATGAAGATATAGTCGGTAATTGCGGGAGAATAGCATGCACCGCCTGCGCAAGGTCCCATGATTACCGAAATCTGAGGTATAACGCCTGATGCAATTGTATTTCTATAGAAGATATCTGCATAACCGGTCAGTGAATCAATTCCTTCTTCAATTCTTGCTCCGCCGGAATCGTTGATGGAAATAAAAGGTGCTTTCATCTCCATTGCCTTATCCATAGCCTTGCAGATCTTCATTGCCTGGGCTTCACCTAAAGATCCGCCGCCAACAGTGAAATCCTGTGAAGAAGCGAAAGCAACACGGCCGTGAATATAACCGTAACCTGTTACAACACCGTCACCGGGCTTTTTCTTCTTATCCATTCCGAAATCAGAACATCTTGAAGTGATCTGATCATTTAACTCAACAAAAGTACCATCGTCGAAAAGAGCTTCCATTCTCTCACGAGCAGTGAGCTTTCCTGAAGCATGCTGCTTTGCAATACGCTCAGCACCGCCTGCCGCAAGGACTGCTTCCCTTCTGGATTCAAGACGGTCAATACTGTTCTGCCATAATTCATCCATATGTATAGCCTCATATAACCATAGTTTTGATTCAATCAAAGGTATTATAACAAAAATAGTTTGATAGTCAAACTATTTAGCCGTTTTTACTCTAAAAGACGCAAAAAGCACTAAAATTTTATATAAGAATTGAAATATAGTTATTTATGATCAACGTCAAAGACACCGGTTGCTCAGAGTCTATATATCCACAAAAAATCAAAAACCACCCAGAAGGGTGGCTTCTTCGTGACCGACGCCATTACATGACGTTTAAACGCTAATTCGGTTACACGAATATACAGCGTATTGCTACCTGTCTTTAAATCTTATCTTATATTGCTGAAAATTCAAACAAATATCATATTAAGAACTGAATAAACTATCGAAGACTTTTTTCTGAATAAATCATGTATCACCAAAAACCTTATCTAAAGTCTGTTTGGATGCTTCCTTAACAGGAGGCGTTGTAACTTTGACTTTGACTTCACAGTTCGATTCAATGATATCAAGAAGTTTCTCAGACTCTTTTTTGTTTAATTTCATATAACGAGTAAAACTTATTGTAGTCACAAACAATTCCTCCTTCATTATATTTTGAATCATTATACAACACGTTAGTGATCAAATAATCATTTGTTCGCGATTGTGTTTAAAAGGAACGCGATCATTTTTGTCTATTTGTCACAAAAGCCGACAAGAATTTGTCTATTTGTCTATTCGATATGACAACAGATTGCATTATACTAAAGTTAGTCAAATTCCATTGATAAAAATATAAGTATTGGCGGCTCGGGTTATGGATGGTTATCTCGGACATGCTATATCTATTGTTACTCTTGATGCAGTTATCGTTTGGATGATGCCTGCTTTAATGAGCTTTATTATCGGATTACTTATTTTCCGCAAAGGGAAAATGAGTTTAAGATCTTGTTTTGCACTTTTCATGCTCATCTTTTACCTTGCATTTGTATTTGCGCTTACTATTTTTGAAAGGAACGTATCTCAGGAAGCAGCTATGCAGCTTAAGCTGTTCTGGTCTTATGACTATATTTTTAATGGCGACAAAGGCATGTTTTTGGAAGTATTTTGGAATGTGGTCCTGTTTATGCCATATGGTTTCTTAGCTTCCTTCATTTCCAAGAGCAAAGGAAAGTGGATCGTATTCTTATCCGGCTTTTTGATGTCTGTCGTAATTGAACTTACCCAGCTTTTAGCTCACAGAGGTGTTTTCGAATATGACGACATCCTTCATAACACGCTCGGAACAATAATCGGAATTGCATTGTTCTACTTAGCTTTCAAGATCCTTTTAAGCTTTGAGAGAAAATATAAGATTCAGCTTATCTGATATAAGAAAAATGCACCTCTATCAAGCGATAACAGGTGCATTTTTTTACATGTTTAATTTTGCTGAAATCTATCAGAATAAGTTCGACAACAAAGTGTTTGACTTATGCTCGATCTCAGGATATACAAAGTCTTCAGTAATTCCGATCTGGGCAAGCTGCTTATTGATAAGCTCCTTCTTTGTGCCGGGAATCTTGATAGCATTTATCTTCTTACCGTCATCAGTGACGATGCTCGCTGACAATGTGCTTACGGAACGGTCGATCTCCTTCTGGATATCTTCCATTGACTTTCCGTTGGTATAGATATACTTAGGGAAAATAAACGCACTCTGCTGCATCTTAACTCTGTCTGAAGCCTTTGAGGGAATAATGATATGCGCCAGCATCAATTCCTCAAAGATATTGAAAGGATAAAGCAGTTCACCGTTTGTCTTGGCTCTCTGGTTTAAAAGATACATGAACGACTGAATGACCGTGAATTCTTCACCGCTCAAAGACAAAGAGCCGAGATCTCTGAACTTTAACTGGTTAGTACCGGTATCGTCACCATTGATTACAAGCGTATTCATGTCCCTGAACCTTAACTGCTTCCAGTCTGTTCTGGATGTTCTGGCATAGATCGATTTACATGTAGTCATGAACTCATTGGTCTTGTCCTGAGGAATGAGATTCAAAGCTACCTTTGCAGCAACTGTATGACCAACATCAAAGTGTTCAGTATTGATTTCATTACGGTCAACAATATGGTGTGAACCGAAAACATAAACATAACCGGGTTCAACAGTACCGGAGTTGTACTTCTCCGTAGCAAAATACAAAGCAATAAGCGGATTTGCAGAGACTTCTAAGATCCTGGTCTTGGCACCTTTATGCTGGAACTCTGAGATAGACCTGAAAAGATCAGAACTTCTGTCATAATCAGGATTTCCGCTCTGGCTTAAGAGCACGCGGTAATAGTATTCACTGGACTTCTTGGTAAGACCTTCATCAAGATAAAGGCTCGGAACAACATATTTATGATATTTGCTCTCGCCTCTGAAATAAAAGTGCCCTACCCTCTTGTCAGCCTCAATATTCCTATTTAAGAAAAAATGCAAAAATGATTCAAGTGAATCGCACAAAAAGCAGTTATCCTCATTAACAAGCATAACAATCTCCCAAATATATCAAAACAAACTTTACCCAAATGCCAATTATAATGCACTTTACAATGTAAAATTTTAACAGAAAAGGGCCTAAATGTATAGAATTCAGGTTAAGGTAAAATAAATTTGATGTTTCGCATTAATTAATTCAACTTTTTACAATCTTGATAATGCAGATATATTGCCAACAAAAATATAAGCGAATAAAAAACGGGGCCGGAGATCAACTCCAACCCCGTAAAACTTAAGGTTTTAAATCAAAAGACTTATGCCGGTTCTTCTACAGGAGAATCAGCCTGAGCTTCTGCCGGAGCTTCAACAGGAGCCGGAGCAGGTTCCTCAACAGGTGCCGGTGCAGGCTCATCTGCAGGTGCTTCTGCAGGAGCAGGTGCGTCATTTACGGGTTCAGCTGCCGGTTCAGTTGCTGTAGCAGGAACTTCTGCATCAGGAGCGGACTCCCCTGACTTTACTGCTTCACTACGGTAAACAACATAATAAACCGTCAATGTAACTTCGTTTGTTATTATCTGTTCACCGTTTGCATCAGTGATAACACAGCGATAGACCTTACCGTTCTTCGACAGATCGCACTTTCCGATAGAAAGCCAATTTGTAGTAGCGCCACCGGAAGTCAGATTTGCCCAACTGCTACCCTTCTTGAGCTGCCACTGGTATGTTAAGCCTTCACCTTCAGCTTCAACCATGAAGCCTGCAGTACCGCCCTCATATGTCTCAGTATTCTGAGGCTGCTTGGTAATTACGATCGCATTAGAAGGCTGCTTAACTGTAATCGTTACTTCATTAGTTGCAAGCTGCTCACCTGCCGCATTAGTAATAAGGCAACGATAGATCTTTCCGTTCTTGGAAGCATCAACCTTAATGGACATCGAAGCTGTCTTAGCGCCGCCGGTTGAAAGGTCAGCCCAGGTCTTGCCCTTCTTAAGCTGCCACTGATATGTGAGGCCCTCGCCTTCTGCAGCAACAGAGAACTTAGCTGTTGATCCCTCGAGTCCGGTGAAATCAGACGGCTGTGAAGTGATGTTGATGTCTGGATTCTTTACTGTGATCGTAACTTCATCCGTAGCAACCTGTTCACCTGCAGCATTCGTGATAAGGCAGCGGTATGTCTTGCCATTCTTGGAATCATCGACCTTGATCGACATTGTCGGAGTTTTAGCTCCACCGGAACTTAAGTCAGCCCAGGTCTTGCCCTTCTTAAGCTGCCACTGATATGTGAGGCCCTCGCCTTCTGCAGCAACAGAGAACTTAGCTGTTGATCCTACAGGACCTGAATAGTTCTTAGGCTGAGTAGTGATATCAATTGCAGGCTTTATAACAAAGATAGATACTTCGTTAGAATAGAGTTCATTACCCTTATCATCGGTGATAACACAACGGTAAGTCTTACCGTTCTTAGAATCATCAACCTTAACGGACAATGTAGATGTATTAGCTCCACCTGCTGAAAGGTTAGCCCATTTACTGCCCTTCTTAAGCTGCCACTGATAGTTAAGATTCTCACCATAAGCATCAACGGTAAATTGAGCAGTATCGCCTACATATGCGTAGACATCACCAGGCTGACCTGTTATGTAAGGTCCGGGTAAAAATGTTATTACACATGGTTCAGTATAAAGAGTATTGCCTTGAGCATCCGTAACAATACATCTGTACTGTGACTCTTCATTTGCTGTAAATAACAAAGTTGACGTTTGTGCAGATTCGCTGTTCACGTTAACCCAATTTTTGCCTTTAAGTTCCTGCCACTGATATGCAACATCGAAAACGCTTTCGACTTCAACATTAATGTCTACCTTATCTCCGGGATGGACTTCACAAGCAGAAGTATAACTGTCGAGCCTAAATGAACCAAAAGAGAGCTTAAATACTTCTATATAAACCTCAAATGCATTACTGTAGCATCTGGTGCCATTATATGTAGGTACTATGAAACAAGCGACATAAGCTTCATAATAACCATCATTGTACTGTAAAGTAAGAGTTTGAGGGTTAACAGTAAATGATTTTCCTGTTCCCAAATAATCAATATTATCACCGAGCACATCATAAATATCTGCTGTGGCACCGGTGCCGGACCAAGCAAAACCACCATATTCAGGTACAGAGTTTAAGTTATACCATGTATAGCTGTAACCAAAGCCTTTCGGCAGAGGATCCTCAATAAAGCTGCCATCATTCTCAACATCATTTACGATCCATTTTGTATCTTTGGGTAAAGTTACTGTTGAAGTATATGATGTTTTAACAAAACAATCAGTATATGTGCTTACGCCAATACAATAATCAAATCTGAAATGCAATACTTTTTCAACAAAAGCAGAACCCTTTGTAAACTTGACTACACAAGCAAGCTCAGTATAAACCTCAGTATCATCGCCATTAATATCAAAATAAGGTTCACCTAAAGCATTTCGGGCGCTTTGGTTATAATTAAAATAATTGTAAGTTTGACCATTCAGTTTAATGAAAAGATCTGATTCCTTTTGATAGTTGCCTGCTTTCTTTTTGGCAGAATCAATTCTATACCATTGATAACTGGCACTTACGCCTGAAGGCTTGGTTGTTTTTACATTAAAGAACTGATCGTCATATTCATAATGATAAGGAAGACTCCATACATAACTGTCATCTTCCTCATATGCAACACAAGCTGCGGAAAACTCTGTTTTATAACCAAAAATATCAAAAGTTACCCACCAGCCATATTCGTTGCCGTTATACAATGCGGATACATAGCAAGAAACAAAGCCTCTACCGAAGTCACTATCGTTATCACCATAATCATACGAGAATATAAAACGCTCGTTATTATCTAAAAGATCACCAAGATTAAGAGTGATTGAAGATGTTGTATATCCGGGATCACCAGGAATATCAGTCCACCAATAACTGACAGCCTGATCTAATTTAAGATTTGGAGATAATGTAGGATTTATTGACAGAGTAAACGGCTTCTCCAAAGACGCAGTAATATTACGGTTGCCGACATTAAGATTTACATATTTATCTGCTCTTCTGAGAACAAATTCACAAACACCGGAGAAATACACAGAGTAAGATTTTCCATACTCCATATAATATACGGATTTATATTCATCCCCAAAAGAATCAGCAAGACCAACCGGAATTACGTAAGACAAGTCAAGAATAGTGTCATTACTATTATCTGTGACTTCAACATAACTCCAATCGTGTGTTTCCAATAGATAATAACCTGTCTTATCCGGTCTGAATTCATACGTATAATCTTCTTCCGGAACAGTAATGGTTTGGCCAAGAACGATTCTGGCCGTAGCTGCCGAAACATCATCCTGCATAAAGTTCAAATAAGAAAAAATGAACGTTAGCGAAAGAACAATGCTCACAATTGTTTTAAATACTCTTCTCATTTTCTTCCTCCCTTATTGAAATTTGTATTTTTGTATCTGGAAAAAAATAACCAGTACAATAAACCAAATTAATTTTACATTATCAGGAGTATCAAAGGAATTTACGTAAAGAACTAATAAACACTCATGAATTTATGCATGTAGCAATAAAAAACGGGGCTGGAGATCAACTCCAACCCCGCAAAACTATAGGTTTAACTCAAATGCATTATTCCGTTTCTTCAGCAGGTGCGGGAGCAGGCTCCTCTGCAGGAGATGGTGCAGGTTGTTCAACAGGTGCTGTTACTTCTGCAGGAACTTCCACCTCAGCGGGCGATTCAGCCTCTGCAGGTTCACTAGCATTATTCGGCTGTACAGGATCAACCGGTGTAATTACAGGTCCTTCTTCTTTGTTAGTGGTTTCAATCGGCTGCGTAGGATCATCGATAATCGGCGGATTAGTATGATCTGTAAGCTCTTCAATAGTTACTTCATCTGTTACAACCTGTTCACCGGCAGAATTTGTGATAACGCATCTGTAGACCTTTCCGAACTTTCCGCTGTCGACCTTGATCGTCATAGTATCAGTTGTAGCACCGCCGGAAGTTAAGTTAGCCCATGTTTTACCTTTCTTAAGCTGCCACTGATATGTGAGGCCCTCACCTACAGCCTCAACATGGAAACTTACCTTCTTATTCTCAATTGTATATTGATTTATTGGCTGTTCGGAAATTATGATATCAGGTTCCTTAACCGTGATAGATACTTCGTTGGTAGCGAGCTCCTCACCTGCTGCGTTTTTAATGAGGCAACGGTAAACCTTACCATTCTTGGATTCATCTACGTTAATTGTCATAGTAGATGTTGTAGCGCCGCCTGATGAGAGGTTCGCCCATGACTTGCCCTTCTTAAGCTGCCACTGATATGAAAGGCCCTCACCCTCTGCTACTACCTTGAACGTTGCCGTGCTTCCGGCTGTGCCGGTAAAGCTTGCAGGCTGATTAAGGATATTGATCGAAGGTGCCTTAATCGTGATGGATACTTCATCTGTAGCGAGTTCTTCGCCGTTGGCGTCTGTGATGAGACAACGGTAAACCTTGCCGTTCTTAGATGAATCAACCTTGATCGACATTGTGGACGTTGTAGCACCTCCAGCTGAGAGGTTAGCCCATGACTTACCCTTCTTGAGCTGCCACTGATATGTAAGGCCCTCACCTTCTGCGGCAACCATAAACTTAGCAGTAGAACCTTCAGGTCCGCTGAAACTCTGCGGTTGGGTATTGATCTTGATGGAAGGTTCCTTAATCGTAATTGATACTTCATTTGTAGCAAGTTCATTACCATTTACATCTGTAATAAGGCAACGGTAAATCTTACCGTTCTTTGAAGCATCCGCCTTAACAGACATCGTGGAAGTTGTTGCACCACCTGATGAGAGATTTGACCAACTCTTGCCCTTCTTAAGCTGCCACTGGTATGTAAGACCCTCACCCTCAGCTACAACACTGAATTTAGCCGTCGAACCTTCCAATCCGATGTAATCCTCAGGCTGCTGAGTAATCTTGATCGGTTCTGCTACAGATGAATAAGTAATGTTGGTCCATTTAGAGAACGAAATTGCATTGTAGGCTTCATCAAAAGCAACAACAATATATGTATATTCAGTTCCTTCATTTACTTCATTATCAATATAGACTGTTTCATCCGTAAGATCATATTCGTTCGTATAGGTTGATGCACATGGCATCTTGTGGATCGTATAACGTTTTGCACCTGCAACAGCATCCCATTCGAGCTTGATACCATTTTCGACCTGTGTTGCATTCACGTCAAATAATAAAACACCGGCATTGCTTGAAGGGCTTGCATTTAGAACTGTTGTAGAATCATCAATCTGAAGACCAGCCTGCAATCGAATTCGATTATTAATTGTATATTCCCGAACAGTCAAATATCCATATGCAGTAACTCCTGAAGAAATCCTGTAATACGGAGCACTCTGATAATATCCCTTGAGTTTAGAATAATTACTGATATCTAATGTGC
This sequence comes from Ruminococcaceae bacterium R-25, assembly GCA_003149065.1. Classification (NCBI taxonomy): domain Bacteria; kingdom Bacillati; phylum Bacillota; class Clostridia; order Eubacteriales; family Oscillospiraceae; species Ruminococcaceae bacterium R-25. The sequence goes on from QGFZ01000001.1 coordinate 727,325, forward strand.
TGATTCTATTGCCATTCATAATCAGGAGAATAATATTGCCATTGCTCGGAAGGGTTAAACTTGTCATATTGTTATTACTGCAATCAATAGAAGAAAGATTAGAATAACCGGATAAGTTAAGTGCCGACAAATTATTGTTTCTACAATACAGCGTGTAAAGGTGAACTGAATCAGGAATGATCAGACTTGTAATTTTATTACTGCTGCAGTCAAGGTATTCGAGATTCTCAAAACCGGTAAGATTTAATGTGGTTAAATTGTTTCCATCACAATACAAATTGAATATATATTTAAAATGTTCTATTCCTGTAAGATCAGATATTCCTAAGTTGGAAATATCTATTGTATAAAGATTATTTAGTTCTGAATCAGATATATATCCAGAATGGTTCTTATCAATATTCTCAGAAACATATTGCCTGAACTTAGCATCAGGGAAATTCTCTGCATTTACAGCAATTCCGTTCGTATCTGGTGTAACAAGATCCGTATAAGTAATCTTAAAAGGAATATAACCGCAACTAACATTTTTGCAGCGGATAACATTTCCGTTATATACAGGCTCATAAACACAAGCTACAAAGCTGAATTTATCTTCCAGATGCGGGAACTTCGTCAAATCAGACATGTTAAGAGTAGCACTCTTGCCAGTTCCGATAACTGTATAATCAGAGCTGATGCGACTCCAAACATTTGTTGTACTGGGATAACTATGATCTTCAAGATCGTATATTTCGAAATCCTCCAGTGTATTAAATCCGATCCACGTATACTTATACGATATGACACCCGGACAATTACTATCATTTATGGCAGCATAATCAACGGGCGAATCTTCATATACACCACAGGAATCAGGCATAAGCACTTTATCTGTGCTCTTTACACTGACTTCACGCATGCCCATGTAATATACATATGAATCAAAATACAACTTAAAAGGAACTACCTTAGTAACCGTCTCATTACCACAGGTGAAACTAACAACACAGACTATATCCATATAGATTGATGCGATATTATCATCGTCAAACATCAAATATGGATCGCCAAGCTTTTTCATCAGATTACTGTCATTATTCCCTGAAAGAACACTCCCGGTCATGCCTTCAATAGGAATATACAATTCTTCCCTATTTGTATAATTACCGGACCTCTCCTTATCAGAGTCAATTTTGTACCACTGATAGCTAATATCACAACCATCAAAAGCATCAGCTTCAACATAGAAAATATCACCGAGATGATCATTTATGGATATTGTTCTATTATCACGATATAAATAGTTTGCTGATACATAATCCCCCATAGGCAAACTGGTTATATCGATTAACTCAAAAGCGAAATAACCATTATCCATAATACAAGGAAGATTGTCGTAATAAGGCTGATATGTTATAACCACATAACTAACTCGTTTGCCGTCAACTTCAAACCACGTAAGCTTTGACGTATCGATTGAAGCTGTTTTTCCTGAGATATTCAGCAGATTATATGTATTGTTATCTTGTACAATGTTATCGAAAATAATATTTTCACTATTTACAAAGCTAACACCGGTATATTTTGGTTCATCTAAGAAATTCACCCACGAATAACTCATTGAAACGCCTTCCGGCAATTCTGTTTCATAAATCTCGCCTTTTGTAGGCAGGGTTATAGTGTCACCTTTCTTTACATATCTAGTTCTGGAACTGTAATCAGAATAGCGGACATCCGGGCTGTAAATAAGATTAAAAGGTACTTCTCTTTGAAAAGATTCATCGGCGCTTGTAAATGTAACAACGCAAACGTATTGCTTTCTAATATTAAGACGTCCTTCGTCATCAACAACAAAATATGGATTGTTCATCTGATCCTTAAGCGTAAACACTTTACCGGTTTCGCCGTAAACAGGAATATAAAGCTCAGATTTATCAACAACACCTGAAGCTTCTTTATCAAGATCTACTTCATACCAATTATATGTAATAGAACAATCCATGCTACTACCGGCATCAACAGCAAATCTAATGTTTTGATAATAATCGTAGTAAGAACTCTGATATGTAAGATCGTATTCTTGTGCACCATGATCATCATCGTTAGTAGCCCATGTATTTGCAGCAAGAAGCGACTTATACGGTTTTATTTCAAAATAAACATATTTATAATACGTAGAATCCTCATATTCAAGGACAACCTGACAATACATAGTATAAGTGAAAGATTCAGCATCATATAAATCGCCAGAGAAATCAAAATAATCATTTGAATTCAAAGTGATCTGTGAAGAATTACCATCAACATGTTCACCTAATAAAAACCAATTATATGTTATATCTAAATCGTTATATTGTGCATTTGTAGATATGTCTACAGAACATGTAAAGGTTTTGTTTTTAATAGCAGCAACATGTTCTTCAGCAGGAGAAGCGCTAAACAAGAAATAATTAGTAATTGTTCTTAAAGAGAATTTACCATAATCCTCAGATTCGTTGTTTTCATAACTATGTCTTAAATAATATGTTTTACCGGCTTCCAGGTAATAATTCTTTGTGGTAATCGGATATGTTTCAATTACAAAATCCATATCAATCGGTGTTGCATCATATCCGTCCGGAGCATAGTCATAACCCCCGTACTCGTTAAGCTCACACAAATAGAAATAAGACATATTACCTTCATACATATAATAGCCGGTATTTTCAGGAATAAATTGACGGCTATACCAAAGATTAGAATCTTCCTGAACATAGTCTGCATTGGTAACTGTGTATACTGTGTCAGCCTGAAGATTGGAATCTGCGCTAACATCTACAGGTTTTGCGATATAGACAGATAATGCAACAGATAAAGCTATAAGGCCGCTTATTGCCTTTTTTGAGACCCTTTGGAACATAAAAAACCTCCAAATAAAAAACACATGCGAATTTACGCATGTACACACTTTCTCGCTCTAACTTAATTGTAATAAATGGAAAACGGATATCAAATGACGTATTAATAAAAATAACAATAAAATTTTAGATATATCAACAAAACACAACAAATCGACTAATGAATGCATAACAATTTCTCAAACTCAAAGCATCAATTACTAAATGATTCACTGAGGACATATAAACAGGGCCGGAGATCTACTCCAGCCCTGCATAAAGCCAATATTTAATTCAACTTTCTAATGTCTTATTCGGCAGCATCTTCCTGAGCTGCAGGAACTTCAACCGATGCAGGTTCAGCAACTTCAACAGGTGCAGGGGCCTGAACAGGCTCATTAACTTCAGAAGGAGTTTCTGCCTGAGGCTCACTTACTGCTGCAGACGCTTCTGCAGGCGCTTCATTCTGAGCCGGCTCATCTGCCTTCTCCGGTTCACCCGAAGTTACAGGCTCCTCTGCCGGACAGCTGCTGTTAGCTGGAGCGCTGGCATTTACAGCGACAACACGAATCGTGATCGATCTTGTAGCAAGCTGCTCACCTGCTGCATTTGTGATAAGGCAGCGATATACCTTGCCGTCTTTTCCGCTGTCGATCTTGAGAGTCAAAGTATCGGTTTTAGCACCGCCTGATGTAAGATCAGCCCACTTATTGCCCTTCTTAAGCTGCCACTGATATGTTAGGCCCTCTCCATTAGCTACAACAGAAAGCTCTTTCTTTCCACCCTCCATAGCCAACTGGATTTCTCTGGGCTGAGAAATGATCGAAATATCAGGCTCCTTGACCGTGATCGATACTTCGTTTGTAGCGACCTGTGAACCGTCAGCAGCTGTGATAAGGCAGCGGTATATCTTTCCATCCTTGCCATAATCCACTTTGATAGTCATGGTATCTGTAGTAGCACCGCCGGATGAGAGATCAGCCCAGCTCTTGCCTTTCTTGAGCTGCCACTGATATGTAAGACCCTCGCCTTCTGCTTCAACATTAAATGTTGCTGTGCTTCCTTCTGTACCGACATAGCTTGAAGGATATTTAACGATTGTGATTGAGGGCTCCCTAACGGTTATGCCTGCTTCTCTTGAGGCAAGTTCTTCACCGTTTGCATCCGTGATGAGACAACGGTAGGTCTTACCATTCTTGGAAGCGTCAACCTTGATCGTCATTTCAGGTGTTGTAGCACCGCCGCTAGTAAGGTTAGCCCATGTCTTACCCTTCTTAAGCTGCCACTGATATGTAAGGCCTTCACCTTCTGCTTCGACACTGAATTTAACGGTAGAACCTTCATTTACGTAGAAATTCCAAGGCTGCTTGGTTATCTTAATTGCAGGTTCTTTGACAGTGATTGAGACTTCATTTGAGATAGTCTCATTTCCATTCGCATCGGTTACAACGCAGCGGTAAACCTTACCGTTCTTAGTTGTATCGACCTTGATGGACATTGTTGATGTAGTCGCACCGCCGCTTGAGAGGTCAGCCCAACTGCTGCCCTTCTTAAGCTGCCACTGATAAGAAAGGTCATCGCCTTCTGCTTCAATACTGAACTTGGCAGTTGAGCCATCAAGTCCGATATAATCCACAGGCTGAGTAGTGATCGTAATACCCTTTTCTACTGTGAGCGTTGCATATTCAGAATCGATAACACTAGAGCCATCACTCACTTTACAGCGGAATTTGCATCCGTCGTCTTTAGCTGAGACATCAAAGGTCAAAGTATCAGTTCTGCCACTGCTTATATTAAGCCATAGATCACTGCCCGGATTCTGATACTGCCACTGATATGTAAGGTTTTCGCCTTCAACTTCGATCTCAAATTTGGCAATATCACCTATCTTAGCTTTAATGTCTTCAGGATGCCTGCTGATCCACATTCCTTCCGGACCTTGGTTAAAAGGTGTTGCATTAACGACCGTTGTTCCGTTGTCCATCTCGATTCCGCAAATAATGTCATAATCTAAAGTGGACTCCTTGTTGAAAAGACCATAATACTTGTGGCCGTTTCTTTTCATTGTCTGTGGACCATATTCATATGCATGCTTCAGGTATGGACAATTATCGAGATTTACAGATGTAAGATTATTATCCTGAATATACAGCGTATAAAGATTACGGCAATTACTAAGATCAATACTTGTCAACTGATTCGAATCGCAGCTTACATGGAATAAGTTTGCGTTACCCGAAAGGTCTAATGTCTTCAGGTTATTATTGTTGCAATAAAGGATTCCAAGATCAGATAAATAACTGATTCCTGTAAGATCACTGATATTCCTGCCGCTGAGATCTAATGCTTTGATCTTTTCAATCTCATAATCATTTAAATAACCGGATTTGTTCTGATCGATATAATCAGATACGTATTTTCTGAAATTACTGTCAGGGAAATTGGTTGCATTTATAGCGACTCCGCTAGTATCGGGAGTCGTTCTATCCGTATAAAATACGAAGAAGCGGCAATATAAGTTGCCATGACCTGAATAAGGCCTTCCGTTATAATACGGATAACTTCTGCAATAGAACTCGCTGTAATCACCTTCGCTATTGTGATAAACAGGCAGCATAGATGTATCAATGGTAACAGTCTTACTGGTGCCCAATTGATATTCATCCCAACCGTTTTCATCTTGGAATTCATAGCACCACTGATACTCATAAGTAAAGCCTTTTGATTTTAACGGCTCTATAAAGCTGCCGTTTACAGGGACCGTTATTACATCACCATAATTAGCGGTCATTATCGTATTACCGTCAAACAGATTGTCTATACCGTAGAAAGCTAGAAAATTAACTGTTCTATAAGCGACCTCGTTACCGTTATCAAACTTAACTATGCACTTTACAGTTCTGTCTTTATAATGCCACCATACAGCTTCATCTTCGGAATCATCAATAACAGGATCACCCAGATCGTTAAGACTGATCTGATACCCGGTTTTACCCGGAATTAATTGATATGTATCACCGGAATCATCTGACTTGTACCATTCATATGTAATCGTACAATGAAGATCCAAAGTTCCTGCACTAACAGTAAAGTAGTAACCTGATCCGTCAAGATTTGATACATATTCATCCGCTACGTAAGAAGGTTCTGCCCAGACAGCCGTATCCAAATTGTTTGCATAAGGCGTTATGTAGAAATCATAGAACCAATATGTATATGTCTTGCCGCCATATACTATTTCGACATCGCAATAGATCGGGACTTGCTCAATTCTGTTTTGATAATCTTCATCATTAAAATAATCATCAGAATTGCATGTGCAAATAGAATTCGAATTATGATCTACCTTAATAAGACCATATTTATAGCTGTACCAATTACAGGTAAAGCTGTCGAAAGGCACTGTAGCTTCCGTCTCAATGTATCCATTAAAAGTATCGCCTTTCTGGGCAAAAGTATATGCATCACAGGAAACGGAAATATAATCGTTTATCTTTCTTAAGCAGAATTGACCGGTCTCGAAATCACAAACGTTATACCAGGAGTGACGGAAATAATATTCCTGCCCGCCTTCCAGATAATAGACTTCCTGCATATCAGGATCGAACATGTCGGACAGATTAAAGTACTCAAATTCTTCCTCGGGTTGAATATATCTGTAACCATAAGGGATCAAATTACGGTTTTCACCCCACTCATCAAAATAACACGGAGACAGATCAATGCTTCCGCTAAAAAGATAATATCCGTCAGAATCCGGGACAAACTTATAGGCAGCACAGTAATCTTCAAATTGGTGTATATAGCTTTGCTGAGTAACAGAGTATATCCTGCCCAAAACAATACCTGTATCAGCATTAACTTCTTCAGGATTGAAGATCAAACATCCAAAGACAATGGACAATGCAAGTAACAGTCCTACGTATTTCTTAGTTCGCGAAAACAGCATCCGGTACCTCCTTGGGAAAAATTAAATGGGTTTATATCAAACAAGATAATTTTACTATTAGCTAACTTTAAATACAGTATTAACTCGCAATAAATTCACAAAAAAATCAGGGCCGGAGAAATCTCCGGTCCTGAAAAAAAGACTGATTATATCTTTGTCTTATTCGGCAGAATCTGTCTGAGGAGCAGGTTCTTCTGCAGCAGGTGCAGGTGCGGGCTTTGCAGCAGGTGCAGGAGCAGGTTCAGCCGGTGCTTCTGCAGGAGCTTCAACGGGAGACTGTGCAGGTGCCTCTGCTGCGGGTTCTTCTACTGCAAGCTCAGCCGGTGCATCCGGTAGAACCTTTGGAGTTACAGGGACAGGATCATCTACATCATGATGAACAGGCATTGAAGCAAGAAGCTGAGCTTCACTTGTTATGACCTGTCCGCCGTTAGCATCTGTAATAACACATCTGTAGATCTTGCCGCTCTTGGTGAGGTCAACTTTAATAGTCAATGTATCTGTTTTCGCACCGCCGGAAGAAAGATCAGCCCATGTGCTGCCCTTCTTGAGCTGCCACTGATATGTAAGGCCTTCGCCCTCAGCTATTACTTTGAAAACTGCGTTCTGACCGACAAAAACATTGGCATTACAAGGCTGATTAATGATATCGATCTCTGTGGAAGGCTCATTTACGGTAATACTTACTTCTTCAGATGTCACATATTCATCTGCCGCATTTGTGATGAGGCAGCGGTAAATCTTACCATTCTTGGAATAGTCAACCTTGATCGTCATTGTGGATGTTGTAGCACCACCGGATGTAAGGTCAGCCCACTTGTTGCCCTTCTTGAGCTGCCACTGGTATGAGAGACCTTCACCTTCAGCTGCTACGGAGAACCTTGCTGTATTACCGGATAAACCGTTATAGCTTACAGGCTGCTTTGTTATCGTGATATCAGGCTCTTTAACTGTGATCTTAGCACCATCGGAATAAATCGTATGACCCCATTTATCTGTGATGGCACAGCGGTAAATCTTACCGTTCTTGGAATCATCAACCTTAATGGACAATGTATCCGTTGTAGCGCCGCCGGAAGAAAGATCAGCCCATGACTTACCCTTCTTAAGCTGCCACTGATAAGTCAGTTCTTCGCCCCTGGCAGAAACAGAGAACTTGGCAGTCTTTCCGGCCTGACCGACATAGTCCTTCGGCTGTGTATCAATATTAATATTATATTTAAATGTGCATCTGAATACGGGCCTAGGATCGTTTTCGCTTACATCAGGCATTCCATGGAACCTGTACTTTCCGTCTTCATCAGGTTTTACTTCAACAACTTTTCCTTGGCCATAACTTAATGTGAGTTTATCAACTACATAACCGTCGTTAGGATAAATGTCAAATGTGATATCCTGGCCGGCATAGACGCGGGATACACCCCGAAAGGCGCCATTTCCGTCATCCTCATAATCAACGCTATAAAAAAATATAAATTTGTTACGATTTATAAATCTGAAAGTAGTGTATCGGTTATAATCATAGGTGGATTTTTCACAAACGATCGTTTCAATTTTATTGTTTGCAGCAAAATATCCGGATCCTAGAAAATTCGACGTGGACGGGAATACAACTTTCTTAAGATTAGTGCAGCCCGCAAAAACATTATTTCCCATAGTTTGAACCATTGAAGGTAAAACAATCTCTTCTACGTTACAGAGACCTGCAAAGATATTATCGCCGATAGAAATAAAGTTTCCATTAATGCTTACACTAGTAATATCAGTTTTATAATCTTCCCAAGGACATGTAGTTTCTTCATCAAAACTTCCCGTACCTCCGGAACCTCTAAGATCGAGCAAGCCATTATCATAAACTGTATATTCGCAGTTGTGGCCACTGTCGCCAAAATAACCGTGAGCAACAATTCTTGCGAACGCATTTGCAGTTTTTGCCGGGGAAACAGCAAAAACCAGCGTAGCAACAAGCGCCAGTACCAAGTACCTGCATATTGATTTAGTCATATAGAACCCCCTATCGTAAAGGTGTATATTGAAACATTTATAGTTTACAACAGATTTTGTTTTGTTAAATAACATTTTTAAACTTACGTGTCTTGATAAAATAAAATAACGGCGCCACTACGGACGCCGTCATAAAGAATCATATTACTGACAGATCATGCCGGGACAGGAAGTTCCTCTTCTCTGATCGTAATAGTAGCCTCATCGGAGATTATCTGATCACCGTTAGCATCAGTAATGATACAACGATATATCTTGCCGTCACGGGAATAATCAGCCTTGATCGACAATGTAGATGTCTTTGCGCCTCCGGATGTGAGATCTGCCCAGGAATTGCCCTTCTTAAGCTGCCACTGATATGTAAGGCCCTCACCTTCAGCTGCGACCGTAAATCTTGCTGTATTACCTGCAGGACCGTCGTAGGATTCGGGCTGGGAAACGATTACGATCGCATTGGAAGGTTCCTTAACGGTTATAGTAACTTCCTGGGTCGCGATCATCTCGCCGTTTGCATCAGTGATAACACAACGGTAAACCTTACCATTCTTAGATGCATCTATCTTGATGGACAAGGATGATGTCGTAGCGCCGCCTGATGTAAGGTTAGCCCATGAGCTGCCCTTCTTGAGCTGCCACTGATACGTAAGGCCTTCGCCTTCAGCAACTACAGTAAACTTAACCATAGTTCCGGCTGCACCTGCAAAATCTGAAGGCTGCGTATTGATCTTAATGGCGTTTGAAGGCTGCTTTACAGTGATAGAGACTTCATTGGAAGCAAGTTCTTCACCGTTTGCATCTGTAATGAGGCAGCGGTAGACCTTGCCGTTTTTCGATGAATCCACCTTAACAGACAATGTAGCCGATGTGGCGCCGCCGGACGTAAGGTTAGACCATGACTTACCCTTCTTGAGCTGCCACTGATATGTAAGGCCCTCGCCTGATGCAGCTATTGTAAACTTAGCAGTAGAACCTTCTGTTCCCGCAAAATTCACAGGCTGAGTCGTAATTGTTATGGCATTTGTAGGTTCCTTAACATGTAACGTAACTTCATTAGTAGTATCAGTAAGACCGTTGGTACTTGTGATCAGGCAGCGGTAAACCTTGCCGTTCTTTGACTCATCTATCTTAATGGTCATTGTATCAGTTGTTGCTCCGCCTGATGAGAGGTTAACCCAGTTGCTGCCCTTCTTGAGCTGCCACTGATATGAGAGGGCCTCGCCTGCTGCATTTACTTTAAATGTTGCAGTCTTGCCTACCGCACCTTCAAAGTCCTCCGGCTGGGAAACGATAATAATAGGCATTTTGAGAGCGGGGATCTCCTGCTGCTCAACGAAAACCTCACCGCATACGGAACAGTGTGATCCTTCTGTAAGACCGGGCGCATAATATGTAGGATCAACTGCAGGATCGGTAACCGGCGTGTGAACACATACGAATTCCAGATAATTCTGGTCATTGTAGACCGTGAGATAATTGTTATTTGAATCAACGGCTCTTACCGCGAAATAGTATGTTGTGCCGTCAACCAAGTTGTAATCATACCAAACACTATCCACAACTGCACCCATATACTGCCAGCCGGTTGTTGCAGTACGTCTGAAGACATCATAATACTGCGCGCCCTGAACCGGATCCCACGTCATATCAAAGCCCTTGCAAGAAGACGAGATATTAATAGCCGGTGAGATAGCCAACGAATCATCAGCAAGATCGAGCGCAGAATCACGGTACATCGTGAACATACTATTGTAATAAGTATAATAGCAAGTAACCGATGAGATCTTATAACTATATGTTGATGTAGACGAGTTAGCCGTATATTTCTTAAGAAACAGCTTATCAGTCTGGCCAATGGCTCCGTCATCGCAGTTTGTTACATCGACCATATAAGTCATACCATTTCCGAACGAAACGATATTCCACATGTGACCGCCGTTTGTACCGCTTGAGGACTGGAAATTACCCGAGACCAAAATACAAGTAATGTCTTCATCAAAATCAGTGAGGTCACAAAGATACTTAAAAGCCTTTGAATAACCCTCACAGACGACCTTCGTACTTGTGTCGCCATCGAAAACATAGATCAGCTGCCAGGGATCACCGAAAGGTGTGTCATCGTTATCAGCTGCCGGGTGATTGTAATCAACCAGAGCACAGATCTCTTCTTTATACTTAACGAGCTTCTCGTAATCAGAGAGGTTCTTGTACTTGGCAACTATATGCTTAGCATAGTTAGATGCAGCAAGCGCACGGTTGACCTGTGATGCACTTACCTCATATGTGCTGCCGGCATAAGCTCCTGCAACAGGGAAAGAATAGGTAAAGCCGGTTGTGGAAAAATACAATTTATATTCACCATCAATGTATGTACCGCGTATTCCATATCCTTTTCCTGTTACTTGAGCAGTCTTATCGTACCAGTAACATTCAAACGGACATTCAACCAGAAGTCTGTCACGAATACTTCCAATGTCAAAATCAACCAGTTCGTCCATCTTCGTTTGTGCTTCTGCAGTTATCGAACCATTGACAACAACAGCATCCAAACCGAGATCAGATGCACTATAGTATTTTCCGGCTACCCCAAGTGCCTCGAAAGTAATCTCGAATACAGTGCTTGTACGGCTTCCGTTAGCTACCTGACTGAAATAATTCTTTAAAAGCTGATATACCTTCGCGTTATTACCGGTAAACTGATAACGGTAAATTCCGGAACCGGCACTGACAAGGCTTTTCGCAGGCTTATAGCTGGGATCGATATCCTTCCAAACATAAACCTCACCCGGAACATATGCATCAACGTCCGGATTATCTTCCTTCGGCTCATCAGCCACAGTAGCTTCCTCATCGGATACTTCGACTGCAGCATCTTCTTCAGGAGCAGAAGTTTCTTCAGGAAGAGCTGTATCTTCTACAGTCTTGTCATCAGGAGCTGAAGTTTCATCAGAAGCCTGTTCTGACGGTGGCAGATCGTCGTCAGGAAGATCTCCCTCCTGTTCATCATTTTGCTTATCATCTGTTTGTTCATCAGACTGTTCCTGTTCAGTCTCTACCGTTGTATCAACCGTCTCTGACTCGGTTTCATCAGCCAAACAAGCAAATCCGATCGAACCGACTACGAGTAAACACGGAACGAGGGCAGCAAATAGTTTAGTAAGGATTCTTTTCATACAAACCCTCCTTAACAAAGTATCAATCTAATTTTACATTTTTGAGACGGCTATTTCTATAAATAAATATAAAAATTTGTTAAGAATAATATTAACTACTTAAATAATAGAGGCTGAAGTCTAATGACCTCAGCCTCTTTGTCAGTTTTTAACCGATACTAATTCTTTAGCAAAGCTTTAAGCTTCGTCGTTCGGTATCCAAACCGCTGTAACTACAGTGTTTCCTGTTACAGTAAAGCTTCTGACGATTTCGCCGTTAACTGCCCAGCCTGCGAATGTGTAGCCGTCTCTTTCGGGCTTGCCGAGCCAACGGGTAATAACTGTGTCACCTTCGCAGAAGTCCATAATGTTGCCAACGCTGCCGTTTACGAATCTGCCGCCGTTGCAGTCAACAGTTATCTGATAGCATGCTGTCCACTTAGCTACTAATGTAATATCGTTGTTTGTATTGATCTCACCAACGATATCTGTGCCGTTTAATGTCCAGCCGCTGAAGATGTAGCCGTCTCTAATAGGAGTAATGCCAATCCAGCTTGCTGAATATTTAGTTCCTGTAATGACGTATTCTGCGTCATATCTGGATTCATCGAAAATCGGAGCGTCCTGCTCGTCATTTCCTGCGTAATGAGAGAAGTAACCATCACCTGCATCGAGAGAAACGACTGTACGTCTTTCCCAGATTGCATAGAATGTTGTGTCCTTATCGAGCTTCATTTTCCATGTTTCTGCTGCATCTGCAGTAGTTGCATTAGGATCAAGGCTCCAGCCTACGAAGTCGTAACCTTCTCTTGCGGGCCACCAGCAGCCGACATCATAATTGTCATCAACATCATGATCCCACCATACGAAGTCATCTTCACCTTCAGGAACACCGAAGGAACCGCCGTTAGGCATATAAGTAACTACAACTGTTTCAGGCTCGTCGTCAGGTTCCCACTTGGAGTAAACTGTGAGTTCCAAGCCATCTGTAAGAACGATACAATTATCAGTTAAATCTTTACCGTTCTCATCTACCCAGCCCACGAATCTGTAGCCTTCACGCTCAGGCCATTCTTCTCTGATGTAATAGTGATATCCTACGTCATCAGAATGTGTTCTCTGTGTTTCGCCATTGCAGAATGCACCGCCTTCAGTTACTACATAAGTAACAGTGGGACGCTTCTCAAATACTGCGTAGAGTTCCATATCTTCGTATATGAAGTCAAAGTGCTGACCGGGCTCATATACAACTTCTCCGCCTTCTGTTGTTGCATAACCGATAAATCTGTATGCTTCATCAACGTCTTCAGGCCACCAGCCGTCGATATCGTAATCGCCGCCATCGTACTGTTCACGTACCATAGTGTTAATGGGGTTATCGTTTTCGTCATGGCCCCAGCCGCCCATGGATGTGTGGTAAGTGATAACTGCTTTGTCCTGCCAGATGGCATAGAGAGTAATGTCAACCGTAAACTTAGTGCCTTCAGCTACGGGTACGTAGCTATTAGGGCTTGTAGACCAACCTACGAAGAGCTTATCGTCATGATCAGGTCTCCATCCGTCGATCTCAAAATCGTCACCGACTCTGCCGCTGCGGTAATGAACTTCAAAAGACTCATTCTCATTATTGCGGTCATAGTCGTCGAAGTGTCCGCCGTTAGCGTTATAGATTACTGTAACTCTCTTGGTCCACTTAGCTGTGAAGTCGAGATCTTCAGTACCGATTGTGATGACCGGCCATCTTCTGGTCTCTTCGTCTTCGTTGTAAAGATTGCCATCAGAATCGAGCCATCCGTCAAAGTCGTAACCGTCTCTTTCAGGTCTCCAGCCGTCAACTTCGTACTGTTCACCTTCGACTGCACCGCGATAATGAACGTGCTCTGTCTCATTATCATACTCGCTCCAGTCGTCGAAAGATCCTTCGCCAGCATCATAGGAGATCTCTACGCGCTTGAGCCATTTAGCAGTAAAGGTGTAATCCTTATCGCCAATTGTGATCTCAGGCATTTCTCCTGTCCTCTGATCTTCAGCGTAGAGAACACCGTCATCACCGATCCAGCCGCCGAAATCGTAGCCATCTCTCTCGGGTCTCCAGCCATCGATAATATAGGAATCACCCTGTCTCGCATCATGCTGATGAGTCTTATATCCTTCAGGATGTTCCCTGTCATAGAACAGGCCATCGCCTGCGTCGTAGGTAATAGTAGCTTTCTTGATCCACCTTGCAGAGATGATGTTGTCCTTAGTATTGTCTGCAATAACCTCAACGTCTCTGATATCATTGCCTTTAGCATCTACCCAGGTATCGAAGTCGTAACCGTCACGCCAGGGTTCCTCGTTCCTGATTACGTAATATTCACCGGGACGGGTATACTCTGTTCTGGTCTTATAAGGCTGCTCCTGAGGTTCCTGCAATTCAGGATTTTCACCGTTCTCAGGATTGCCTTCGGGCTCCTGACCCTGATTATCATCAGGACGAGGTCCGAAGAAGCCATCACCTGCATCGTAGATATACTTAGCTTTCTTTACCCAGATAGCGTAGAAAGTAACGTCTTCTGTGAAATTATAAACGTCAGTGTCTAATCCTGTAGTTGCGGTCTTACTGGTATTCCAGCCTAAGAACTCATAATCATCACCGCGCTCAGGACGTTCATAGCCGTATCTGTGTTCACCGGGTTCATATATTTCTTCTCTAGGATCCTTATCAAAGAAATATACATCTTCTTCAAGCTGATCATCCCAATAAGCGCAGGGCCATCCGCCGCCATTAGGATCAAATGTTACTTTTATATCCTTCTTCCACTGAGCTTCGAAAACAGTATCTTCTGTGAGATAGATCATGCCGACCCAAGTGCCGCCTTGTACCTTCCAGCCTTCGAATGAATATCCGTCACGCCACGGGTCTTCCCATGCTACGAAATACTTACCCTTAGGAACCATGAAAGATACAGACTGTTCGGTTGTATCGCCGTGTACCCAGGTACCGCCGTTTGAAAGATATGTAACCTTAACGCCTTCTGTCCACTGTGCTACCAGTGTAACGTCAGAATTAACAAGCACCTTCTTGCCTGCGTTCTGGTTGCCGATCTTCCAGCCTGTAAAGCAATAGCCGTTCTTAACAGGGATCAATTCTTCATCTATTGTGTAATAACCGGGATTTGTAACACAGTCAACTGTGCCTTCTCCGTTTTCGAATGTACCGCCGTTTGCATCAAACGTAACGAGCCAGATCTTTGAATAATCTGCCGTTAATGTCATGTCGGTGGTTACGTTATAAACGTTGACAGGCTCACCGTTATAGAGCCAGCCTGTGAAAGCATAGCCGATGATGTCAGGTTCTTCGAAATCATCGAAATTAACCTTACCCTGTTCTACTTCAACAACTTTTGTATTTGTGCCGTTGTCGAACTGTCCGTTTCCGGCATTAAGTGTGATATTAACAGTTGGAGCCTTTTCAATAATGGTAACTGGGCTTGATACTGTTACTTCGCCGTTCTTGTCAGTAACTACGCACTGATAGACCTTGCCGAACTTGCCGCTGTCGATCTTTATGGAAAGTGTATCGGTTGTTGCTCCTCCGGATGAAAGGTTAGCCCATGAACTGCTTCCTTTCTTAAGCTGCCACTGATATGTGAGGCCGTTACCTTGAGCGCCTACAGTGAACTTTGCGGTATCACCAATATTGCCTTTGAAGTCAACAGGCTGAGATGTAATCTCAAGAGGTATCACAGGTTCAGTCAAGCTGATAGTAACTTCCTTGGATGTTAAGGTGTTACCCTTCTCATCACCAACGATACAACGGTAGACTTTACCAACACGGGACTCGTCAACAGCGATCGAGAGAGTTGAAGTCTTAGCACCGCCTGATGAGAGATCAGCCCAGGAAGTGCTTCCCTTCTTAAGCTGCCACTGATATGTAAGACCGTTACCTTCGGCTTTTATCGTGAACCTTGCAGTATCACCGATATTGCCGACATAATTGGACGGCTCTGATGTAATAGCAAGCTGCTTCTCAGGTGCCAGTACATGTACCGTTACCTGATTTGATGTAGCAGTATTGCCTTCAGCGTCAGTAATGACACACTGATATACTTTACCGTCCTTTGATTCGTCTAACTTAATGGACATTGTCGCTGTCTTAGCGCCGCCGGACGTAAGGTTAGCCCATGAACTGCTGCCTTTCTTCAGCTGCCATTGATAAGACAGTTCATTGCCTTCTGCCGCCACGGTAAATCTGGCGGTCTCGCCAACCTGACCCGTATAGTCAGAAGGCTGAGAAGTGATGGTAATCGGATCACCCGTATCCGCATTTACTTTAAATGCCGGGAATGCGGCAAATACAGCAAATGCGACGAAGATCACCATCAAACTAGAGATGATACTTCTCCTCATACTGCTACCTCCAATCTAAAAAACAAGAAATTGTAAAACAGAGTTGACAAATCAACTATAAGACAATCCTACTAAATTGGAGGAAATAAATAAAGTCAGATTTCGTTAAATTTTTAGAACGTTAACTTTATGTTAATCAAATAACTCGGGTTTGTTTTCTCTTAACCATGCCTGCTTCTTATCCTTTGGCATGTTACAGGTAGGCACGGTAACATCTTTTATCTTATTGTAATATTCCTCAATAGTCTCTATCTTGTGCGCCGGAACGCCTCCCCAGATCTCTCCTGAAGGAACATCCCTGGTTACAACTGCTCCGGCAGCGATCACGCAGTTATCACCGATCGTAACGCACGGCATGATCGTCGCATTCCAGCTGATATTACAGTTATCCCCTATCCTGATCCTTCCGTATTTAACTGCTTCCTTATCGATTTTTCCCATTTGGCGGAGAGTCCAGAGGCCGCCGTCATGGGTAATAAAACTTACGTGCTTTGTGATACGGACATTGTTACCTATTGAAATGAGGTACGGTTCACTTCCGAAGTCGGCAAGCTTGGAGATGTCACAGCCGGTGCCGATCGTGGCGCCCTGCTTCCTTAAATATTCAATATAAGCCCCTTTACTCATTGAATTGATCCTGATCTTAGTCATCAAACGCTTAAATGAACCCATAGAACTCTCCTTTACTTGCTGTTCTTCTTAAACAGCATCTTTATTGCGGACGCGAAAACGGAACGGAAACAGATAAAGTTGATCAATAATACTATCGCACTGACAATGAACGCAACGATGACGGATATAAGGATCCAGCTTCCCCATGAGACTTCCGGCGCAGGAATAAACCATGTGGCAAATATTGATAATCCGATACCGGTGATATCCACAATAATATGCTTAATAAAATGGATAAACGGCCTGTTGAGTATATGTTTTCGAAGATACCAGGCAAGATATACAGTTCTGTAAGTCATTGCAGCAAGGGTACCGATTGCTACACCGATGAGTCCAAAGCGGTTAACAAGGATAATGGAGATGACCACATTCATGGCAGCTTCCAGAATTGAGCTCGCTTGAGTCTCCTTAAAGTGCCCTGCTGCCTGAGTCATCATGTAATAGGGCATTCTAAGGCAGTAAGAAGCATTGGCCGTTACGATAAGGATCGCAAACACAGGAACGATATATTCGGCATCGGTAACGTTCTTTGTATAGATCTTTACAAAAGGAATGATCATTATTCCCGCGATCGTATAAAGAATGGTAACTCCGAGATGCATCAGGAGCTCAAAGGACGCGAATGTCTTTTCGAGCTTATCGGTCTCCTTCTTAACATACATATTGCCGAGCAAAGACTGCATTCCTGTGGTCATGACTTCGATCATCTGCTGCAATCCGTTAGTTACTAAGTGATATACGTTATAAACAGATACTTTATCGAGTGTAGAGAACAGCGTAAGAATAACAACGTCAGCGTGCTTTAATACGTAGATCGCAATATGCTGGGCTAGTCCGTTCCACTTCTGCTTGATGGGCTCCCCTTCAAGCTTGAGCTTAAAGTTGACCTTGTAATGGCGGTCAACATAGAGCTTTAGGATAAGCGGTCTTAACAGGAGAACGATCGCAGCAACGACCTTTACGACTTCTATTGAAGCGCCCATATATATCAGTACGACTGCGAAGACCGTATTTAGTATAAGTGTCAGAAGAGATGCGCCGATCTGAACATAGGATTTCTGGTCAGCATTAAGTAATTGCTGATAAACGATACCAAACAGGTAATTTGCCAGAGAACTGAACGCGACCGCTCCGACCAATACGGCTGTTGATATGTAACCGTGTGAATGATCGACAAATATCGGGAAAAAGACCATCAGGATTACTGAATATGCAACAAGCATGAGTCCTATCTTCCTGAAGAATCTCCTGGATGATATGAGCACACGGCTTATGCTGTCATGGTCGTTATCAACAAGCGGTTTATAAAGGCTTGCACGGACAACCGAGGATACGCCCATCTCCATCAAAGAGAAGAACGCAAGAAAATGTGTAATCGATGAGATAAGGCCGTTGGTATTAGAACCGTAGAATGTAATTATGAGCCTTGGAATGATGAGACCGCATACCAACGTGGCTATCTGATAGACGACAGCCGTTCCGGTATTTAAAAACAGTTTCTTCTTTCTGTTCATTAAGGCCTTTTTCTCCTGGTAAACTTTTGCTTAACAGCATTAACGATCAATGTAAGTACTACAGCGCCCGCTACCACTACAATATACTCGATGAACCAGATATCTTCGAGAAATTTAAGGCAGCTTATCTTTGCAGCCAATCCGCAAACCCTGAGAACCAGAATATGAAGAAGATATATCATGAATGAATTCTTGCTAAGCCAGGAAACTGCCTTGATCTCAATATCAGGCAGCAATTTATAAAGAATAAGCGTTACCGACACACCGTAAGCACAGTAATATATCTGCGGCGGATACTTATAATCATCAGGAATAAATCCGTAGCCTGATACGATTATCTGTGATATAGCGAAAACAATAACAGCACCGATAAGAATATAAAGCCATTTCTCTTTATTCTTAATAAACCAATTACCGGTAAGGGCAATCACACAATAAACAAATGGTGAGAAAAGGAAGTCATCAAAGATCGAGGCTAACAATGGCTCTGTGAAACAGAGATATATCCTGTAGAGCAAGAAACCGGCCAGTGCAAGCATAACTATCACTCCAAAAAAAAGCACGATGCTCTTTATCTTTTCTGCAAGCATTCTTATAACAGGCTCTAATACTGCGATATAAAGGAAGATCCTTACGATCCAGACATAACCCATGCTGCCTTCACGGAATAGAAGATAACTTCTTAACATGCGGTCAACAGGATATAACTGAGCGGTATGAAGCAACTTACAGGCAACAAAAGACAATGCAAAGATCAGAGTAATAACAATATACGACGGAATAAGTAATTTCCTGATTCTTTTCCATAAATACGGAAGATAATTAACGGATGAAAAACTCATCGACATGCCGGATATCATTACCAGAGCAACAACATCAAAAGTCCTTATTTGGTTAAGAACATCAGGAGATCCTACATGAGCAACAATGACAGTCAACGTACATAGAGCACGTATCCAGTCGATCTTATAGTCTCTGTAACCAATCGCCTTTTCCACTGATTAATCCTCATCAATATCTTCAGGAGTAATAAACCCATTGGGATCAACAATAAAGTGTTTCCCCCCGCTTCTTTCTTCAATGGCAGCCTCAAACGTATTCTGTTCTTCTGAAGGAAGCACATCATCAATAATAACGGAAGCATCTTCTTCAACAACAATTTTCCTTTTCTTATAGATATGCTCTACAGCCAATGATACCAGCCAGAAAAGAAACGCCGGGAAGAGACTGACAACAAATGTTGATATCTGGTTATGGCTTACCATTTGGACTGATAGTCCTACTAGAAGTCCATAATAAACATCAGCATATACTACTGATCTGTTGCTCCATAAGAGCTTTTCGATAAATCCGATCACAAAACCGAAGCACAAAGGGAATATGACAACTCCGATAAGACCAAATTCATAAATACTGGTTGAAAGCAAAGATGTCGGAGACGTGGCTCCTGTATATTCGCCATACATTTTTGTGTTATACCGCCATAAAGTGTCCGGAACACTAAAAGGCAGGAATCTGTCAGGGATCCAACCGGTCAGAGAATTTATAAGATCATTAACAATTTGGATCTTAAGATCACCGGAAAGCCAGGCCTTAATAACCCTCATGTCAGATGAGAGGATGAAACGGAATTCCTTTGTGAGGTTATTTATAAAACCAGAATTAACGGATTTCCATTCACCGTAACGCACATAATGTGTAAAGGAATCCGCGAGCATCGTAGCTTCCAAAAGGACAACACCGATAATTGCAGCTATAGCAAGATACCCGATAATGCTGGTCTTCTTCCTATGGCGCAATGAAATAGACAATATGGCAAGACCCGTAAAGATGATTGTTACACGGGCATCGGACGCAATAAAATAATAATAGTTGGCGACTAACGACAAAGCGATCAAAACAATATAAACTATCTTCCTTACGCCCTTCGGACGTTCAAAGAGATAAGCCGAGAGCAAAGCATATATCGATAACGGGATAATCCTTACAAATTGTTTCACAAAAGCAAAACGGTTATAGATCAGTCCCCTGCCCGATCTGATCCTTGAAGCATTAAGGATAAAAGCAGAGAGAGAACTGTATGCACTTGTCCAAATGAATATACATACAATTCCGATTATCAGAGTAACAACACCACAGATGAATAATCTTCTGCTTATTTCCCGCGCGTTAACGGGATTGACCAGAACATTACTGATGTCAGTCTTTATATTCTTACGAACTGACCAGTATGCAAGATTAAGAAAACCATATGCGGCAATAGAAAGGAACCACATGAGATAAATCCTGGAGAGCCCTGTTAAGCCGTAATCATAGAAATAAAGATTCCTCTCACCGGTCGATTCCTTATAGTACAAAAGTGAAGGAATAAGACCATACACAAATGAATACATGAGACGGACAAAATCAAATATCCTGAGTTCATTTCTCTTGATAACACCCTTAATAGCGATAGCAAAGTATCCTATTCCGGAGAAAGCATATAAAACTGATATTAAGAACAGATGATTGGACAAAGCTGTTTACCTCATATATCAATAATATCAGACCAACAGTCAGTAATGACCTCAGGCGAAAAGTCTGAAGCACGCTTCAATGACTTCTCAACATAACGGTCATGTAATTCTTTATCTTTAAGCATTCTTATAATAACAGAAGCTAATTGCAGCTCAGCAGGAGTTAATGGTTCAGAAGCATTATAATGGCCCTGGTCTCCTACAGATACGAGCACACCATATTCTGCATATTCGGCATCTGTGAGAGACTGCTTAACAGGTGTTCCGGGAGCCAGGATCTCTCTGGGGCCCGACATACAGTCGGTTGAGATACAAGGGACTCCGCAAGCCATCGCTTCAAGAAGCACGTTGCCAAGGCCCTCATATAATGACGGGAAAACAAAGACCTGACTGTTCATGATATATGAATGCGGAGCTTCCACGAATCCTAAGAATTCAACATTCTCTGAGAGGCCAAGCCCTGAAACAAGCCGGATAAGCATTTCTTTAAGATCGCCTTGGCCAAGTATGTAGAGCTTTGCATCACTGACAGTCTTAACGACTTCAGACATGGCTCTGATAAGATGCCATTGACCCTTCTGCCCTACAAGTCTTCCCATCGTGGTTATAGCAGAACCCGAAATGACAGCACTATCTCTGCATTCTGAAGCTTTGGACCGCAGTACGTCACCGTCAACAGGGTTATAGATCGTGACAGCCTTAGAAGAAGGCACTCCAAAGAAATTAACAAGTTCCTCTTCAACACCTTTTGAAAGAGCAACAACATAGTCAGATCGCTTAGAAACAAACTTAATCTCACGCTTAATAGCGGAACCATTTTTAGACATTGAGAGCTGGTTTCTTACAGAAGTAATTATCTTATCGCCGCATCTGGTCATACAGTTGATAAGATTTGCTCCCGACAGAAGACTGATAGAAGCATCGATATGATTCTCTTTCTTGATCCGCTTAACAGCCTTGATCCTCTTAAGTCCCAAAGGAATCTTTTTAGACTTGGACTTTGTCGGAGGAAGCTTAAGGTCAATAAGTGTACCGGCATAAGGATATGCAATATCAGTACCATCAAATACGATCAGAAAGACATTATATCTGCTGCTTAGTAGCATGGAAAGATTGGCTGCCGTTCTCTCAGCACCGCCGCCTTTAAGCTTTTGAACAATTATCGCAACATTCTTTTTGCTCATAAAGCCAACCTGTTTATCTCATCTACCCAGCGTTCCATTACAGTATCGCTGTCATACTTCTTCCCTGCTTCGATCGAATTCCTGCGTATTTCCGAATTATCAGACGTTAAGACCAAACGGAGCTTATCTGCCAGAGCATCAACATCACCGACAGGAACAAGGAAACCATTCTCCCCGTCACTGATAACATCAGTGATCCCGTTCCATTCGGTACTGACACAGATCATACCGGAGCGCATTGCTTCAAGGAGCGCGTTTGAAAGGCCCTCATAATCAGAACACATAACGAAATATTCATTCTCGCGCATTACTTCAAATACATTATTGCTGTTCCCGGGCATTATTATCCTGGATTCAAGACCAAGAGACCTTATTAAAGCAGTAAGATCAGCACGCTTCTCGCCATCACCGTATATCCATACTTTGGTATCCGGGAATTCAGAAGCGATCTTAGCGAAAGCATTGATCATCATCGGGTGATTCTTCTGATCCATGAGTTTTCCAACACAAATAATATCTTTAACAGGATGATCTCCCTCATATACAGGAGCAGATATAGGGTTGGGAATGATGACTCCGTTATCTACGGTATCTTTGTAGCAATCAGCCTGATACCTGGTCTGGAATACAACTTTATCAGCTTTCTTATAAAGACTTTTACACATGGAACGCTCGAAAGAGCTTCTCCTGTCGTGCTGAGGATCATTGCGTTCAGATAAGACTACAGGAATACCCAAACCCTTTGATGCCCTCATCGTTATCAGATTGATACGTCCAACGAATGATACTATAACCGAAGGAGAAACATTTTTGATCGTATCTCTTAACTCCTTTACCCACTTAAGAGCATTCTTAGCACTCTTACCGTGGGCAAGATCGTGAATAACTATCTTATCAGAGATCTGATATCCGACATTGTTAAAGAGCATAAGCGCAACATGGACTTCCCATCCCATATCAGCGTATTTATTAGCAAGAAGAGTAATAACGCGCTGCGCACCACCGCGATTAAGACTTCCTGTAACAAATAATATCTTCTTAGCCTTATCCATTGCCTTTAATATCCTTTAAAGCATCCAAATATGCTGAAGTGACAATACTTCTGTCGAACACTTTTTCCATTTTAATTCTTCCGCGCCTGCCCATTTCTTCACGCTCAGCTATAGGCATTGCAAGGAACTTTCTGATAGCTCTGACAAGGGATTCCGTATCATTGACCGGTACAATAAATCCCGTAACGCCGTCATCGACACCTTCCCTGCAGCCCGGGTGATCAGTTGTTATTACAGGTCTGCCGCTTGCAGCAGCTTCCAGAATTACATTGCTCATTCCTTCAGGATAATACGAAGGATGAATCGTACATTGAGAGAGTTTCTGGAAATCCGGGATGTTATCTACCCTGCCGTGATAAACGATATCTCCTGCTGAAGAAGCCTCGTCCAACACAGACTTATAAGAATCATCAGATGCGCCAAGAACATGGAATACGGCTTCCGGATGATCCTTTCTGATTATCCTTGCTGCTTCAATATAGTTGTCGATGCCTTTCTGCTTTATCACCCTTGCAACGAAAAGAAAATCAACTGTAGAAGATGACGGAAAGCTGAGTAATGAATACTTCTCAAGATTTACGCCGCTTCCCGGTATACGTGCAAACACATTACTGTTGCCGATCTTATTCTTCTCGAAAAATGCTTTACTGTCATCATTCTGGAAAAAAATGCGCTTAAGATTGCTGCCTTTGCAGGAATTCTTATAAAGCATGATCATTATTTTCTGAAGAAAGCCTTTATTTCCAAGTGCAGAACCCATACCGGTGATATTCATAACGGCCGGAATTCCGAGTTTTCTACAAGCCATACCGCAGTAGATATTGGGTTTTGTAGTAAACAGGAATACCGCATCAGGCTTAATTGTCTTAAGCAGTTTTTTGTATTGTTTATAAAGCTTCAGATCAGATAAAGGATTAGTTCCGTGCTGATCGATAGTTACAGGGACAAATGTACAGCCTATTTCTTCAAGTTTCTTATAATCTTTATCCGCAGGTGTGGCAACAATGACAGAATGGCCTTGCGCAAGCAAAGCTTTGATGAGTTGAGATCGAACTCTTAAGATGCCGCTGTCAGTCACTGATGCAAATAAGATCTTCATTGACGACACTTACTTCCAAAACAAGCATCCACGCAAGCTTTAGTTGCGCCGATTCCGTATTTTATAAATCTGTCTCTGAATGTCTTGGTATTAGAACATTCCATCTCATAATCACAGTTACAGATCCTGTCTAACAGATCATCTTCTGTCCTGCAGCTCTTATTCGGATAGTAATCGTCTATATCAAAATATGTTCCGCGGTCAGCAAGATACGTCTCATAATCGTATGCATAGCAGAAGATCGGCTTGCAAAGCACGGAGTAATCAAAGGCTATTGCACTGTAATCAGTGATCAGGATGTCAGATACTATTATTAGATCATTTACAGCAGGATATTCTGAATAATCCCTTACGAATTCATCAAACTGTATGCCCAGCACCTTTGTTGTCTGGTGATGTGCTCTGAACAGAACAATATAATCTGAACCGAGCGTTTTCTTCCAGATATCTAAATGAATAGGCGGCTTGATCTCATAATTAGCCCCACCGTCAGTGCTGTCGCGCCAGGTTGGTGCATACAATATGATCTTCTTATCGGATGGAAGCCCGAGCTTTGATTTAAGCTCTGCCCTTCTTTCTTCAGAGGCAAGCCAAAGCTCTTCATTTCTTGGCATTCCGCAGCGAAGATAAGTCTTCTCATCGGCGTTAAAAGCACTTTTCCAGACCTTCTCATCATGATCTCCGGATACTACAAGGTGATCTACAGTATTGAAGTTATAATCTTTTCTGCCCGGGCAGTCATTACCTATATGCTTAAGGGCAATACCATGCCAGGTATTCAAATAAATCTGGGATTTCTTTTTAAACTTAAGTCCACGCTCAATATTGGTATTAGTTACCCAATATTTGGCTTTAAGCGCCGTCTTAAAATACTTAAAGGAATCGATCCTGACAGTATCGAGCTCTTTATGATCCTGAGGCTTTTCAAAAGCCCAGACCATTCTATAAGAACCATATTCCGGATGAGACTTCAGATAATCGTAGATAGCCTTCGGGCTGTCATTAAAACCCAAGCCCATGAAAGACACAAATAATATAAGTTTATCGTCCGTCTTGACAAATAAACCCATCACTCTGAAAACGAAGCTCATTATCACACGATAGAGCTTCTGCAAAATAACGTTATGCTTAAGAATGTATATCAGTCTCTTACGCATCCGGTTACCTCATGCATAACAACTCTGCCTTATGTACAAACAAATATAAACTGCCATGTTAGCAGCTTATAGCAAATTTTATCATATAAAAATAAAATAAGAAAATGACCAAACCCGGTCAGTTTAGGTTAATGTCTTTTGTCTTTAACAGCACAGTTTTACGGATCTGGGTGCTGTTGGTGCTCTGAGTATATGGAAAATACACTATCTCAACACCCTTATCCTTAAAGAATTCCTCATAGCGGTTAAATCTCTCAGACCCTTTATAATCTGAACCAACGAAAAGCTTATCATAATGATATAACTCCCATGCATCAGAGTCTTCAGGGCAGGATTTAACGACTTTATCAACATATTTACATCCTGCAATGATCTCACATCTCTCCTCAAAAGGAATAAATGTCTCTTTTCCCTTCCATGCGCCGCTCTCATGAACGCCTACAATAAGATAATCACACTCAGACCTGGCTCTTTTGAGGATGTTAAGGTGTCCTACATGGAAAAGATCGAATGTTCCAGACAAATAACCGATCTTAACCCGTCTCTCATTATCCAAACGGCCTGAGTCTTTTTTGTACTGATAACTGTGGAATCCGTATTCATGGGGATCAGTCTGATAACGAGCGATAACGTCTTTAAAAATCTCATCATACTGAGGAATAAAGAGCACTGACGAATCAAAAAGCCTGGAAACTATCTGGGAAGCAAGATCTTCAAGCAACTCAAGCTGATTATCGCCGCCATAGAACTTAGAGCCTTTAAAAGTGGCCGGTGACACATTGAGGATACGGTTAGATGTACCTGAAGCCTCAAGTTCAATGTTAACACTCTCAACAAATCTGCAAACAGCAGCCTTTGAAGCTGAATAGACCGAAGCAGCCGGTGAAG
This sequence comes from Ruminococcaceae bacterium R-25, assembly GCA_003149065.1. NCBI lineage: Bacteria > Bacillati > Bacillota > Clostridia > Eubacteriales > Oscillospiraceae > Ruminococcaceae bacterium R-25. Next base: position 753,759 of record QGFZ01000001.1, read on the forward strand.
ACAATAATCCTGCGATAGAACCCATTACACCGCAATAGAACTTATCTGAAGACTTTATACGGTCATAGAACAGACGAAGTATCTCGATTGTGGATGTGGCATTAACTGTCATCATGTTCCTGATCTCAGCCGTATGCATATACTCAAAATCACAGATACGGCCAAATCCGGCTGTTATCATAAGGACTTCAACGGACTTATCAGAAGCCAAAGAAGAAATATAATCATGATCAAGATACAGCAGATCACAATAATGATATCCATAAGAACCGGATCGTATCTGCCCTTCTTCAGGTTTGCTCTTATCTAAGATCTCAACAAAACAACCGTCTGAAATCAGTTTATTTACAATAGCAAGGCCGATTCCGTTGCTTCCGCCGATAACTACAGCCTTCTTCAAACAATCTATAGACATGTAAAACAACACCTTATGTCAAAAATTAATTATATTTAGAATAATACCATATAATTCTTTTCAAAAATCAGCTTCTATTTATCAGGACAATAACAAAAAAGGCGGGATATCCCGCCCTTAAATGAAAAATAGATCTAAAAAACACTAAACAAACATGTTCATTTACTCTTTTACCCTGCTGTTACCGTCGAGTAGCTGAGTCTTCAAGCCTTCGCCGGATACCAGAGCATTCATAAGTTCAGGAGTGATCTCATCGTAAGTGAACAGATACTTATCTCCGATAACTATTGCCGGTACATAACGGCGGTCTTCAGGGATGTTGTGAGAATCATAGTACTCAGTGATGATCTCAAAATAGCGGTCCTCAACTTTATTAAGGCAGATAAGCTTAACCTTACTGGTTGTGCCGTCAGGCAAAGTGATCGTCTCAGGAAGGCCTGCCGTCAACGGTTCAAGCTGCTTGCACCACGGACAGTAATCCTTATAAAAATAGTAAATTACGCTGTCTGTCTCACTGATAGGATCGCCAAGCTTTGCATTGTAATAAGGCTCATAAAGATCAATCTCTAAAGGTGCAGGCTTGAGCTGAGGGAATACCGGATATATTACTCTGTTTAATACCTTAGGCCAGAGCTTCGGCATAAAGCAGCCAAGCGTAAAAACAGCAGCAAACGCTAATATAACCAGAACTATCTTAAGGGCTTTCTTCATCAAAAATCACCATGCAAATTGCCTGACAGGATTGTCAGGCAACAGCATTATACTTGATAAAAATATTACTTAAAAGGATTACCAGGGCACTTTGTCATGTGCTTAGCAAGATCCTGGAGTTGTCTTAACCTTAACATTGCACCGCATCCAAGACATACCCAATCAACATATGAATTAGGCTTCGGTCTATCGTCATTTCCGCCAACTACAGCTTCGAGATCTGCATCGCTGATCTCACTTCTGAGCATTTTCTTAAGTGCTTCCCATTCTTCCTGAGTAACAGGTGCTTTAAAATCGGACATTTTCTTTTCCTCCTTTAATTTGTTATAAACACGATGATCAATCATCGTAATTATCTAATTGTTTCTCAAAATACAAAGCGGCTTCTTGAACCGGTAAAAAAGCGTAATGATTAACTTTCAAAGCTTCAATACAGTTAATTATACTGCTTGTTATTTTTTCCTCAAACCCGCTGTTCCATTCAGGAACAAAAGAATTCGATAAAAACGAAGTTAACGCTTCCCTGCCGTTAAGCTCACGCCAAATATTGCTCTTCCCTTGCTCTAAAAAAACCACTCTGTTAACTTTCAGTCTATGATTCAAGCTTCTGGCTGAAGATCCGCAGAAAGGCGTAGGTTCATATATAACTCCGTCTTCAGTCGGCCTAAGCAAAGCAAAATCACCGTTAATAACGATTGCATCACTATAAGATTCTAAAAGCTTAGATAAAGTAGTCTTACCAGTTCCACTCGGTGCAGAAAGAATAACGATCTCGTTTCTTATCACCAGTGTTACGCCGTGAAGTCCGATACAGTGATCATGTAGAGCAAGCATAATCGCGTATTGGATACCCATCTTGGCGTAAATAGTGTTCTTACCATTTAAACAAACTCTAATTGCATCGACCGGAATATCATATTCTAAAGAGAAATAAGTTATTCCATAACATGAATAATATGTTTTTTTGTGAGCACCTTCAGATTCTGCGTACCATCCCTCAGGTTTGCTCAAATCATTATAATCTGAAGAAATAAGCTGAATCTTTATCGATTCTTGAAATGTATCCGAAACATCTTGTTCATTCTTCCAACCGGCAAAAATAGAATCTAATAATTCATCTTCCCCGTTAACAGAAAGCAAGAAGCTTCCGAGTGCAATTCTCATTAATTAATCACACATTCCCGGGACATGTCCAAAACAAACATTGTTTGAATCACCAGGAGCTAAATGTCCAAATTCATAATCACAACCCCAGCAATTCTGATTATTTGCCGGATTACCATTCTTTGCTGAAGATGGGGATAAGCCGCCGGTTGAAGCGATCATAGTATCAGCTGCGTATTCGTCAATAAAAAGCTTAGGAGACTCATAAGTCTTCTTCATAATAATTCTCCCTTCCCGAAGTCTTTTCCAACATGATAATTATACATCAAATACATTCCGGAGAAGTAGGAAAAACAGTCAGAGTTTCTTGATTTTTAAGGCTTTTCAGGAGATAAGTATACTGGCAAGTATAGGGATCCGGTTCATCTATAGAACCCGTTCCTTCAAACCGTCTGCCTGCACAATTACGTGTGCAATCTGATCTCAAAGAGCATTTTGCGCATACATCAGGAAGTTTAAAAACAGATGCCTGATTTGCTTTCAATTGTTCCCATGCTGCTTCAAAGCCTATCTCAAAAGGATCAGCGCCCTTCATTCCGAGCAATGATATACATGTATTCATATTGCCGTTCCATGATATGGCACATGCAGAATAAGAACCGATACAATAATCCTTATCATCAGCACTATCAGATTCTTGATAATCTTCTATTCTAAATCCATCTAACTTTTTCTCTAATTCTTTTGATTCTTCCAAAGCTTTAGAAACTTCAGATGAAGGCCTGCATGCAACACAAGCTCTTTCGGCAGGGCTTAGTCTGCAAGACAATGCTTCTGAAAAACCGGAGTCATATCTATGAGCATTAATATCTGTTATTAGAACAAACGGGAGATTCAAATCGCTGCATAATTGACCGACCAAAGGATAATCACGTACATTTTGCTTGATCATCGTGAAAGTTAAGTTGACAGGAATACCTAAAGATCGGAAGAAACGGATATTTTCAACTGTCTTATCAAATCCATTCTTATCACCTGTTACAGCCTGATAAGTCTCATTAGAGCCGCCATAAAGCGTAATCGCCGCATTGTGAGGAGGATATTTCCTGAACAGATCGCGAATCTCGTCGCTGTAAGATCCGGCATTGGACATAACGGTTAATAGAAAACCCATCTGAGCGAGCTTCTCGTAAAGTTCAATAAAATGAGGATATTGAGTGCACTCACCGCCTGACAGTGTAAGGTATAACACTCCAGCTTCACGGATCTGGTTAGCCATATTAAGCCATTCATCGAGCGTGCGCATTCGGCCGTATTTAGAAGCCTGACTGTCAATCATATGGACGTAGCACATCCTGCAGTTAAAGTTGCAGCGATATGTGAGCTCGAAAATACAACTTAAAGGTCTTCGTTCTTTTATTGCCTTTAACTGAAGCTGGTCTTTGATGCTGTTTGTATCCCAGTTCTTTTGAATCATTCCTCAATAAGGTCCTTGTCACGCAGCTGATCCAGAAAGACATCAACATCTTTTTCTGCTGTAGTTAAGTCAACTTCATATTCAGAGATAAGATTATCAATAAGAGCCTGCTTATCGCTCCCCTTTTCCAATAATCTCCAAAGATAAGCTCCTGTCTCATTTAAGCTCATGATCCTGTTAGGAACATAATTATCACTGCCGATCCCCATGATCACATATGTATCTATAACTTTACGGAGCATATAACCTGAACGGATCTTCATCATTGATCTCCCTTCTTTGCCTTGCCACCTGAATGGAACATAATGCTTTTTATCTTAGCGGCGGCTTTATGTATAAATATTCTCGGTCCGGTTATTACTATAACCCAAAACGAATATAACCTTAAGCCAAAACTGTTGCAGCTTATCCTCTTCCCTTTTCTTTCAATCTCGGATACAACGCCGACGATCTGGTCATAATTCAGATTTTTATCAATATAGTATTGGTTATCACCGGCCATTTTAAAGCTGGTCTTCCCCTTCCATATGACGCGGTGAAGAGCAAAACGGCCGTTCTGCCTGTCGTACAATACAATGTCGCCAACACGTATCTTAGCTGGTGGAACAATAACTGCTCCATCGCGCAAATGATATAGTAACGGCTGCATACTGTTTCCGGTTACACGGACAAAAGCCTTGCCCTGCACAGAAAGCTGTTCACGGACAAGAGAGAAGTATTCATCTGTCGGAATTGCTTTAACCAAATACCCCTCCTTGTCAATTTGAGATGCTTTTTACGTATTCATCTGCATCAAACTTGCTTTTTTCCAAAGAAGAATGACTGACACCAACTTCACTGAACAACTTAGAAGTATTCATAAGATTACTGATTCCTTTGTTTAACCTGAAGTCAGAATGATCTCTCGAAAAGTAATTCTTAAGCATTAATCCACTTTGATAAACCCACGCAAAATGCTTGAGGAACTTGTGCTTATCAGAGTTTTTCCAATTCTCAAGACCACGCACCTGCAAAAACTTAAAGAATTCGACAGGATTTCTATGTTTAGATATAAATCTTGATGTCGAATTTTTTCTCCATTCAGGCGAACTTCCGAAGTTTCCGCTAAGCAGGATATAATCCAAGAGTTCTTCACAAACCTGATCATTTACCCGATTATATTCATATTGTGGTTTTAGACCTAAATATATCTCACACATCGATGATAATGATTCAGCGAGTTTGGCTAAGCCGACAGACTCTGCTCCTTTAATATATTCAGGCCAATTATCTTTATTAAGGCATTTATCGGCAAACATCATCCAGTCAAGTATGTGCCTTAGACCGATACCTTCGAAAAAATGCTGATTTATATGTTCCAGGAGTATAAGTCCGTCTATTGTGCTCGCTAATCTGTGAGTACTATTGATTCCTTTAATTAACTGCCTGTCGAGCTTTTCAAGCGTGGCAGAATTCTCAGGCAATGCAAAGAATCTATGGATCTCAATCTCCACATTATTCTTTTGAAAGCATCTATGTCTGCCCATGATGATGTCCATCTCGTCAGTCTTCTCTATCGAACCGGAATTTAGAACTACCGCACATGCTTTTTCAAAAACTTCCGGATTTACAACTATATCAATATCACCTAATGCACGAAGATCGGGTGATGGATAGTAACGGGCAGCTGATGTTCCCTTAATGACTACAAAACGGATATTATGGTTATCCAGCATCCGAATTGTCTCATTCTCGACAGTAATAATCAGATAGTTAGATTGAATGATATGAACTATATCATTTCTCCACTTTTTCGTGAGGTCATCAGACAGATCAGGAATCTGAGGCAAAACCTTTTCAGGCAAAGCCAGAATAGCATGGGATTTAAAGATCTGATAAACAGCTTCTGCCTGTTCGGAATTTAGTTCAGGAACTGCTGTATCCCAGACAGAAGCCTTTATAAGTTCAAGTGCTTTATCTCTAATTACAGTATCCAAAAAGCTTGTTCTCCCTGAACTAAACAGAATATCAATATTTTATGCTTCAACAACCCCAAAAACAAGGAAAACAGAACTCTGGTATATAGTTTATAATTAATAAATTAAAGGACAGGAGACGGTACATGGCGGATACAGATAACAAAATGTTATTTCGCGAGAAAAGTCTTGAGGCAGTAGATTCGCCTGAGCCTTTAAATGAATACATAAAAGTTACCACTCCCGGTATCTGGCTTGTGATAGCAGCTGTTTTGATGCTTGTTATCGGTATATTGACCTGGATAATACTGGGAAGCCAATTTGACCCCTATTCCCTGCTTTATAATTTACCGAGAGTATAATCACATGGGTTTGGCTGGCAAGAACACAATTCCAAAACCGGTTAAAAAGGGTTATGTAAATGTTCCCCTTGTTATTCAGATGGAGGAATTGGAATGCGGCGCCGCTGCCCTTGCCATGATCCTGCACTTCTATAAATACTGGATACCTTTGGAGCAGACAAGAAGCGACTGCGGTGTCTCTATGGCTGGTGTAAATGCCAAAAACATTGTAGAAGCAGCAAGGACATATGGCCTTACGGCAAAAGGCTGGAGAGTCGAGGCTGAAGAACTTAAGGATAACGGACCTTTCCCCTGCATTATCCATTGGGGATTCAATCATTTTGTAGTGCTTTGCGGTTTCCAAGGCAATAAAGCGTTTATTAACGATCCTGCAAAGGGAAAGATCAAGGTTGATTGGGAAGAATTCGACCGTGAATATACAGGAGTCTGTCTTTTCTTTGAACCTTCTGAGGAATTTAAGCCGTTTGGAAAACCTAAATCTGTATTCAGTTATGCCCGCGAAAAGCTTTCCGGTGCAGGAAAAGCAATATTCTTTGCTCTCATCACGACTACAATTGCTTCAATCCTGGAGATGTTTAAACCTGCATTTGCAATGACATTTATTGACCGTTTGCTATCAGGTTCTGATCCGGATTATCTGAATCTTTTCACGTTCATATTCCTGTTATTTGCACTTGTTTCTGTGGTTACAGGTGCTATCTCAGCTATTTATACACTGAAGATCGAAGCAAAGCTCGCCGCAAAAGGCAGTTCGAATTATCTTAGGAAAGTCCTGCACCTTCCAATGCTCTTCTTCTCGCAAAGACATGTATCTGATATAGCCGACAGGCAGACTATGAACGCTTCTGTAGCTAATACTTTGATACAGACATTTGCTCCCCTGATCCTGCAGTCGTGTATGCTCGTAATCTATCTCGTCATCATGATTAGATACAGTCTGATTCTCACGCTTATTGGTGTTGGAGCGATCATCTTAAACCTGCTCTTCTCAACATTGATTGCCGTAAAGCGCAACAATATAGCAAGAGTAAGCCAGCGTAATGAAGCGGCTCTTGCGTCCGAGACAATGTCCGGCATCACCATGATTGAAACTATTAAAGCATCAGGTTCCGAGAGAGGATTTTTCGGCCGCTGGTCAGGCTATCAGGCAAGGTTAAATACTCAGAATGTTAAAAGCACTAAATTGAATCTTCTGTTAAATACCATTCCCTTCTCCATTACAGGTTTAGCAAACGTTATCGTATTAGGTATAGGTGTTCTGCTTATTATCAACGGTAAGTTCACTGCCGGTATGTTAATGGCATTCCAGGGATATCTCTCATCCTTCATGACTCCTGCCACATCTCTTATCAGTGCCGGACAGTCGATTCAGGAAATGAAGACTAAGATGGAACGAATCGATGATGTAATGAACTATCCTGAAGATTCTGTGTTTAATGCGAAAAGTGACACTGAAAGCACTACAAAACTCGATGGCGATATTGAATTAAAGAATGTCACTTTCGGTTATTCCAAGCTCTCAAAGCCTCTGTTTAACGATCTTTCATTGTCTATAAAAGCAGGCAGGAAAACAGCAATCGTCGGAAGATCAGGCTGTGGTAAATCCACATTAGTAAAACTCATTTCAGGTCTTTATCAGCCTGATTCAGGCGACATATTAATTGATGGCAGATCTTTAAAGGACATCGACAGAAAATCACTTATAGGATCTGTCAGCGTTGTCGATCAGGAAAGCACTTTATTTGATGATACGATCTTAGATAACATCAGGCTTTGGGACCAATCTATCGTTGGGGATAGCATAACAGACGCCCTTAAGGATGCCTGGATCTACGATGATGTTAAAGCTTATGATGATTATTTACAGCACAGGATCTTAGACGGCGGCAAAGATCTGTCCGGCGGCCAGAGACAGCGCCTGGAGATCGCCAGAGCACTTGTAAGAAACCCTTCTATCCTGATAATGGACGAAGCCACTTCTGCCCTTGATTCAGAGACAGAAGCCAAGGTAATGAATTCTATTAAAAACCGGAACATCACCACCATAATAGTTGCTCACAGACTTTCTACCATCAGAGACTGTGACGAGATAATCGTTATCGACAAAGGTTCTGTAGTCCAGCGCGGAACGCACGAAGAGCTGTTCTCTAAAGAAGGTTTATATAAGGAGTTGGTATCAAATGAATAATAACTCCGGAAATATGAACTATGAGAAATATGCTTTATCCGCTTTGCTTAAAGCAATGCAAATTAATATGCCCGAAATCCATGAAACAACTGGTCTTATCGATCATTTAAATGTCGTATCAGCCTTAACAGGAATAATGTACCGTGAGGTAACCCTCCCCAATAAATGGTACAATGATGCAGCAGGCCCCATGATCGCTTCTATTAAAGACTCAGACAAAACTGTAGCTCTTATTCCTTCCGCATTCGGAGGATACCATTATTCTGATCCAGACTCAGGCAAAAATATCCGTATAAACAGCAAGAATGCAGCACAATTAAGCGATAAAGCATTATGTTTCTACCGTCCTCTGCCCCAGCGACAGATGAACACCAAAGATCTCCTGCGCTATATGCTCAAATGTCTTAACGCCTGGGATTTCATAAGTTTTGCTCTTGCTTCAGCTGCGATCACAATAGTCGGATTGCTCGCACCTACGTTAAATCAGATCTTGATAGGACCGGTAATTCAGGCAAAAAGCATGGCGCTTTTATCCGCTGCTGCAAGCTTTCTGTTCTTCGCAACATTGTCCACTATATTCCTTACAATTATCAGAAGTCTTCTCTTAGCAAGGATACGAAACAAGCTCAGCATCAATACCGGTGCAGCTTCCATGATGAGACTTCTCTCACTCCCTGCTCCGTTCTTCAGAACGCACTCTGCCGGCGAGCTTAATCAGGACATTACAAATGTTGATAAGCTCTGCAATACAATAGTTGATACATTCTTCTCGTCAGCTGTAACGGGGCTGTTCTCGCTTGTTTATCTGTTCCAGATATTCAGCTTCGCTCCAAGCCTCGTCTGGCCAAGCTTAACCGTTACTATATTGACCGTCTGCATCACACTGATAACATCGAAAATGCAGATCAGAGTTGATAACGAGAAACTAAAAGCAAACGCAAATGAGCGTGGTTTTGTATATTCTCTGATATCCGGAATCCAAAAGATCAGAGGCTTTGGCGTTGAGGAACAAGCATTCGAGAAGTGGTCTAAGTACTATTCAAAGACTTCAGAGCTCACCTACAATCCCCCTCTGTTCATACGTTTATCACAAGTCATGATCACAGCAGTATCTCTGCTCGGAACACTTGCCATGTACCTTATAGCCGTAAAGAACAATGTCTCTGTAGCTGACTACTATGCTTTCAATGCATCTTACGGTTATATCTCATCAGCATTTACAGCGTTATCAACACTAGCCATCTCCACGGCTACGGTTAAGCCTATTCTGAAGCTTTTAAAGCCTTTATTCGATGCCGTTCCTGAGTCAAACGGCAACGCTGAAGTAATCAACGAACTTCAAGGAAATATCGAATTACAGAACATCACTTTTAATTACGTTGAAAACACAAAGCCTGTATTTACGGATCTTAACCTTAAGATCAACAAAGGCGATTATGTTGCTATCGTCGGACATACAGGCTGCGGTAAAACAACATTAGTGCGCCTGCTTCTTGGTCTTGAGAAGCCTACGGAAGGCAAAGTTCTCTTTGATGACAAGGATCTTGAATCAATAAATAAGAATTCACTTAGACAGCACATCGGTACCGTTATGCAGGACGGAAAGCTATTTGCCGGTACCATCTACGACAACATTGCTATATCCAATCCTAGCACAAAGTCTGAAAATGTTTGGAAAGCGGCCGAAATAGCCTGCATCGCAGAAGATATCAAAGATATGCCTATGGGAATGCGGACCATGATCCAGGATGGCGGTCTCTCCCTTTCCGGTGGTCAGAGACAAAGATTACTTATCGCACGTGCAATTGCTTCTGATCCAAGCATACTTATCTTTGATGAAGCAACATCTTCCCTGGATAACATTACTCAGCAAAAGATAACAGAAGCTCTGGAATCACTTAATTGCACCAGGATCATCGTTGCACACCGCCTCTCTACTATTCAGAAATGCAACAGGATATTAGTGCTTAATAATGGAAAGATCGCCGAGGAAGGAACCTACAGCGATCTTATTGAAAAGAATGGGATATTTAAAGGTTTGAGTGAAGGCCAGGAACTGTTATAACAATTGCTTCTCTAAAACGGGAAGGACCGCAGAAGAATCGTACTTTTCATATTCTTTTTGACCATTACGGCCGATATTAATCAACTCATCTATATTTTTAGTAGCATATATAATTGTATCTACCAGTGAATCAACATTAAGGTATTCATATCCTAATGCTGTTTTATGGTCTTCAAATATTTCATCAAAATATAACCATTTTGACGAGATTGTTGGAATACCGGCAGCAAAAGCATCAATTATAGTTCCAGGAATTCCTTCATCAGGGAAACGTGTGGGAAACAATAAAACATCATGCTTTTCCAATGTTAATACAGCATCTTCAGAATTAACAGAGCCTTCATAAACAACAAAAAAATATTTTTTCAATAATGACTCAAATTCTTCTTTATAATCAGGATCTATTCCACCATAAATATGCAATTCAAATCGTATATTTGAAACTAATTCTTGAGCTCTCGAAATTGCAATAATAGCATCAGTTATACCCTTCTCTTTTGTAACTCTCGAAAAAGTACAAAAAGACATAACAGTCATATTGTGATGTAGTGAATCATAACTGCGCCCCAAAGTCTTTACAGACTTAAAGTTTCTAAGCAAATACACTTCCGGGAAACCTAAAGACTGCAACTCACAACAGTTTTGTTTGCTTTCAGGTAAAATAGCTGAACAAAAGCTTAGTCTTTTTCTTGCTTTGGAATCATTGGCGATTCTGCCGCTGATTCTTACTCCAATTGGTATATAAATTACTCTTCTTTTAAATATCTTCTGAAGAAGTCGAACATAAGAAACATATGAACCTTTAATAGCAGAAGTTACCAGAATAACGTTTTCGCATTTTTTAAATGCCTTAAAAACTTCTGCAAAAACAATAGCAATACGTTTTTTTCCGCCCCAAATATCAACATATGAAATCAGTTTTTCCCCATGCTTTTCTAATAATCCATAATAGATATTTCTGGTTTTTACTACAGCACCTATCATATCGTTTTTCTTAAAATGGAGCTGACCTATAACAACTGTATTCTTCATACAATCTCCTTATAAATCACCAGTCAGAATACTCTCCAATCGAAGAGCTTCATGATCAATGTCAAAATCCGAATCTTTCAACTTTTCGCTCATTAATTCTCTGTTTGTATTCTTATTATTCAGTTTGTTCAAAATAACTTCGCCCCAAATACTTGCATCATTAATTGGTAAAAAAGTAACATCACCGCTTATATTTGACTCATAAGTAATAACATCAGAAACAATACAAGGCAGACCGGATACCTGAGCTTCTACCATTACAATCGGTAACCCCTCATATAAAGACGGGAGCACAAATACATCCATGGAATTATAATATCTGTTAATATCAGACCTGTCTCCGAGAATAAAACAGCGATCTTGCAAGTTTAATGAGTTTATTTTTTCTTGCAGCTTATCTTTTAAAATTCCTTCACCAATAATCATCAGTACAACATCAATATCGCTTTGTTCAATGATACTTTTTAATATTTCAGAAAGGAATAACACATTCTTCTGATCAACGAGTCTTCCAACAAATCCAATAACCTTAGTACTGTCTGAAATATGCAGTTCATTTCTAACCTGAATGCGCTCTTCTTCATTGAATCTAAACATATCGATATCAACTGCATTATGAATAAACTGCACCTGATCATTCGGTAAATACATAAATTCAGTAGCTTTCTTAGAACAGGAAAATCTGGTTACTTTAAGTCCGGATAACCTTTTTTTATTAATGTTAAAAACAAGACGATGCTTTGAATCATCAACAACAAGCCTTGAATTGTGAGCGTGTACAAACACACGGTAGCCAAGCGAAATCGCTATCTTAATCGGTTCTATCCAACCTAATGTTGAAAGATTAAAATATACTGCATCGTGTGTTTCTCTTAAGCTTTTTAATATGTTCCTGTTTTCCTTAAGATTCAAAAACGGATTCTTTGTTCTTTTAGTAATGTAATATATCTTTCCGCCTAATTCTTCTATTCGATCCTGAATCGAACAGGAACAGCCTTCAATTATATAATCAAAAACAGTATCTTCTGACATATGACGGTTCATTTCTGTTAAATATGAACCTATTCCGCCAAAAGTCTTTGAATCGACTAAACCATAAACAAGAATTCTACTCATTGCTATTCTTCTTCAAATATTACCGGCTATAGATTTTTTGAACATATGACTTTTGTTCGCCGGTTAGTTCGTCATCAAACCCCAGTTCGATCTCAAACCCCTCACCGGTATGAACCCGGTCCTTGATCTGATTGGGATATGAAATGCTGCTGCAGTTTCCCAAAAATCTAGCCCATAAAGAAAAAGAAGAACCAGACGAAATCATTATCGGTGACCTTGATAAACCAACTATATCTCCAATACTATTTCCAAAGGTTATCCGATTTACTTCAGGAAGACAGATCAAATCAGCCAGCTCTTCATCTGTTCCATCAGAGAATAAATTAACCGGAACATTCCAACCAGCAGCATCGCGCAACTTTTTCACAACGTTTACGTACCAATCGATGTGAATTCTCATATTGTTTTTGCCTTTGTCAAGCTCCTTGGTTGTCTTGTCAAAATCGCCCAGTCTGACGTGTACGCTAATAGTGTTTTCTGCGTTATAAGCTAATGCTCTTTTGCCCTTTTTACCCAGGCTGCTGATAATGATATCGACTATCTTATCTCTATATTCCCGAGTGCCGTTGAAATTCATTTGGAAAACACCGGGAGCTAACTTAAAATCGTCATACACAACTATGTCATTCTCACCTAAATTATCCCAATCAATTTCATCGAGCTTATTGGTGTGAATCTTCTTACCAAAGCAAAGCTTCATATATTTCTTAAAACCACTGCACATTTTGGTCTTATTTGTAAACAATCCAATATAAGAACGCTTATCTTTTTCATGTCTGATCCATGGTCCAACTTTTATTGAAGGCCATGTCGGCCAAATAAGTGTTGCATTGTGTTTTTCAGAAGCTGCAATTACCCTTGACCATGTAAACAATAGATTTCCAAGGCCTGCACCGCCTAATCTGACACCGATTAATTCATACTTTGAGAACTTAGGATATATATATGCCATATATTACACCGTTACTTTGTGTGCTTAAATTTCTTTACAACCCCATGTACAAGAAATCCCGCAAGATTATTCTTACTGAATAATCCATAAACGAAGTACAATATTCCATAAACAACAACACCGACAAGCACATCTACTATCAGATATACAACAGACGTCGTATGCAGCAGTTGGACAGCCTTTATTGCAATGAACATGCCAAGACCTATCAGCCATAAAACAAGATTATTTTTAATATAGTTCTTGAAAGGAAGATATTTTCTTACAGAAAAAGTAAAGAACAAAGCAACTGTCAATTGAGCTGCAATCGTTCCGATCGCAGCACCGAGTGCAGCAAATTTCGGAATAAATATAAAATTAAAGATCAGATTAATACCTGCTCCGGCAAAAGTTGATTTTATGTAAACCATATCAAGATTATTAGGAATAATATACTGCATCCTTAAAACATTAGCCCATCCGTACATAATGATAGTTGGAACTAAGGCCATCATGATAGGTCCGCTCTTAACAAAATCATTTCCATAGTAAATAAGAACTAATTCATCTGCGATTGCAAGAATTCCAAACATGCAGGAAGTGCTGACTAAAAACGTAAGATCCATAGAAGAACCGATTGTCTTTTCTGCTTTCTCTTTTTCGTTGTGATAAACATAAGACATCTTAGACAGCATAACAGAACCGATTGCAGTAAATACCAGAGCTGGTATCTGTATGATCTTATCTGCATACTCGTAATACGCCAGTTCCGTTTCACTGGCAATTGCACCGATCATAATCTTATCCATTGTCTGGTATATGCTGACAGCAATTGCAGGGACAAACAAAAGAAGCGTCGGTTTAAAATGAATCTTAATATCTTTCCATTTACAAATTCTAAACTTAACTCTTTTTAGTACGATCGGCCATAACAGTAACTCTGAAATCAGAAATAATGCAGACATTATTAAACAGTAAACAGCAACATCATCCTTATCACGAACAAAAACAAATACCGAGATCAAATTTACTAATTTAATAAACATTGTTCTGATAGCCATTGTCGAAAACATTTCCATTCCTTCAAGGAACCAACCGACAGAAAAAACAGACATAAGAACATATAGACCGACAATAAGCGCCATGAGCCTGTGTATTCTACAGAACACTATCAGGTATACAATATACCCTGCACAGGCAATTCCTGCTGTAATCAATTGAAGTGAATACAGCTCCGAAAAGGCCTTGCTTCTCAATTCAAAATCATCTCTGTTCCTTGCAATTGTTCTGTTTCCGTAATTTCTTAATCCGAGCATGCCAAACATTACAAAATATGCAGCAACAGAATGCACATAAGTATAAATACCAACATTCTCCGCACCAAGGACTCTGCCTAAATAAGGTGCAGTGATAAGAGGTACAATCATCGTTAACAGATTGTATCCGATACTCATTACAAGATTTTTTCCAAGTTTTCTATCCATTATTATCGCTTTCGGCATTATCTACATTATCGAAACTATCTTGAACAATATTTTCTGTATTTGAATCAGATTCAGCTTTTTCAACTCCTGCATTTTTACGAATCCAAAAATTCTTTGCTACAACAAATGATAATCCCCACCAAAGCGGAATCTGAGTAAGATAGTAACCACTAAACATAGACAGTGTAAAACCACAAAGGAAGAAGTAAAACCAGATCAAATCAGAATTATCCAGTCTTATCAATCTTATAGAAGAAACAAAACAATAGAACAGAAATAAAATAGCAATAATAGTAAGAACTAATCCACCCTCGACAAGGATATCTGTGAAAAAATTATGGGTATACTGTCCAAACTCCAAATATACAGAACCAAACCCATGACCCCAAATTGGTTTCTGTATAAATGTATCAATAGCCGTTTCAATTTTTGCAAGTCTTCTAATATCACCTGCACCTTTTATCATAGATATAATACGACCATATCCTGATGTAGAAACCGAAGACTTAAGCACAAACCAATTCGCAGCATAAACACCGATCAAAGCAATGAGGCCTACCAAAAGCACACGTAATACCTTGTAATTTTGATATAGTCCAAATCGGTACGCCAAAAATATGCTTATTATAAAAAATACAATAAACGTAACAAATCCACCGCGGCCACCGGAAATCAACGTTACAAGCAAGTCCAAGAATATAACTATGCCACTGACAACTAATCCAAGCTTGTTTTTGAAAAACAAGAAATGAACTTCCGTATGTCTTGTTAGAAGGTAATACTCCATCATAGCAGCAGAATATGCCGCCATATATGATACACGTTGATAATCAAGACCATTCTCGTTATCCATGAGTCCGCCGGAGGTAACTAAAGTCGGGTGCAATGTACAAATAAGAGCAATAATAGCAAATACTGTTCCTACAAGAGGAGCAAGTCTCTTTACTTTTACCTGAAGTTGTTCATCTTCTGCCACAAAGCAGGCAAATAAACCATTAGGCAGAATTTGACCGGCAAGACATAACAAGCTGCCCATATAATTACTCTCTTGAAGTATAGGATACATTGCCGGTGTAACCAAAGCATATAACCCGATAACTGCAGCGTAGACTAAGAAAATTATTCCGAATATAATAGGTACTTTTCCCTTTCTTCGGATAATGAAAACCAATATTGATAATGCCGTTAAAGCAACAAGGAAAATGACATACGTTTTATAAGAAACTAACCCGGGAAGGAAAAACAAAATAATTGCATGTGTAATCGATGCAAATAATTGTAGATATGTTAAAATATCCAATTCAATTTCTCCATTCTTTCAAAAACAACAATTATACAGTCATTAAGAGCGCTATTCATTCGCTAAATAAGAGAACAATAATTCCGGCGAAGAAAAGAATTCGCCATACTTATCCAGTTTCTCTTCAGGAAAATCCCACCATTTCAGTTCAAGAAGCTTCTTAATAGTAGCTTCATCAAAACGTTTCCTAATCTCTTTTGCAGGCACACCGGCAACGATTGAATAAGGTTCAACATCATGAGTAACAACAGAATGAGCACCAATAATCGCTCCGTTTCCTATGTGAACACCTGCTTTAATATATACGCCAACACCTATCCATACATCATTTTCAATAACAACCGTTTTGGAAGACTTATAAGGTATCTGTGCAAAGTTACGTCCGCAAGTGCTCTTTCCGGAAAGGAAACACGGCGAAGTAGATACCAATTCAGTTGGATGCATTCCACCGCCAATCTGACCGTAACCGCCGATCGAACAAAACTGTCCAATCTGAACATTGCTTAACACAGCACTTTGTCCTATATAAGAATAACGATCCATGTTTACGTTATACAACTGACATTTCTCTGCTACCCTTGAAAGCTTACTGATATTACAGTTTTTCTTAGATGTCAGATTCATCCTACTAAAAAATTTTGCAATGTAAAACGATAGGTTTGCCATATATTAATACTCCATACTCTTGAGCCACTCAATGAGTTTTATCTTCTCTGAATTCAAATACTCCGGATTAATCTTCACAGGATGATCATAGATACCGTCCGCCCCGACTCTGGTCAGAAGTTCACTTCTTCCGGTCTTTGCAAAAAGATATGCTGAATTGCCATACGCTAAGGCAATTGCACATGCATGAACACGATCAGATATCGTCAATTCAGCATTTGCATATATATTTGCATATGTATGAGGAATATCGGAACAAAAAGAATTAGGATATCGATAAACTTTTCTGATGAACAATGGATTATATCTATGATCAGTACGGATTATTGTATACTCTCCCATTTTTTCAGCTCTCCTGCCCCTTGGAAGCGGACTGGCTAAATATACTAAGGCATCTGTAAATCGGTCAGTTCGCAAACCTATTTTTGAGAGATTCTTGAATTGCATACCGAAATGATGTTCTTCGAAATCAAACTCTACTTTGTAATTTTTGCGCGGCTCATCAATATAAATTAATGGTTCATCTATTTTGTCAAAATTTATAGCAATAGTTTTTCCCAGATCAGTACCGACAGGCTTATAATAGTCCGGCACAAAGAAAGAGAAACACACACCGTCAAATATATTTGGCACAGAGTCTTTAAATGTCTCATACATAGTATGGTCACGCGTTGTTATCACATAAGGCGGATTATCCTTAAAATACGCTTTAGCTTCCGCTATATCTTCATCTGTATACTTCATCATACCAGCGCTAAGAATCATATAACGTATTCCGCGTTGCTTTAAAGTATCCAATGTATCTTTCCAAACCGGAAGAAATTGTTTGCCAAGAATAGGACCTAAAAGAACGACATAGTCAACGTCCAAATGCTTCCAATAATTTAAAGCCAGTGGGATATTTCCCTTGGTAGCTTTCCTCAAAGGCGCAAATGCAGAGTGATCAGCAACCATATAGACGTTTTCATCACCAAAGACTTGTTTCAGAACATAATCTGCTCCAAGATTAAAAAACGCATTACCTATATTAGTAGACCAGCAGCCACCTATATATGCAACTTTCTTATTAATCATAAGTTTTATACCCTCTCCATTCAAAATGGTTCAGTCAGAAACAATATCCTGTAAGTATTTCTCCGCTACTCTACTGTCAGTAAAGGTTCTGACAGTTTCTGTTGCATTCTCTCTGATCCGTTCAACATCAGTTGATGAGAGCGAATAGATCTTGTTTAGAAGCTCGCCAAGTTTCTCACTGTTTCCTTGCTCAGAAAGATAACCATTCTTACCAGATTCGATAATCCCATCCATTCCACCACCAATTGAAGCAATAGTAACGCATCCCGCAGCCATTGCTTCCAGATAAGCAAGCCCGTAAACTTCATTTTCACTGATCATAACAAAACAGTCAGATTCATGAAGTTTTTTTTGAACCTCATCTCGCGGTATACGGCCGTGAAAACAAACGAGTTCAGAAACACCCAAGGCATTAGCCTGCTTCATTAAGTTTTCTTTCTCATCTCCCTCACCAATAATGTCAAATCTATAGTTAACATCCTTTAAATTATTGGCAAGTGCCTCAATAACCGCATCAATACGTTTATACCTTACAAGACGTCCTACATATATGATCTTGAACAGCCCATCTTTTTTCCAATCAGTACGCTTTATAATAGATCCAACATATTCATCAGGAATTCCGGAATAACAAACGCGCACCTTATTAGGCATAAACGACCTTTGGTTACTCTTCAATGTTAGCTCCTTTACTGCTTGTGACCTCAAGAAGAAACAATTTAGTTCTTTTATATACTCCTTGTATTTTTCACTAAGAGTATCGGGAAGCATTCCATGTATAACAAAGCCTGTTTTTGCATTAAAAGCACAACCTAATTCATGAATCAGTTTTAGTTGCGGTTCCAACCAGTGTCCTGTTATTACATCCGGTTTGAAATCAATCTCTGCTAAGAAATCCTGAATATGCTTAATCTGATTCTTATACTGTGACTCCTTGTATGATGAGTGGGGTATCATTTTAAACATTGGATGGCGATAGATAATCACTCCCTCTTGCTCTCTTTTCAGTATCTTTCTTGATGAAACTGATGGAAAAGAAGAAAACCTTCCGCCAACAATTTTAGAAGCAATAGATTTCGGAACCCAATAATAGAATAGCGGGAATTTAGTCTCGCTGTGAATAATAACGACTCGATGACCCGCTTTAACCCATTCTTTAGCAAAAAAGAAAACAACATCGGTTTTCGAGGAATAGATATCATCAGGTTGTTTCATTGAATTTGTCATCAAAAGGATATTCATAAAGATAGACTCATTATTTCTTAATTCTGAAATAGAAGTATCTGGCAATCTCCATGCCTAAACACTCAAAGACATAGATCCAGCTGTATCCGTTCTGCCTGTAGCAGGCATATTTGTCCGAGAAAAATCTCCAAGTATCCTTCATACCATGAGGGTGGCTCGCGCCTCCCAGACGGAAAACAGCAAGTGTTTCATCAAGAATGACTCTCTTCTTTCCGGCTTTCCTGATCCTGAGATAAAGATCAAAATCATCAAAAAGATTGCCTTCATTTCTAAATGCACCAAGCTCTTCATAGGTTGCTTTCGTGATAAAGGTAGTTGGGTGATTCCAATGTCTGCTGGTAACAAAAATATCGTCCCTGCATTTTTTTTGATGGTGGAATTCACCTTTCTCATTGATATTTGCTGTCTGAGCATAGAACATATCAAAGTGTTCTTTCTCATATGTCTCTGCAACACGCTGAAGAGTAACCGGCTTATAGTAATCATCAGAATTTATGATCCCGATGATATCACCTGTCGCCATTCTGATACCCTTATTCATTCCATCATAGATTCCGTGATCCGGTTCACTGACGATAATATATTTGAAACCGCGCTCTTCGAACCTTTTACGATAAGACTCAGCAACCTCAACAGTTTTATCTTTAGATGCACCGTCAATTATGATGTACTCGACCTCATCATGTGTCTGAGCCAGCATTGCTTCAATTGTATCTTTTATGGTTTTCTCGCTGTTATAGCAAGCAGTAATGACACTTATTAACATGTTTACCCTTCCCTTTTCTTAAGCTCTCTCTTAAGTTTTAATAACGAACCCATTGAAAAGGCAAAATATGGAAGCGGGTCTTTCCATGAAAAAACCTGCTCTTTAGTATTCTTCATGCTAAACCAGGAAGGCTTAGCTTTAAACCTGTCTTTAGACTTAAGAAACCACAGAAAGTCTGTATAAAGGCAACGTAAACGTACACCTTCTTTATAATCGTGAAAGACAGTAACTTCTTCTCCCCTTGCCATTTGAAGCATTTGCAAAGCGAGGTTAACACCTGATAACAGAACTATCTTTCCACTCCCGGAAATCCTCGGATTAATCTCCATTATTTTGGCAACACCGTCTCTAGGATCACGGATCAGATCGATATCACAGCACCCACGCCAATTTATCAGTTTCATTAATTTACTGCAGTTCTCAACTATCGTTTCATCCTTAACTGACGTATTTAAAGTGCTCGAACCGCCATGAACAGGAAACCATCTGTTCTTCTCAAATACCATAGCTGATTTAACTTCATTCTCTTCATCGACAAATATCGAACATTCATACTGGAGATCTGTCTGAGGGATATATTCCTGAATAACCAAATGCTTAATATCATCAGAATGATCTTGCAGATATGTTTTCAAGTCTTCAATGTTATCAATCTTATGAAACCCGATTGCACCATATCCTGAACGGGGCTTTATAATTATTGGATACTTTAAATCTTTGCTCAAAACATCATCAACTGTTTGGCAGTCTAAGAACGTATTTGGACACGGAATATCATTGTCCATGCAGATTCGCATAGTATTTAATTTATCATATGCTAAATAGAATAAATCTTTATTCACAACGGCTGTCTTACAATACTTTTCGATCCGTTCTTTATTCAACGAAATCTGTTCAACAGTTACATCCGAAAAAGATATAACGAGAGTATATCCGCCTTTGGAAACCTCCCTTATAATGCATTCAACTCGAAGATCCGGTCTTTGCTTTATGGATTTATCCTTTACAACACGATCAACATAACGGGATTTTGAGCAGACATCTAAGCCCGATTCGCATACGGCAGTAACTGAGCAGCCCAATTCTTTAAATGCACGGGCCAAAGCAAGTGCCTGTCTTGCATGACCATCTGCAATAAGGATCTTATCGTTATACTTTCTCATTGAATTGATCCAAATCCATTTTTCTCAACTGTTCAAAAGTAACAAACTCGTACCCTGCATCTTCGAGCATTTCAATTACAGCCTTAAATCTTCTGACCATATCAGAACGTCCAATATGAGTTCTTAAGTACCTGTCAAAACTCTCACCTTCAACTTTAGGCATCGGCTTTGGTGACAAATCTATAGGATGAATATACATGACATAGGGTTTGCCGGTCTTAAGGTATCTTTTTGTCATGCTCTTCATGAAAAACCATGGAAGCATCCTTATATATCCGCCACCAAGAAGCATATTCATTGAGCAGATCTTTTGTGTAGAAACCTCAAATTCAGTAAAATCCCCTTGCTTGTAGATACAGGGAAAAACCTCATTAAATCCACTAAGATTCAATACACCGTATTTATTGCTTGTCTGCGGTTTTAGTTTGCTGGAATCATATTTGAAATGTTTCAAGACAACATCAAAATGCTTATCATCGATTCCAAAAGATGGAGCTCTGTAACCATATACAGGATGTCCTAAAATAGATTCGAGCTTATCCTTAGCTTTAATAAGTTGTTTCTCAAAATCCTCAAGAGTAAATGTCACAGGTCTTAAATGAACCCAATTATGACAAGCAATATCATGACCATTCACATCCATCTTGCGGATCTTTTCAGCAAGCATATCTGCAATCTCGCCAACGACAAAAAAACTACCCTTAATGCCCTTCTGATCCATGATATCGAGAGCAACATCCAGACCATCTAATAAACTCTTGCTCCTGTCCACATCCTTATCAGGGAAATAGGTATGGTACCAGTCCTCAACATCCATTGTTATAATTGCGTATTTCTTCAAATCAGACACCTCGATATGCAACGAACAGCTTATATTCTGAACTATTCATCTTCATATGAGTCCGTCACACTTTCGTTGATCATCGCAGTTGTCTGTCCCTTATCAACACCCTCAGTACTTTCTGATGTGAACAATATCTTAAAAGTAGCAAAACAAATCCTTATATCTTCCGCAAAACTGGGATGTGCAATATACATAAGATCCATCTGAAGCTTATCGTAAGGGCTGGTATTGTACTTACCATAGACCTGAGCGTATCCGGTAAGGCCGGCTTTTGCCTGAAGTCTTAGCTGGAACTCAGGAATCTCCTTCATGTATTCTTCTGCAATCTCCGGTCTCTCCGGGCGTGGACCAACAATAGATAGATTTCCTGCAAGAATATCGATCAACTGAGGGAGTTCATCAATCCTGCCTTTTCTGATAAAACGTCCAACAGGAGTTATTCTGTCATCGTTATCACCACTTGACAACCTTGCAACACCATCTTTCTCAGCATCAACCCTCATACTTCTGAATTTATGCATCATGAACCTCTTACCATCCTTGGTAAGTCTCTCCTGCTTATAGATTACAGGACCCTTATCATAAGCTTTGATTGCTATTGCAGTTACAAGGAATACTGGAGATAGAATGATAAGTCCCAAAAGAGAGAAAACAATATCAAACAACCTCTTAAAAAACAAATAAAAAATACTGGGGTTATAGCGTTCAACCCTCAAGATGGGCAAATGAAGAATATGCATCTGTACTGAGCTGCTCATAATGACATCGCCGATTCTTGGAATCAGATAAACCTTTTTACCCTCATACAAGCAATACTTCAATATAATGTTTCTGTCATGAGTGTGAATACCGCTTAAGAATACGACCTCCATGTCATTGATCATCGAAAGATCATTGAGACATTCTTCTACTGAAACAGATTTCTTTACGTCAAACTTCTTAGTAAGACCATAAACTTCAATAAGATTCTTCATTCCCCTGCGTGTATCGTAAACAATAATAGTCTTTTTAGCAGGGAACCACTTAAAATAGATACTGTGAGCTATACAAGTCCAAATTATGGAAATTGATACCTGATCAACAAAACACAACAATAACGGAAAAGGATTCGGAAAATGCTTATATAAGAGCAAAGTTATAGCATACATGAGGCAGTCAGAAAACAACAAAGCCAATATCTGGCTGGTCACAACTTCAAGAACACGATAATGGGAAACAAGAAAAGCATCATATGTCTTGCAAAAACTGAAATATAGAACAGCAAATATAGATACAACTGTTACATCTCCCCAAAAGAAGAAAGGAGATATAGCTTTATAATACATGAACCATGCCACAGAAAAGGCAATAACCATACACAGAAGGTTAATCAGCTTGATAAGCCTTAAACCGATCTCGTGTTTGAACGAATATAAAGTGCTTGAAGTATTCATAAAGTATCCATAAAAAGCAAATTCGTAAGCTGCGCTGTACGAAGCATACTACTCCGCATTACTATCCGAAATCTGAAGCTTCCTGACGCGCGCTGAGGACGACGATCATTAGGCATCAAAAAACAGAACTACTTCCGCAGCTCACTTTGAACATTATATTATAATAAAGAAGAAGAACAATTAAATCGGTTTGATATTTATATATCAAATGCTTAGCGATTCTAATTACATGCGTATTTGAGTTCCCACATAGTCTGAAAAAACGCAACAATGATTCCAATTATTAGGCACGCAACAAATACAATAATTCCGCTGAACTGAAAATAGACATCCAGATTCTTAGCTGATTTCAACATAATAAATAAGAATAGAAGCGTATACATCGGACTATATAAGGCATAGATAGCCTTAGCGATTGTACCTCCCTTATTTAACATAAGATCATAATGCATATTGTCAAAAGACACCATCAGGCCACATACAGCTATAGCCATAACCGCATATCCAAACATATGCCCTGTATAGACAAGTCTTCCGGTAATAAACAACAGATAGAACTCACCTACCGTCAAAGCTCCGCCTACAATAAACAGGATAATATATGCCCAGAAAGGCACCTTCTTTATCAAACTGTAGCTTTCATTCAATAATAACCCCAATAAAAGGTATGGAATTGCTTTAGTAAATACGCCTGATGTCAGGTAACGATAACCAAGAATGTTGAACCCGACAACACCAGCCAAATCACTGGTCAGAAGCATAAACACAAAGAAAACAGCCAAAACTATCTTATAGAACCGCATCAGATTAAACTTATCTGCAAAATAGAAAATGACAGTAGAAATGAATAACGACTGAATAAACCACAAAGAATCACCGATCGGAAGCGGCCAAACATCTAAAACAATGAAATTGAACCAAAGCCGCTTGGCTAAAAAAGAACCTGGATTGATCTCCGCCCTGGCAATCGGAACAACGAAGCAAAGAACCGTGTAGAAAACCAAAAGCACAGCAAAATAGATGCCATAGCGGATCATTGCCCACTTTAATCTCTCAGATCTTTCTGCATTATCATCAAGCAAATAATAACCTATAACAACAAATAAAGCTGGAAAAGCAAAACCGGAAAGCAATTCGACAAGACCTAATCCATCAGGGAAACCCATTGTCCAAAAACAAACAAAAGGCATAAGCAGGAACATGATCAACTCGGCAATAGGATCATATTTGACCTTATTCTTACCAAGCAGATAAATAAACAGCCCAATCCTTTTCCAAATACTCACCCTGAAACACAGCCTCCGTGCATATGATCCGAAATAACTTATGCAGTCATAGTATCAAAAAAAACTGATTATGCCAAGGAACTGATCATCCAATCATTATCAAAACTAAAAATGCCGCTGTGAGATTGACTCACAGCGGCAAGCTGAAAATAAATAAATATTCAAATGAGTATTACGCCTTCTTGGTAAACATACCATTTTCATAAATATATGTGCCGTTCCAGCGCTTACTTCCTACACCCTCTTCCTTAGTAACCTCTAAACCAAGAATAGTCTTCATTCTTTGTTCTCCAGCACCGTCATCAATTTTTGTGCTTGATTTAACTCCGAGAGCGGACATAGCATTATATAGAGAATCAATACTTGCATCAGAATCAATAGTATATGTCTGACCATCATAGCTAACAGTACCATTCTTAGGAGTACCATCACCAAATCCAGCCCACATCATAGTATTAGCAATAGAACTAGCGGCAACTACATCACTACTGCTAAAACGAATAATATCTGCTTCAGGCTTTTTCATAATCATCAATATTTCCTCCTAATCGAGTTATAATCTAATTGTAAAATAAATTAAATAGATGTCAAAACAATTTAATGTTAATTTGCTAACAACGTGACGGCAATTTGTTAGAATTCCTTGATTTTTCTTTTTTTTGTTTATCATTTGCTGATAAATCTAATCAAATAACACAAAAACAGCCATGAGCCAGGCCCACAGCTGCAAATAATCAAAAAAGAAAACAATAATTATTATGGATCGATCAAAAGCCCTTCAGCAATAAGCTTATTCAAAAAAGCTGCTAACTGTTCACCTACTTCCTGATCAGTAGCTTCCGGATATTTATTCAAAAGAGCCTCAAGTACTTTTTCAGGGGTAGTATCTTCAGAAAGCAAACGCAATATTTCTGCTGAAACATCGTTAATCTTAAGCATTCCGTGGAATTCATTGCAATTATCGCCCACAGGAACAGCAGCTATCTCTCCGTCCATTTCCATAATGGCAAAGTTATATCTTAATCTCATTTGTTCAGTCTCCTAACTAAAAATGCCGCCAGTTCTAATCAAAACCAGCGGCATAATAAATGCATTTAATAAAGTATCATGTCTTCTTTGTGAATTTATAAGTGCCTGTACCATTATATGTATAAACACCATCTATATTTTCTACATCTTTGTTAAAAATGCCAGTGACTGATTTGCTACCAGTGGCTGATTTGCTATTAAAATGGATATCATTACTACCTAGATTGTTCAAACCAGGATCACCAACATAATCAGCTAAATCAGATCTAAAAGTATAGTAAGAATCATTGTCAGAAATTATATAATTCTTTCCATTAAATGAAAAAGTATTATTACTTTTATCACCATCATAAAACTTAGAAAGCACAACACTTGCAACACTTGCAGCAATAACATCTGAAGATCCAAAACGGACAACTTCCATTGTAGGTTCAAATTTCATAATTCCTACTCCTAAATATTTATAGTTTTAATAATTATACATTAAAATTAATTCTTGTAAAATATATTTATGTGACAAAACTAAGTCTTCAAGCTTTTCTCTTTTCCTCTACACAATAATGTGAGTATTTTTACCATCAAAAGATATATTCCTATACCAATTACAGTTCCAAGCGTGTTATGGATTATATCATCAAACTCAAATAAGCCTCGGTGGAATATTAGCTGTATTAATTCAATAGCCGTAGTAAGTAAAAAGCCTATGACAACTGAGATCGCCAACCTGTGCCTGCATGTCAGGAACATCATTAATAATATGCCGATCGGTATAAACAACACTACATTCCAGAACACTTCCGATATAAGACCGGTAGCACCTTCAGCTATAGCCATATAAGACCAGAACGGTATAAGCATATAACGGGGATAATAAGACGGGTAACGCGAAAATACAGTTATCTTGGCAACAAAGGACAGATAAAAAGCGATCATCGGAATTGTTATAAAAGAGATCTTTTTGATCCGGCCGTTACGGAACAACAAAAAACCGATAACACCGGCAAAATAACTATTTATCAACCAGACAAAAACTGATTGAAGCGTAATCATATTTACAACATCATATAATTCGTCTATCTGAAAATATCCCCCTGTATAAATGATATAAGTTTACTTAAGTATACTTTTTCTGTCTACAAGCTGAGGGACAAACTTTCAATTAGCAGAAAGCGCGCTTGAATATTAGATAATGCATAGGCATGTCAGGGGCTGTTATTAATTTGCTGCTACAGTTTTAACCCTGACATATTTCTGGCTATGGCTTCTCGGATTATCAGGTTCAGTCATACGCACACGGCCTTTATCAATTAAAGGTTGAATATACGTCTTCATAGCATATGCAGTAGTAGACAAACCTAAGAAATGAGCAATAGCCTGTCGGCTTCTCGGTTCGTTCAAAAAATGCAATAACTGCTCTTCCGTTACAGCGACAGAAGCTTTTGCTTCTTCGTAAACACTTTTCCCATTAAATAAAGTAACTTTAAACGATCCTCTTTCATCTGAGAATACAGGTTCTTGCAAACCGGATTTTTCCATTGATCTTCGTATGGCAGGAATACCTGAATATCGATTCTCAGTCAAATGCAGAGTTTCCAACGCTGTTGCCAATACCGGATTCCTTGTTCCTGGTTGTATCTTACCAAGTTGATCAATGCGAATCCTTCCGTATAGTCCTCCGGGATTATGTATTTCAATCCTGTCATAATACATGGTAATTTGTATTGGCTTGTTTTCAGTGTGGATGCTGTAATCACGGTGAACAAGAGTATTTAGAATAGCTTCTCTGATAGCTAGTATAGGATACTCCGTGCGATCAACCCTGAGACCAGTCTCGGGATTTATGATCGTTTTAACACTCATATGTTTCTTAACAAATGCAATAGCCTGATCCAGCATTTCCGGAATGCTTCCCTCTATCCTTTTATTATCAATAAACCTCTCGCCTGAGTCATCAAAATCATCATATAAAACACCAGCCACTTGAACGGCAACAATACTTAGCTGAGGAAAAAATGCTTGCGGATATCTGCAAAACAACAACAACGAGCTTAAAGTAACTTCACCATTTCGGGTGATGCTCATAAGTTCATAAATAGTCTTATCGTCAAGCGAACTAAGGTTAGGCTTATCTGCCTTTAATTGCTGAATATAATTATCCAAAAGAGATGAATCCAGAACAGCCAAAGAAGCTCTGGGGACGGTTCGAATCTCATCTTGAATATTCCGTCTAAAGGCTTCACAACTATAAATCTCATATTCCGTCATGGGCTCATCGCTGTCACCAACACGAATATATGAACCTTTAATACGACCTTTTCCGCTATAGAAACAAGGCCTCTCACTTATATCAATACCAGGAATCTCTGCAGAAACAAAAAACTTACCGTCCTTCTCAACAACCGTCAGAAGCGGACGTACTACCGGATCCATCTGCAAACATTGTTCATTTATTTTCTTTTGTAAATCAAGCTGATCATAAACTCCGCACTCGTTAAAGTTGTCCTGCTCATCGACACCAAATACTATAATTCCGCCATCATCCTGATTGGAAAACGAAGAAAGCGTATCAAACAATCGTTTAGGGCAGCCCTGATTAGCCGCTTTAACCTCTAGTACATTAGATTCACACTTCAATATCTGTATTTCTTTCAACTTATCAAGTAATTCTTCTGGCGTCATAGATAAATCCTCCACCAAATTCAAGTTTTCGTCATGCGATTTAACTATTTAACTTTATTTTTGCATAATTTAACTTTTTGTCAATGCACATTTAACTATTTATCGAAACGATTTAACTAATTAGCGAAATGCAAAACTGATTTATGAATTGTTCCCTAACTACATATTCTTATGCAACAGTTACAAAGGATAACTATCTGCACATTAAAATATGACTTGAAAAACAAACCATGAGTTCAAATAGACTTTATAACTAACGTAATCACTCTAAATTAAGAATGCGAGATGCACGCTTGCGGATCTGTTTCTCAATAAGCCGTATATTTCTTTTAGGGTAATTGTACCTACCAACGTCTTCAAATTCAAACTTAAGGGCGCTTCTGAGCTTCTTGGTTAATGCAGGTGTAAGAACACTCTCAGCTGTCTTAAAGTAATCATCATAAACGGAAGGCAATAGAGTAGCAGCATATTCATCCAATAATTCTTCTGACCGCCAGTTCTCTTCACCAGCTAAGTTAAAAAGCGAATTGCCATGATCAAAAAGCGGTGCGGGTCTTAAGATCTTGTTTGTATGACTGTCAACCAAGAGGCCGAAATTGCCAAAATGCCTGTCCGTATTGCAGATCAATGCATCAAATACGAGCATTTCATTCAATGAGCTGACAAATTCATCACCAAGCGTTTCATAGTATTTCCTTACGGCTTCCAAACCGCCCGAACGTACAATCCTGCCAACAGGGATGAAAGAAATATCCGTACTGGTGAAGATCTCACAAGAAGAGCACAAATTCCCCTTCCATCTAGCGACCTTATAAGGTATAACATCAAACCCCAATTGTTTACCGACAAGATAAGCATATTTCTCAGAATAAGGTTCATATCCAGTATTAGACGCGCCTGAAGTGGCGCCTTTGTAAAGATAAACTTTACCGTCAATCCTGCGCCAACATTTGGGAAGCATACCATTTGTAGTAAACTCCGGTGATGAAGCAAACGAAGAACGAACCGAAGAACCATATCCGGTGAAAGCAATATTGGCAAGCACCCTGCTGAAAGGATTGTTATATAGGTTTAGTTTATCGAAAGTCTTCGTCTCAAGTTCATCTGCAATCCAATAAGAATCATTTAGGGAAAGGCCTTTGCATACGGATACAACATCCATCGGGCGATTAATGCTAAGCCCACACTTCGACAGAAAAGCATTAACAAAAGCTCGGTTCTTAGGTATCGTACGATGTTTGATCCAACGAACTATTCCGGCTTCGCTCAATTCCATATCTAACGGAAGCAAATGCTTATTATTCTCACTGATCCATGTAATCTTTAATACCGGATCAGCGAGATTCTCAACTACTTCAAACATAAGAAGTGATGTATCAAATAGTTTAAGTGTATATAACATACATACTCCTACAGCTCATTTTGCTTCATAGACTTAACTTATACTTTAACATTTGACCCAACATATAAAAATATTCTACCACAAAAACATTCGTTCTATATTGTAGGTTATTCAGCAACATTGATTGCTGAGGCACAACAGGAAGTGGTGCGATATTAGGAATCAGATCTTCCTTATGTTCTTCAATGAACATCGTGAGGAGCTTACAATGGTCTAATTAGACCTGGTCGGACACTTTCCCAAAAGTATCCCATGAACACAGAGTCGGTTAAAGACACCGGATTATTAAGCGCTTACCTTCACGCCATCTGTGCAGGAACAATATATCTAATGAAAACAAAGGGTTCAAATAATTACGCAGCTAAATGCACCCAATATAAGCATCCAGAATAATACCTTCCGCGCTGCCGCTTGGAGCGCCGGTCATGACTTGATAAGGCGTGACTAATCAAGTCACGCCCGGCAAAGTTAAAAGCACTTCTTATCATGCAGCTGCTTACAGTCAGCAATCTTACCGCACTTATAGCAGACTTCATTAACACATTTATCTGACGAGAAGAATTCACGGATATTAGATAATGTGGTATCAGCAATATTCGATAATGCTTCTTTAGTTAAGAATGCCTGGTGTGAAGTAACGATTACATTAGGCATAGATATTAATCTTGCAAGAACATCATCATTAACAATATGGTTGGAATAGTCATGGAAGAAGATATTAGATTCTTCTTCATATACATCCAGGCATGCTGCACCTATCTTACGGTCCTTAATACCCTCTACAAGAGCCTCAGTATCGATCAGAGCGCCTCTGGAAGTATTCAGTATAACTACTCCCTTCTTCATCTGAGCAATCGTAGAAGCGTTTATCATGTGCCTGTTCTCATCTGTCAGCGGGCAATGCAGCGAGATGATGTCTGCCCTGCTCCAGAGCTCATCCAAAGGTACATATTCAATGCCTGAATCAGCAGCCGGAAACTTATCGTAAGCAATAACATTCATTCCAAAACCACGACAGATATCAATGAAGATACGACCGATCTTACCTGTACCGATAACGCCAACAGTTTTTCCGTGAAGATCAAAGCCGGTCATGCCCTCAAGGCTGAAATTGAAGTCCTTTGTACGGATATAAGCCTTATGGATCCTGCGGATAGATGTCAGGAGCAAAGCCATTGCATGCTCTGCAACAGCATAAGGTGAATAAGCAGGAACACGTACTACATGAACCTTACCATAAGCATACTCAACATCAACGTTGTTATAACCGGCACAACGAAGCGCGATGAGCTTAATTCCCATAGAATAAAGCTGGTCAATAACAAAGGAATTGATATCGTCATTAACAAATACACAGACAACATCACAACCTTCAGCAAGCTTATATGTATCAGGAGTCAAACGAGTTTCAAAGAAACGGATCTCAAACTCCCCTGCACTATTAGCAGCCTCAAATGACTGTCTGTCGTATTCTTTGGAATCGAAGAAAGCGATTTTATACATGATTTCACCCGTTCTCATTAATCAAATTCGAGAAAATTAGTATTAATCTCTCCTAAACAAATCTCTTGTATAAACCTTATCTTCAACATCACCAAGGACAGCTGAGTCAAAGCGGTTAGCTACGATTACATCACTTTCAGCTTTAAACTTATCCAAATCATTAACTACAAGGCTATTAAAGAAAGTATCACCATCATTAAGTGTAGGTTCATATATAATAACTGGTATTCCCTTCGCTTTGATTCGCTTCATTACACCCTGGATGGCAGATGCTCGGAAGTTATCACTGTTGGATTTCATTGTGAGACGGTATACACCTACTGTCTTAGGATTCTTGGCGAGGATCTGATCAGCAATAAAGTCCTTTCTAACTGTATTACTCTTAACAACAGCTTCGATCATGGTCTGAGGGACATCTTTATAGTTAGCAAGAAGCTGCTTAGTATCCTTAGGAAGACAATAACCGCCATAACCAAATGAAGGATTGTTA
This sequence comes from Ruminococcaceae bacterium R-25, assembly GCA_003149065.1. Taxonomy (NCBI): domain Bacteria; kingdom Bacillati; phylum Bacillota; class Clostridia; order Eubacteriales; family Oscillospiraceae; species Ruminococcaceae bacterium R-25. The sequence continues at coordinate 785,479 of QGFZ01000001.1, forward strand.
TAGTGACCACCGATACGAGGGTCCATGCATACACCGTCAATGATCATCTGTGTATCCAGACCCTTACTCTGTGCATAGGTATCAAGCTCATTAAAGTAAGATACTCTGACTGCAAGATATGTATTAGCAAACAACTTAATAGCTTCTGCTTCGGTTAAATGAGAAATCAGAACCGGAATATCCTGGCGCTCTGCACCGCTTCTTTCTTCCTCGCAACGGGCGCCTTCAAGCAACAGGTCAGCAAACATCTGTGCTTCAGCCTTCTGAGAATCATCACAACCAACTACAATACGGCTGGGATGCAGATTGTCATACAAAGCTTTTGATTCACGAAGGAATTCAGGGCTGAAAATGATGTTAGATACTCCATACTTAGCTCTAACAGATTCCGTATATCCAACAGGAATCGTAGATTTAATAACCATAAGAACATTAGGATTAACCTTCAATGTCCATTCGATAGCATCTTCTACTGCTGAAGTATCAAAGAAGTGATTTACATCATCATAATTCGTTGGAGTAGCAATAATAACTAGTTCTGCTGAACCATAAGCTGCCTCTTTATCAGTTGTTGTATGAAGATTAAGAGTGCGCTTGCCTTCTCTTGCTTCAGCAAAGAATCTCTCAATCTCATCATCCTGGATAGGACTAATAAACTTGTTGAGTTTCTCAGCCTTTGCCTCAGTAGTAGTTATAGCCGTTACTTCATGCTTCTGAGCAAGTAAAACAGCAAGAGATAAACCAACATATCCAACACCAGCAACTGTAATCTTCATAACTTCCTCCGTGAATCAATGAATATTAATTATATAGATTATACAAGAAGAATCAACAAAATCAAATGATTTAAATAGAAAATACAAGATTGCTGTTGCCGGTACAGGCTATGTTGGTCTCTCCCTTGCAGTTCTCTTATCCCAGCATAATCAGGTAACTGCTGTAGACATCGTAAAGGAGAAGGTAGATAAGCTCAATAATGGCATCTCCCCTATCCAGGACGATTACATTGAAAAGTTTCTAAATGAAGCTGCTGAAGGAAAGCGTTCACTTAATCTCACAGCTACAACAGATGGAGACAGTGCATATAAGAATGCTGATTTCATCATTGTTGCTGCGCCTACAAATTACGATCCTCAGAAGAACTTCTTTGACTGTTCAGCTGTTGAAGGTGTTATAACACAGATTAAGAACGCTACTAAAAGAAATAAAGCAAAACCTACTATTGTCATCAAATCAACAATACCTGTAGGCTATACTGCACACGTCCGTGAAAAGTTCAACATGGACAACATTATCTTCAGTCCAGAATTCTTAAGAGAATCTAAAGCTCTTTACGACAACCTTTACCCTAGCCGCATCATAGTTGGCTGTGACGAAGATAACCTTGGAGTAGCTAAAACATTTGCTGCTCTCTTACAGCAAGGAGCAATCAAAAACAATATTGAAACGCTCTTTATGGGCACTACTGAGGCTGAAGCTACAAAACTCTTCGTTAACACCTACCTTGCGTTAAGAGTATCTTACTTCAATGAACTTGACACTTATGCAGAGATAAAAGGCCTTAAGACAGCAGACATTATCAAAGGTGTTTGTCTTGATCCCAGAGTTGGCGACTACTACAATAACCCTTCATTCGGTTATGGTGGATACTGCCTCCCTAAAGACACAAAGCAGCTCTTAGCTAACTATCAGGATGTACCTGAGAACCTTATTCAGGCAATTGTTGAATCCAACAGGACAAGGAAAGACTTTATCGCTGACAGAGTATTGGAAATCGCAGGAACATATGGCAACAGCGAGTCTTATTCCAAGAATAAGGAACAGAAACAGAAAGAAATTATTGTTGGTGTTTATCGTCTTACAATGAAATCCAATTCAGACAACTTTCGTCAGAGCTCTATTCAGGGCGTAATGAAGCGAATTAAAGCAAAAGGTGCTACAGTAATAATATACGAACCTACACTCGAAGACGGAACAACGTTCTTCGGGTCTAAGGTTGTAAACGACATCAAGAAGTTTAAGAAGAAATGCGGATGCATTATCGCTAACAGATACGATCCTGTATTAGATGATGTAGAAGAAAAAGTATATACAAGAGACCTCTTCAGGAGAGATTAATATGGGTAAGACAAAAGTAGAACTTAACGGTAAGACTATACTCGTAACAGGATCTCCCGGATTTGTAGGTGCTAATCTTGTTATCAGACTCTTAAAGGAAATGACTTCAGGTACTGTCATCTCCCTTGATAACATGAACGATTACTACGATCCGAAGCTCAAGGAATACCGCTTAGAGCAGATCAAGGAAGTTGCAGAGACATCTCCTGTTAAGCATGTCTTCATCAAAGGAAGCATCGCTGATAAGAAACTTATCAACAATATCTTCAATGAATACAAGCCTTCTATCGTAGTCAACCTTGCAGCTCAGGCAGGTGTCCGTTATTCGATCGATCATCCGGATGTATATATCGAATCTAACATCATTGGCTTTTATAACATCCTTGAAGCATGCAGATATAACGAAGTAGAACACTTAGTCTATGCTTCAAGTTCTTCTGTCTACGGCGGCAACAAGAAAGTCCCGTTCTCAGTTGAAGACAAAGTTGATAACCCGGTATCACTTTATGCCGCAACAAAAAAGAGCAATGAGCTCATTGCCCATTGCTACTCCAAGTTATATAACATCCCTACTACAGGATTAAGATTCTTTACAGTATACGGTCCTGCAGGAAGACCTGATATGTTCTACTATTCTGCAACGGACAAACTTGTTGCCGGAAAGACCATCCAGATCTTCAATTACGGCAACTGCAAAAGAGACTTTACTTACGTCGATGACATCGTAGAAGGTGTCTATAGAGTTATGCAGGGCGCTCCTGAGAAAGCTAATGGTGAAGACGGTCTCCCCTTGCCTCCTTATGCTGTTTATAACATCGGCGGCGGCACACCTGAGAACCTTTTAGACTACATCAGCACACTGCAGGAAGAACTTGTCAGAGCTGGTGTTTTGCCTGAAGATTATGACTTTGAAGGCCACCGCGAATTAGTTCCTATGCAGCCAGGTGACGTACCTGTTACCTACGCAGACAGCAAAGCACTGGAAGACGATTACGGATTCAGACCGACGATCGGGATCAGAGAAGGATTGAGGAAGTTTGCGGAGTGGTATAAAGTATTTAAAAGCTAATTTTCCCCTTATAAACAAGTAGCGCGGTATCAATCTCAGACATTAAACATCTGGAGACACAAAGGCTTAAACGAAGATACCTGAAGCCGGATGTCCTCGTAATTGATGACTTCGCCAATACAAAGATGAGCGAAGAAGATGCGTTGCAGCTATTCAAGGTTATGGAATACCAGTATGGTAACAAATCCACGATTATCGCCTCACAGTTGGGACTAGCCGAATGGCATATGAACTTCGGTTCAAGTCAGTTAGCTGATTCGATACTAGATAGGATAGTATCAAATGCTTACAAGATTATCCTGAGCGGAGATTCGCTACGACCAAAGAAGATCGAAGACTAAAACAAACGCGTTCGCCGATTATCCGACGCCCATTTTGGCACAATATTACGCGATTTTTATGGCTTTGCCTCACCGATTTTAGTGGCTCAATCGTGACCGACGAAAGTGGCTCTAACAGTGCGCCGTATTCAAGGCAAGTTTTTGATTCAATAAGAAATGAGGTCCAATATATAAATGTATATGTTATATGCGGCTTCAGAGAATAATGTTGTCATGGCAGGTTGAAAGAAGGGCAAACATAGGGATGAATTTGATTGTTCAAAATCTGCAGAGCCATAGCATCAATGTTTTGCGGTTTATGTTCCATTTGTTGCCATAACCAACGAATGGCACTTTTGCATGCTGACTTTCTCACTTGTAAAGTGCATTTATATAGTATGGCTATCCACTTTTCTATTAATGGCAAATATATTCGTAAAATGCTTCAAATGACCTGTGATTCGCTTTAAGCTTTTCAAAATCCAATTCATCAACAAGTGAATCAATAACTTGCATCGTTTTGAGTTTGCTATAACCTTTTATCTCATCTCCAAACCAATCCTCTAAAGTGTTGTTAACTATAGCCAATTCATACATATCATTATTTCCAATTTTCTCTTCAAGGGCAACTTGGGTTTTTTCCTCGTCACCATCCGAGTCAGCTAATATCAGCACTTTTGTTTTCTTGTTATTTTTTCTTATATGTTCAAATACGATTGGCAGCTGCATCTTTCCATCAGCTACTACTGTAGTGAGCCTTTTTCCAAGTTTATCTGCTATTGCCTGGAGAATAATTTCATCAGTCCTTCCCTCACAAATTACAATCTTTTCAGGCGTTTTGCTATTATTCTTCTGCTCCAAAGAGGCTTTCTTTAGTAATTCGTTTAGAATATATTTAACCTTTGTGTCTTGAATCACTCTTTTAATTACTTCACAGAAACAATCATCACCACTTATTTTAAATATATTGTTATTATTTGATGGCAATACAAAGCCACTAATATCATCTCTAATACTATTGCAAATCTCTTCGTCGATCTCAATTTCTAATGGATAAGTAGGCGAGATATTTAGAGCAAAAAGTCTGAATCTATATGTTTCCGTGCACACTTCAAATCCATATTTTTTTGTAGCATACATACTGGAAACGTCCACTCTTTCATATGCAGAAATGCCATCAATAACTTCCCCTGATATCGGTTTTCTATTAATCACTTTCATAACTTCTGAAATGTTCTTGGCCATTTGAATAAGAGTACCATCTGTTCTAATTTCACCAAATATAGCAAATACTTTTCCATTGGTCTTTTCATACAAAGATTTACACTGCAGATTCATTATTGAAAAAATGTTATCAGTATACTCACTCTGTAGATTTTCATCTAATATCCAATAGCTTTCAAAATCCATATGTTATACCTCCCTAAAATTAACCAACAGAGGCAAGTGATCACTTATACATGAATCAGGTTTTTTTCCAGACAGTAATTCTTTGCCATCTATCTTCTTTAGATACTTTATGTTTTCAATATTATCAACAAGACTCTTTCTTACTATTATCTGATCTAAACAGTGCCAATAAGTAGTAGTAGGAGACGAATCATAATAGAAGCTTCCATACATTTCATTTTCTTCTGAAATATAGCTCAATATGGGGTTATAAAACCGTTTCTTCTTATCTGATCTAGGATGAGTATATTCATTCTCTTCAATGAGTCTTTTAAATAAAACCGCATTAAAACAGTAGAAATCTATTATTTCCTTATCATACGGATTTACATTAAAATCCCCTATAATTATAGTTTTTTCATATTCAAAGGTTTTTTCTGTTTTTTCTACATCTGCTACAATATTCCGAATGGTGTTTTCCCTAGTTGAATCATGCCCATAAAAAGGATCTTCTAAATGGATTCCTATAATAAAATATTTCTCAAGTGCCGTTTCAGCAGAGTATAGACTATAACGTCTTTGTTGTTGATGCACACCTACAGTTACAGTGTTTTTACGCATCATAGCTATTTTCGTTTTTGGAATATAAGATTTTTCATAAGTATATTTCTTTCCAAGATCATTTTCGATTTTTGAAAAATCAGTGCCACCATATTCAGTAAAAATGGCAATATCCACATCATTTTCTGCTATACAATTTGAAATGAGATTTTCTATATGATTCCCGTTTATATTCCAAAATAATATATTAAACACCTTTTCCACCTATCTATTCAAAAAATATGACTCTCAAAAGCTCAATTATACCAAGCGAAACTATACTGTTTATGTGTATATTTAGCCATGTGTTTTGGTTAAAACCTCAATAAAATATAAATCCACAACCAAGGGTATTTACACAATTACGAGTCTTGTAACTTCGCTTAATGTGTCAACATAATTATCATCATATGTAAATCAGAACTTCCATATATTATCAATTGCTATATCTGCCAGTCTTTTTCCGCGTTCGGTTATATCTGTTTCAGTCCATTCGGTTTGATTTCCGTGATGTTCTACAAATTTCTTGGCACTTAATAATCTAGATTTTTTGTAGCATTCAACTTTTTGAGCATATGGCTTGGAACCAATTTTATTATTTATCTTTTGAGATAGCGGCAATAGATTGCCAATATAAGATGCACTATCAATGGTTTCGCTATCACACATTATATGCTCTATTGATATAATCTTTGGTGCTACCTCATCACTCTCATCATAAAAACGCTCAAACTTCATAAAGATGTAATTCACAGTTTTCTTATTAGATGAGTTTTTGTATTTTCTGTTTTTATTGGAATAACCTACGTATGAAAACCGTGATTTAATAAGGGCCTTTTCAGAAATATACTTTCCCAATTCATTTCTGATCAACTGTTCAGGATTGCATTCTTTCTGTTCATATATTTTACAAGCTAACGTTGTTATAGAGTTATCTATTGTATTAGTTGTATTCTTCATAACAGTCAGATACAAGAAGTAAAACGTTTCCAACATGACAATACATTTAGTAAATGAGTCATTATCAATACTATTACACGTTCTATTTTCAAATAAAGATAGAAGCAATGGCCTCACTTGTCTAATTTTAAGATTTTTGAAGTATGTCAAAGCAATATATACTCTCTCATCGTATTCTTGAGAACCTTTTATTTTTTCCGGCACCAAAAAATAAGAATAGTATATAGAATCTTCGTATAATGAATCTAGAAGTCCCTCTGCATTTGATTTCTCAGTGTTATCACGAATTGTTTTAAATTCTTCATTTTTCTTTGTTTTTCCATAAATATGAGTGCAATAATTACTAATAAAATTAGCAAAATGTTCGGTGCTGTCTATTGACACATTGTTTTGTATCTTATTCCAATGATTATCTAACTTTAGCCTCTTGGTTTTATTTCTTAAGTAGCTATACAAATAGTTCTTAATTAGTTCATGTTGTTCCAATGGAATGCCTCTCGCATTAAGTGTTTCGAATACACGATATCCGTCAACATCAGATTCAACAATAATTTCAATAACTTCACAGTTTATTAGCTTCTCCTTTAATGAAACTAAGGAATCCTTTTTGCTTGAACGACTATTTATATATTCACTTATCCTTGAACTCATATACAAATAACAATTAAGAAGCTTTTCATTATATTTATCTGATTTTCCGTAATTTGAATAATATGCTTCTTTAACCTTAGATTCTTCAGTATATTCTTGAATCATTTCAATAATATCCACAAGGAAAAACATTCCATCTTTACGATATACCCTAAAATAATCGTCTCCATTATAATTACCTTTTAAGTATGTAAAAAATGAATTTGCAATTGATGTATTTTTTGTCTTCCTTAAATGATTAATGATTGCTGCAAACAGAATACAAATCGTCGTCATTCTTTGCTGGCCGTCTATAACTGAATACTGATTTTTATCTTCCTTAGCAAAAACAAGAGAACCTAGAAAATGATTATACTTGGATGATTGATCAATCAAAAAAATATCCTCAAACAATTCAGCCCATTCAGTTTCTGACCATACATATTTTCTTTGATTTAATGGAATACAGTATTCTATATTTCTGGAAAGAATTTCATTCAAATTTTTCTGGCTTGCTGTAAAACTCATATCAACCTCGCTTATCCAAAAACTATAGATAACTATCAGATTCAGTATAACACAAGGCTCCATGTAGATTATGGGCTTATATTCTTAATGTTTATTGGTTTCACCGATTCGTACATAAATAGGACATACCAGTTGGTATAAAAAATAGGTATATAACGTGTCTAATAACGCCGCAAATGCAATGAATTAATAATTCTAAAGGTTTTGACAGTGAATACGACGGTCTGAGAGCGCCAGTTGCACTGCAGCGCTTAGGCTACAGAAAAGACTATATATTGGATTTCATGCCGTTTGAAGCGAAAACTCGTGCCGTTAGTGTCGGAAAGCCGTGCCGTTCACTCTGGAAATGTCATGCCGCTGTTAGTGGAATCAGCGTGCCGTCGGAGCGGAATTTGCAATAGACCAGAACCGGTAGGTGGCTCAATGTTTCCGACGCAAGTGGCGCAACAATTGCCGATTTTGGTGGCGCAGTAATTAGCGATTTGCTGGCGCTATGACACCGCCGTATTCACTGATCACGTGATACCTCCTAAATCTGAGATTAGTAATTGTTCCAAGCCGCACTTATTACAATTCAGTTTAGTTGTTTGCGCGGGAGCAGATCCCTACCTGCTTAATCGAATGCTTATAATAAGGGGGTGGCTGACAGTTTATATGACGGATGCAAGATCCAAAAGGCTGCGTGTCAGACCAATTACTCCCCGTATTATAAGAATAAGTGCAACTGTCGGAGTTAATTACTCGCTAACAATTACACTTTCTATGGTACTAAATTGCTGCCAGGAAATGGGTTTTACATCGGCCGCATTTCTGGGCCAGCGGAATCTGACTGACTCCAATCTCTTATAAAGAAGTACGAAACCGTCGCCTTCCCACATGAGTATCTTGATCCTGTCTGACTTACCGCCGCAGAACAGAAAAATGCTCTTGCTGAACGGATCCAGGTGATAATGGCTTTGTACCATAGCGGCTAACCCGTCTATGGATTTCCTCATATCTGTCTTACCGCAGGCGATATAGATATTCTCGGCAATACTGATATCTCCTACCATGCTGACTTTACCGCACGGAGAAGAGATATTATCGTATTTTCAGATGCGCCATCAGGTATGTCTATCGACAGGCCGTCGATGTGTATCGTTATGTTCGAAGAAGTAATTGCTTGCTGAGGCACTACAGGCAGCGGTGCAATCTCTGGGATAAGATCTTCCTTGTGTTCTTCGATAAACATCGAGCGTAGTTTACGAAGACGATAGTAGTAGGTCTTATAACCAACAAAGTTTTCTTTGCACCAAACTCTGACCGGGAGGCCACTGTTCCGACAATCCTCAACCATGGTAATCCATTCAGCGTACTTAACTTTATTTTTCACAGTGGCTATCTTGTCCATTTAGACCTCCTTAGACACTGTCCAACGAAGTCTAAAATGGTCTAATTAGACCTGATTGGACACTTTCCAAAAGTATCCCATGAACGTCGGGGCGGTTAAATGCACCGTGTTATTAAGCGCTTACGGTTAAAATTTTATGAGGGATTTGTACCACCGTGTTCAATTTACACGTATTATTTGAATTGATATAATATTTTAAAAATGAGATTTTATTCATTTATAGAAGGTGATAGTTATGATTATAAAGCAGACAATGGTAAACATTACGTATCCTATGGTTATTGACTGCCGAAAGAAGTTTATCAATAATGAGAGCATTCTTAATGAATACTTTCAACCTGCTAATATTCTTTCTGTTCCAGATCAAATCAATCCAGAAATTCCTAGAATGTTTATTACAACTAAAAACAATCATTCTTTATTAAATTTATCGCTGATTGGTGCAACCCTTACAACTAATATTGATGGTGATTTCACTGATGATTGGAGTCATTGTAAGAATTATCTTGATTCACGTATGAAAGTGGTCTATCAATTGATTGATGAGTTGACAAATAAAAATGAGAAATATACTGGCCTTGTTACTAAATTGGAATATGTACCTGTCAATGATAGCGCAGAGAGTATTATCAAAAAATTCATTCTGAGAGATAACGGAGATAAACTTGGAAATCCGTATAATGTTTCGTGCAAATTAACATATATTTTTGATAAGAAATATTATATTAATGTATCACTTGAGAATAAGCGAGAGTATAAGTCGGAGAAAACAGATTTGGGCAATATAATACTTAGAGAGACAGGAAATAGTTCTTTGGGTATTACTTTGGATATTAATGATCGTTACCTATCTAACAATAAGAAAGATTATAAAACATCAAAAGATGTATTTGCTGATTTGCTCAATATTACATCTGAATTTGTTACTGAAAGGCTTGAAGCTTTTGTTGCAACTGGAGAGTTGAGATATGGAAGATAACAATATATCATCTACAATTACAAGAGATGAAAACGCATGTTTTTTTGAATATCCTGCTATAGATTCTAAAGCATTAATTTCTGTTGCTGATTTTGGAAATTTCAATCCGCATGTTGAAGAATTCTTAGCTTTGATTGTAAATTCTTTTAGATCTATAGACAGTATAGAAGTTACTTCAACTGTCGATAGTGCTAAAGAATCTGATTCTGTTTTGTCCAGTTATTTAAAACTTGGTCAAATTAAACGATTAAGCGATAATTGGAATGGTTGTGGTGCTCGTGCATTTGATAGCAAACTTATTTTTGTTATAAATAAATTAATTCCTATGTTGATAAAACAGCCAGAAATTTTTCCTACTGGAAGAAATACAATTCAGCTTGAATATGATGGCGCTGAAGGTGCATATTTGGAAATTGAGATAGTTAGTGAGAATTTAGCTAATTTTCTATTTATCGATAAAAATGGAAACGAAAAAGAATACTCAGATGTTCCTAATGAACAAAATATTAATAATTTGGTCAAAGAATTATATGGATGATTTTTTCGAACCTGATGAGAAGCTTTATAGAGCTGTGAGGCCATGTAGTATATATTATAAAGAAGATGGATCTCTTTCATCCGCTGCCTTTAAATCTAGCAACGGGTGTTCAGTAGATAGAGGAAACGGCAGAAGTGATAAAGAGGCTGTTCAGTTTATTTTATCAAATCTTACTGGTGATGTATACAGTATAAGCGTTGATTATTGCATTTCTAAGAATATATTTGTTCATTATGAACCGATTGAAGATAAAAATCCTTATCATTGTGGGTTATATAAGAATAATGAATGCATATTCCGGGGCGGCGGAGCCACCTGTCCGGCGTGGCGTGAGCCACGTGTCCGGACCAGACGGAGCCACCCTTTTGGAACTAATGTGATTCAGAGGCTTTTAAGCCATAGACCTCTCGCATCGACTTGTCGTGTTTTGCATCAATGGCCTTGATGCTTATCTTATAAGCATCGTACTTAATTCTATCCATAATTGAATCGGACAAAGGATTGTCCTCGCTGCCAATCCTTTCATACCATCCATCGTCGAGAAATTGAGAACAGAATATCGTTGAAGATTTCTTCCTTCTTTTGTGTATTAGTTCAAAGACTAGTTTGGTTTCCGCATCGTCCAGCGGTGACAACAGCCACTCATCAACAATAAGCAATCTTGGATTTATGTACCGCTTAAGTGCCTTGGGAAGAGTATTGTTTCTTGCAGCTTCCTGTAATTCAATTAACAGGTCCGGCAGTCTTATGTATCTGACTTTGTAGTAATTCATACACGCTGCCATTCCAAAGGCACAGGCCATGTAAGTCTTTCCGCTTCCAGCCGCGCCCATAATGAATATATTCCTGTATTCTGTTATATATTCGCATGTAGCAAGCCTGGCAATCAGCTCTTGGTTCAGCTTTCTGCCCGAAGTGTAATCTATACCGGCTATACAAGCATCCGGTTGTTCAAAGTCAGCCTCTCTTATAAGACGTTTAAGCCTGTTGTCCTTGCGCCTGTTGTATTCGATATCAACCAGCATGGCAAATCTGTCTTCAAAACTGACGTTTTTCATTTTACTGTCTTCCTGCTGAATGCGGAATGCATCAGCCATTCCGGTTAATCTCATCTCAAGTAATTTTGTTGTCGTGTTATTCTGTAGCATCGTTTTTGCCTCCATAGTAATCTGCGCCTCTTGTAAATCCGTAAGGATTCCGTTTCTTAGGTTTCTCCTGGTATTCGTCAAGATCCTCTGCCTTAAGGGTTGCGAACAGATTCTTTATTCCTTTATAGCTTGGAACTCCTGAATACGTGAGAGCCTTACGGCATACAGCTTCCAGCCGCGCTTTTGTATGTTTATCTGCAAGACGGATAATGCCCATACAACTGCGGTATGTTTGTTGCTCGATCTTATTGGAAGCAAGTATTGCATCGATAACCTTATATGTGTTTGGTCCGACCTCCTTGGCCCATCGACGGAATCTGTCGCCATTCCATTCCAGATACTGCTGATGGTCCTTTGGCATGTGATCTATTTGCGTTGAATACTGTCCCGGCCGGCCTGTCAGCCTTCTGTGTGAAGCTATCCGCTCATTCTTGGAGTAAACTTCCACAGCGATGTCGGTGATACGCACGTCAACTTTTTCTTTGATATACTGATACGGTACCGAGTAGAACATCTTATCTACTGCGATATGGTAATTAAATTGGACTGTTGCCTGTTTCCAGGTTGCAAGTTCAAAGCGGGTAGCAGGTAGCGGTGCCAGTAATGGTCTTTCTTCCCCAAGAAATATGCTAAGCCTGCTGCCTTCTTTTTTCTGAAATGGATTTGCATTGTATTTTTTGAGTTTCTCGCGAATAGCCTGATTCAATTCATATAAAGAAAAGAACTGGTCATTGCGGAGCGCTGCAGTGATCCAAGTGGATATGTTCCCAACGGTCCCTTCTGCGATAGGCTTATCTTTTGGTCGCCTGATCCTCGCAGGAATAATTGCAGTATTGTAATGCTCTGCCATTTCATGGTATACGCGGATCAATTTAGGCGAGTACCAATCGTAGTTGTTGTGGTCAACAGCTGTAGAAGCATTGTCTGGTACCAATATTGGCGTAACGCCACCGAAGAATTCATACATGTGGATGTGGGCCGTTATCCATGCAAGTTCCTTCTCGTTGGTAAAGCCCTCAACAAACGCATATTGGCTATAAGACATAACGCCAATGAAGAGATTTATCTTGGTAGCTTCTCCGGTATCAGGATCTGCAAGGTAAATCGGATCTCCGGCCCAATCTACTTCAATTTGTTCACCAGGCTTTCTTGCAATGTGCATTGTAGCACGGCGCTTTTCCTCTGCTTGCTGTATGTGATAGCAGAATTGAGAATACATGAGCGGTTCTTCACCGGCTTGTCTGCATTCCTCCAGATATTCCGTCCACAGAAGTTTCTTGGTTACGCCGTTCTTTAGAAGTTCTTTGCGAATATACTCGCAATCAGGAAGGCGTTTCCCTGAGACAACAGCTTCTTCTCGCGGGAATAGCTGTTCCTTCAAATCTTTATCCGTAACGCTTGGATCAAGCGGCCACTGGATATTCAATTCAGCAGCACGTTTGCATACCCGTGCGACGGTATTCCTTGAGACGCTACAACTTGTAGCTATCTCTCGTTCACTGATCCCTAGGCTTTTTAGTCGCAGGATCTCTCGATACTTGGTCATCTGATTGACCTCCTTCATATTGCATTTACGCTTTCAGCGCATAAACACAGTATAAGGTGGCTCAATTTGAAGCGGAATGCTGGCTCTATATCACCGGAACAGTGGCTCTGTTTAGAACGGAATGGTGGCTCTCATTCGCCGGACACCTGGCTCAACAGAGCGCGGAATATTCAATAATGAATTTATGGATATGACTTCATCACAATGTAAATTCTTATCGAAAATGGCTATAAAGTTAACATAGTTTCAATTTTGTTAGATTAACTGCATATAGCGGAGCGTAACAGTCGCGAATGCGGAGCTGAGCGGTCGCGGAGCGGCATTAGCGGTTCGTTTTTTAATCAATATATATCCCTGATAATTTGATAATCCGCCAACAAGCGGAAATCTATTTATTCAGGAGGATAATGTATGCGCTGCAGATCTTTAAAGTTATGGAGTATCGCTACGGGTTTAAGTCCACGATTATTGCCTCACAGCTAGAGCCAACAGAATGGCACAGGAACTTTGGAGCCAGTCAGCTTGCATATTCCATACTCGACCGGATCGTCTCAAATGCTTACAAGATAATCTTGAGTGGAGATTCGTTACGACCGAAGAAGATCGAAGACTAAAAGAATGGTGTCGGTATAAAATCCGGCACCATTTTTGGCTCAATATTTCCCGATTTCGGTGGCTCAACCTTAGCGATTTCAGTGGCGCAAATCTCTCCGACGCAACTTGCTCTCTCAGACCGCCGTATTCACCTGTCACCTAAGCAGACAACAAAGGTCTTGAAAATTATTATGATTTCGACCAATAACAGGGATTAGAGAAGGCTTAAGAACGTTTACAGAGTGGTATAAGAAATATAATAAGAAATAATTACTAAAGCACAAAAAGTGGATCTGTGAATTTGCTATTTCTAACTCTTCGTCTATCAATTTCATAGTCCTTTATCAAGGATTCTAAAAGATATCTCTTACCTTTAGGCATATCTGGACCTATAATTATTTTAATCTTAGACATTACAGAAGATTTTATACCATACAATAAATAACTCTCAGAAATTGGTTTTTCAAAAGAAAAATTATTATATGTTAATTCAGATGAGAACAAATAAGAATTCGCCTTTATTCTTTCATCGTATTCTGCAAATATACGAAAACGATACTCTTCTTGGAACTCCCAATCTTTGATTTTATATCTGCCTAAACTATCAAGATCAAGATTCAGATCCTTGTCAATAATCACTGGATCACTAGTTCGATTATACGATATTTTTATAAGTTCAGGGGGCTTTTTAATTGGTTCCTCACATTCAAAAAGCCTATGCTGACACATTTTTTTATTGTCATTGATAATGTAATTAGGATCGAGCATATCAGCAGGCAACCCAATTCGGACTCCCTTTTTTCTATCTCCATACATGTCCCACATAGCAATGGACTCATTCTTATTCTTTGACCAACAACTAACAAAACAAAAATCCCCAACGTTATTAGTTATATGAAATCTACTATTGGGGATGCAAATAAACCCTATATATTTCTCTAAAGGATCATCCAGAGAGTTCAATTTGCTAAACTTGATTTTCTTTTCCTTCAAGATTATAGCCAACGTCTCAAGACTAGTATATTGATATAAGTATTCACTATTTCTCATATTTACAACACCTTTTCATTGTATCTATAATTCTTCTTTTACATATATTCAAATTGTATTTGAGTAGTATAGGTAAAGGAGACTTATAATCAAGAAAAGCTAGATTCGTATATTGGAGAAGTCTGGCAAACTTATCAATCTCAAACGAAAAAGAACCAGCTCCATCTATAAGCAATGATGCATAATTGCTATTCCAACCTTTTCCACAACTCTTCAACACTCATATAGTTGCCCTTCAGAAATACTTTTTTGCCGGTAAAAACCCCAACAATTCCTTTACAGACATATCTGCACAATTGATAAAGCCAAGCAAACGGTCTGAAAACAGCATATTTCTGAGCTAAGGGCCAATTAATCAAACCAGAGCGCTGAAGATATTTAAAAGTACCTTCTCTTTTCATCGATACCTTGACAAATTCGCTATTAGCTCTGTCACTACCAAAATTGCCTTCATCCATTATTCTGAAAAAAAGTTGTTCAGCTACTTCTTCATCGACACTATTACACCAGCTTACATCATCCGGTAAGCCTAACCACTTCTCACAAATATAAGTAACTGTGATAGCAAGTTTCTCTAGACCAGCTTCAGCCGCCAAAGATCTAAAGTTATTATTCCAAGCCTCATAATTAAGTTCTTTATGAACAAACATCATCCAGTCAATTATTTGTCGCAGACCAATACCAGAGGTTTTCAAATGCTGCATTATATGACCCAAAAGAACTAAACCATTCTCATAAGTTGGTAATCCAAAAAAAGAAGTATTTCCTATCTTATATTCATCAGTATTATTCAATCCTTTTATGATGATATGATCTATATCATTATAGAAACCGCTACTATATTTGAAGTGAAGTTCAAATTCGATACCGTTTTTTTCATAACCAAAATGTCTCTCATTGTTATGAGTTAAGATATAACCGTTTCCTTCAAGCAATCTCCTAGCAAAATCTAAATTTTCTTCCGAAATAAAAAAATCAACATCTCCGAAAGTTCGTAATGATGGAACTGGAAAGTAAATTGCTGCTGCGGTTCCCTTCAGAATAACAAACGGAATATCGTTAATCTTTAATAGATTAGATAACGAATTCTGTTCATACAATACCCGCATAAAATGGGCCTTGCTTTGACAGGTCAATACTTGCCATTCATTTCTGTACTCTTCTGGCACTTGAGCTGCAACTAAAGGTACTATGCACTGTGTCTTAGCTAATACAAAAACTTTATCCCAATCCACACTTTCAGGAAATCCTGGTGTAATTTCGAAAAGCGAAGACTTTATTAGCTCTAAAAGACATGTTTGTTCTTTATCAAGTGAAATCAACAGAGATTCTCCGATCCATTTTAAAACACTTTTATCATGTTGTTTCAGTTACTGAAATAAATCAAGATTAATAAACTATCGATTACCATACATTTCTTCGTAATACTTTACGTAATCACCGGATGTACATTCAGACATCCAATCCATATGATCTTTATACCACTGAATAGTTAGTTTTATTCCATCAGCGAACATCGTAGTAGGAGCCCATCCAAGTTCAGACATAGCTTTACTAGGATCAATAGCATAGCGCTGGTCATGACCCTTCCTGTCAGTAACATAAGTGATTAAAGATTCAGGCTTACCAAGTTCAGACAAGATAATCTTAACTATATCAATATTAGCCTTTTCGTTATGACCGCCAAGATTATAGACTTCGCCTACCTTTCCCTTCTCTAATACTGCTAATATTCCGTAGCAGTGATCTTTAACATAAAGCCAATCACGAACATTCAATCCTTCCCCATAAACAGGCATAGGCTTATCTTGAGAAGCATTATTAATCATCAAAGGAATCAATTTCTCAGGGAACTGATAAGGTCCATAGTTATTGGAACAACGAGAAATAGTTACAGGTAATCCATATGTGCGGTAATATGCCTGCACCAACAAATCAGCTGAAGCCTTAGATGTGCTGTAAGGGCTGCTTGTATGGATTGGAGTATCCTCATGGAAGAACAAATCAGGCCTATCAAGAGGAAGATCACCATATACTTCATCTGTACCAACCTGATGGAATCGCTTAATACCATACTTCCTACAGGCATCCATAAGCACAGCTGTTCCAATGATGTTTGTTTCAAGAAAGATTGTAGGGTTCTCAATAGAACGGTCAACGTGAGATTCTGCTGCAAAGTTTACTACAACATCAGGCTGTTCCTTCTCGAAGATACCATAAATTCCTTCACGATTACGAATATCTTCCTTATAAAAAACAAAATTCGGATTCTTAAAAGCTTCGTTCAGAGTATGGATATTAGCTGCATATGTGAGAGAATCAACACATATAACTTTCCAATCCGGACGTTCTTCTAACAAAAGGTAAACAAAGTTACTTCCAATAAATCCTGCACCGCCAGTAACTAATATATTCATTTCTGTTCCTCCGTAAGAGAGAGAATGTACTGACCATAGTCAGTCATCTTCAGTTCTTCACCAAGCATATGAAGTTGATCCAAAGTAATAAATCCGCGTCTCCATGCAATTTCTTCAATACATGAAATATAGAACCCTTGCATCTCCTGAACGGTCTTAACAAAATTACCGGCTTTCTGCATACCTTTTGGCGTACCAGTATCAAGCCAGGAAATGCCGCGTTGCAGCAAAGTAACCTTTAATTTGCCTTCGCTCAGATAATGGTTATTAATTGAGGTTATTTCTATTTCACCACGTGCAGAAGGTTTTACATTCTTTGCGATCTCTACAACATCATTATTGTAGAAATAAAGCCCTGGAACAGCATAATTAGACTTGGGCTTTTCCGGTTTCTCTTCAATACTAATAACATTGTGGTTATTATCGAACTCTACTACACCAAAAGCTTTAGGATTATTAACCGGGAATCCAAAAACAGCAGCACCAGTTTCTTCAGCTTCTCTCATAGCATTCTTAAGCATCTTGGTGAAATCTTTACCATAGAAGATATTATCACCGAGCACAAGACAAACGCTGTCACTTCCAATGAAGTCTGCGCCAAGAATAAAAGCATCAGCAAGTCCTCTAGGAGTATCCTGCACCTTATATTCAATACTTATGCCAAGCCTTGATCCGTCGCCAAGCAACTTCTCATAATTGGGAGTATCATCAGGTGTAGAGATGACAAGAACTTCCCTGATTCCAGCAAGAAGTAAAACAGATAAAGGATAATAAATAAGCGGTTTATCGTAGATTGGCAACAATTGCTTACTTACAGCAATAGTATTCGGATATAAACGTGTGCCTCTGCCACCGGCTAGAATTATACCTTTCATCTTACATTCCACCTCACCTTCTACAACTCAAGATTACTTCACAGATTCTATCAACATCTTCAACACTAAGATCCGCAAACAATGGAAGTGTTAGAATTCGCATTGATATGTCTAAAGCTATTGGAGTGTTATCAGCGTTAAATACATTCTTATAGCATTCAAAAGTGTTGGTCAAAGGATAGAAATACTTTCTTGCGCCAATGTTATTTGCAGCAAGTGCATCAAACACTTCATCACGATCAGCGCCAAAGATATTCTTATCAAATACTACAGGGAAATATGCATAATTAGATTCAACATCTTTTTGTATAGGAGCTAACTTTATTCCATCAACACCATCAAGATGGCTTCTATAACATTCAACAACGACCTTACGCTTTGCAATTTCCTCATCAAGATGGCGAAGATTACAAATGCCCATAGCGGCACAGAATTCATTCATCTTTGCATTACCGCCGACATAATCCACTTCTTCTGCTCCGTGAAGCCCAAAGTTCTTTAAGTCATTAAGTTTCTGAACGAGAGCGTCATCATAAAAGCAAATTGCGCCGCCTTCTATTGTGTTAAACACCTTCGTTGCATGGAAACTGAACATAGAAGCATCTCCAAATGCACCGGCACTCACACCTTTAAACTTTACAGCAAAGGCATGAGCAGCATCGTAAATAACTTTAAGATGATGTTTATCAGCAATTGCCTTAATAGATTCAACATCACAAAGATTTCCGTATACATGAACCGGAACAATAGCAACAGTATTATCGGTGATAAGAGATTCTATGAGATTTACATCAATCGTATAATCTTCAGGATTTACATCGCAAAAAACAGGTTTTAGACCACAACGAACAATTGCATGTGTTGTAGATGCAAATGTAAATGGAGTAGTAATAACTTCGCTGCCTTTAGGAAAACCCATTGCTTCGAGTATATTCTCTAAAGCAAGATGTCCATTGCAATATAGTGCAACATATGGTACATCAAGCATTGATTCAAGTTCTGATTGGAACTGATTATGCTTTACTCCCATATTCGTGAGCCAATGAGAATCCCAAATCTCTTTAATTTCATTCTCATATTCCTCTATTGGAGGCATTGAGGAACGGGTAACAAGTATTCTATCCATTAATTAAACGATTCCTTTAATTTAATTCAACTGTAGCAATTCTTGGCTCAAAACAACAAGTAGGTCTTACGCAGACAATACGCACTCCGCTTGCTCTCTGAGGTCCAACCTTCATAAAAGTAGCCAAAACACTTACATCTCCATGCAAGCCTAAAGCTCCGATATTAGCATCATTAACTCTTCGAGTAATCTCTTGCTCCATTTCATTCTGAACATCATAACAGCCATCAACCTGAGCCTGAAGCATCAACGAAGCAGCTTCGTAATGGCTCCTGCCAACACCAACAGCAAGTGTACATGGAGAACATCCAAGTTGAGAAACTGCATCGACAGCCCAGTTAACGATCTCATCAATAACGACTTTTGTGTTGTGCTTATGAAATACACGATAAGTTTTCCCTCTAATTGCAGGTCCCCCACCGAACATAAGAATATGCAAGCGCAAAACATCGTCTTTGCATCTTCTGATAAGTATAGGAGCTGGTTCTACTCCCGCACTATCAGGATTTAATCCGCCAGACTGATCTATACGTTGACAATCATTACCCATAATCCCCATTGGTCTGCCAGGCAAAGCGCGAAGTCCTTGTTTAACACCTTCTGTTATAGCGTCAAGCATCTTTCCTGTAATTGCCTTGTCCTCACCAACCTCTAAAACAAGATGTGGTATGCCCGTATCATCACATAATGGTGAACGATTTTTCTCCGCCGTTTGAGCATTTTCCAGAATAGTTTCAAGCACCCACCTTGCCTGCGGGTTAGTTTCTTTTTGTATTGCCAATAAATAAGCATTTTTCTTATCTTCACGAAATGTTGAACCGGCAGAAACAAGAGTATCTTTAACAAGAGCAACTATTTTGTTATATTCAAGATCACTCATAAATGCTCCTTCCATGTGCTGCAGCAATTATTGCTGGAAATCTATCAACTTTGAGTAAATGCAAAGCTTCCATTCCTTCTTCAGGAAAAGCTAAAACTCTTTGTTCCAACGTCTTGTCTCCAAGTAATGCTGTTACAGGAGGTATAACAGCATATACAGAGTTATACTTATCAAGTGCTTCAACCGTTTCCTTATGTAACGCACCTTTTCCAAGATGAAGCTTGATTCCATATTTTGAAAGTGGCTCAATGCTACTCTCAATTTCAAGTTTATTACTAGATGTTGGGCCAACCCCTGCTGGACTGACTGCAGTATGAAAAACAACGCCACCAATAATATCAACACTTATTTCTTTAAGCCTGTTATCCTCAGCAAGCTTTACCAGTTTTGGTAGAACCGCATCTCTTCCACAAAAAATATAACCAGATATATAAATTGCATCTCCAATTCTCAATTTTTTAATTACGTCATTAGTAATTGGAGTATTTAATTCAATCATATTTAAACCTCACGTAAAAGCTTTACGAAAATCAAAATTACCATCATAGCTTGAGTTAAGACATATTAAACCATAATAATTTAATAACACTATTATGTTTCAATTCTCGCAAATCTGTCTCTATATTTGATTTTACTCCAAACATAGAAAACTAAACCAAGAAAAACCCAACCACCAGTTATTATCAATTCTTCAAATGTCAATTGGCAACCTGAATTTGGTATAAGGAATAATACAACCATAATTCCTGACATCAACGACGCACATAATCCAACTATAAAATAATGTTTAACTTTATATGGTCTATGCATCTGAGGTTCTTTTTTTCTTAGTACTAAAAAAGACATTGATACAATACAATAAGCAGTACAACAAGCAAAGCTAGCTGCATCTGAAATCCAAATTAGCATCGTCCTTCCAAAGAAAGGCGCTATTACAGAAAGTATGCCTATAAGAATTAAAGCATTGATAGGGGTCTTAAACCTTTTACTAAGTTTTGCAAAGCAATATGGTATCATATGTGATTCTGCCATAGAATATATGGCTCGACTTCCACCAATCAAAAACGAATTCCAGCTCGTAACTATACCACACATTCCACCAATAATAAGTATTTTAGCCATAACACTACTGTTAAAAACTTTTTCCATTGCAGATGCTGCAACTAAACCGGACCCATTCATAGATTCTGAGATTTCATTAGGATTGAGAGCAAACCCAATAGCAAAAACGACAAAAGCATAGAAAGAAACTGCACAGATTATAGATACTAACAGTATTTTACCGATTTTTTTCAATTGAATATTAATCTCCTCCGCAACCTGAGGAATTACATCAAATCCAAAAAGAAAGAAAGGAGCTACAACAGCAACAGAGAGTATATTCTTTATCGAATCAAAGCCATCACCAATTATAATCTGTCCATCGAGATTAATTGAAGAACCCGAAATTGTTGACGCTGAAACAAGTACTATTCCAACTACAGCAATGGTAACTGTTAACACTGTTTGCAGAATGGCAGCTGCTTTAATACCAACAATGTTAATTATAGTAATAACTATTGCCGAAACTACAGCAACTGCTAACCAAGATATATATATATCAAATCCAGCAACAGTATAGAGATATCCTTTTAGAAAACCAGGGAAAATGTACTGGATAATTGTAGGAAGAGAGCAAGCTTCAAAACAAACAACTCCAATATAACTAAGTATCAATGCCCAAGTACATACAAAAGATCCGGTTGGACCAAAAGCTTTGTAACTGAATACATGTTCTCCCCCAACCTTTGGCATAGCTGTTGTTAGTTCAGAATAAGTCATTCCAACCAAGAAAATCATTAAGCCACCAATAACAAAGCCTATTAAGGTACCAACTACACCGGCATTCTGAATCCACTTACCAGAAGAAACTACCCATCCCCATCCAATCATTGCCCCAAACGAGACAACAAGTATATCCCATACACCTAGAACCTTTTTAAAATGCCTACTATCGCTCATATTAACTCCTTAAAAAAGTACTATTCCTGCCACCAGAATTCTTTATTCATCTTCCAACCTATAAGATCCTCAAATTCTTTCTTCATTCCCTTATTTCTATATAGCTGCCACATAAAATCACCACTATAATTCGCCTCCATAATGCACCAGCCCTTTTTACTCAAAACAAAATCCCAACCAATATATCTAAATTGTGGTAAAAGTGATGCGCATTCCTGAGCAAGATCTAAGAGTTGTTGCCAATGTGGAATCTTAAATCCAACAATATTAATACCTGAATCCGGATGTACAGACCATACTTCACCGGATTCGTTCATACCCGGTGTATCGATTATTCCTGTTTGAGCATCAATTCCTGCATCCATTGTTCCAAACACGGCACTGGTAAGGAAGTTTCCACCTCGACCAATTTTGAGCCATGGTTGATAAAAATGTGTCTTTCCATCTATTGTAACAGTTGGTAATCTAACACCGTTTACTGATTCCGGATTGAAAACAGCAAGTGAATCATCCTGTTCAATCAATTCTTCAATAACAATTGAGCAATCTGTATTTTTAAGATACTTTTCTTTTGTATTTTTAGCTTCATTAATGAGTTTTAAATAGAAAGTTCTAATTTCTTCTTCATTAAGGCCGATAACATCCGTTTTATAGACACCTCTACCTCCGCTTAAATCTGATGGCTTAACAACAAATTCCTTATGTTTCGTAATGAAATCTAAGAAAACAGGATAATCATCGATTGAACGACACATAATCACATCACGCCTATAATATTCTTTTAATAGCTGATATGTTTCATATTTATTGAATAATAAATGTGAATCTTCTTCCTTGTTGAGATAGTTCATATAGACCCAACGAACTCTCAATGTCATATACTTACTTTTTTCGTTATGAGTCTTATTATAAAATTCATAATAAAAGTATTCATCTACTGTACATCCATATACCCAATAATGATAAATAGTTATATAAAGATAATCATCAATATCCTTTTCTGAAGAACTTGGAAGCCTTGATTCTAACGTATCCCTCAACATACTCATAACTTTTGGGGTGTATTTTTGAGGCATAATACTCACAATTTCTTTAGCAATACTAATCATTTCATCTTGGTTCTCGGTAATTCTAATCATATCCAGATTCATAACAACCCCTCCTTTATATTTTGTAAACAACTCAATTACGCCTCAAACAAATCTCTATACTTTGATTCATTCTCAATCACACCATATGCCTTAGCTCGCATAAGGATCTTTTCCGCCCAACATCTGTGTGGACCAATTTCATTCATCTTATTACCACTGGAACTCTTAACTACGCCACCACTAACATCAAGAATCTGAATGGCATCATCATAGACTTCCTTAGTTACTGAAAGCATTCCGTTTACATAAGGTATGTGTGTTGGATGAATTATTGTTTTTCCAATAAAACCATTTGCTCTATCAAGCAGAAGTTCTCTCAACAAACCATCAACCGCATCGTTAATCAATGTTTCCTGCTTAAAAAGCGATGCGTTAATTGTATGGGGCATATCCTCAAATTTCATAGTCTTTTTTGCCCTGAAATACTCCCATACAGGACCAGAAACACTATAATCATTATGTCTTGAGAATACATTTAGCACATCTTTTAGACAATCTGCAACTGTCATAATATCATATATCGTATAATTGATACCTCTTCTCATTCCAAATACGGATGACCAGTCAGTTCCACCAACACGAACATTTAGTACCAAAGGTTTATGCTTATCCAGAATTTCCTTTACGCTCATAAGTTCTGAGATACGACTTTCAAGATATGCCATTTCCTTACTTTCAAGAATCGGCATACCATATAACACTTCTCCAAATTGTTTATTCAAAAACTCAAGATGCTCAAAGTAACCTTCACCATTTTGGCTATTAAATTTGGGAAAATTAAAAGCAGTTATCAAATGTATATGTTCAGGTCTTAGCATTGAAGTAAAATGCTTAAATTGTTCAAGATTACGAACACGAAAAATAATAAGGGGGATCTCATCATAATTGATGGAGCCATTATCAAGTTCTTCATTCAGAGAATCCAATAAATTAATAACGTTTTGCTCAGCTTCTGGAACCAATTCTTCTTTGCATGCATCTTCAAAACACATAACCATTGAAGTAAGTCCTGGGTATTTTTTTGTAAGGATTGGCTGAAGAAAATCTTTTGTTCCAGGCATATACATAGTTGCCCCTAAGCAATATCTTAGCAAATTGTGGTCAGTATACTTGTTAAAATGCACTGGTTCGATAATGAATTTAGTACTTGGTTGATTTGCATGATGTCTCATTTTAATATCACCTTATTTTTTTATATATAAATCTCTACGAATAATGCTCTTTCCTGTTACATCATAAGCATCAAGATTGTTCATAGCATATTCAACTTTTTGGCATATTTCTTCACGAGAATTACCTCTAACAAGAAATGCAGCAATTCGACCTCCACTTGCCTTGTCATCAGTTATTCTCATCCCCTTTGTCTTATGAAAATGAATGCTATCAATGATACCTTTATCAATAAGATTATCTGCGCCATCTAAATGATCAAATACTGAAGGTAATCCATATATCAAGTTTACAGAGTAGAAATATTTAATTTCAGAGTATTTGAGGTCTACTTTCTTTTCTAGATATGAATCAATCGTTGCAGAAATAATATCAAAACCAGTATTATCCCTTATTGTCTGATAGCTAATACCTCCGCCTACTCTAGGCGCGAACTCAATAATACTTATTTCATCACCTCTAACAATCGCTTGTACATGAAGTGGTGTATTATTCAGTTCGAAAGCTTTAGCAATTTCAGTAGCAGCTGTTTTAATCTTCTTAATAGCTATATCACTTATTGAAGGTGGAGTAATCGTTGCATAACACTTCAATACTTGCTTATCACCTTCGATAACGCTTAAACGTTCAGAGATCATTACAACATTAGCAACGTAGTCTTGTACAAAACAATATGCACTAACTTCAACACCAGAGAAAAACTCTTCTACAACTGTCCTTCCTGTTCTGCTAACACTTTTTGCATTTAATAGAAATTCAGTCAATTCTTCTTCATTATTGGCCTTTTTTACACCTGATGCAGCACAACTATCCGCAGGTTTTACCATTACTGGAAACTTCAAATCAAAAGCCTTAACTTCTTCGCCATTATCAAGATATAGATATTTAGTGGTAGGAATCCCCTTCTCCACCATCATTCTCTTCATAAACCCTTTATTCGTAATTTCGGAAGCGATTTTATAAGTATAAGGTTTAGTAAGTCCAAGTTTCTCAGCAACATAGCAGGCTGTGATATTCGCCTGATCAACGCATGCACTAATAACAAGCTGAACATCATGTTCCTTTGCAACTTTAAGAACAGCCTCATTGTCCATTGTGCTTTCTTGTATATGAAGATCAGCAAAAGACTTTGCCGGAGGGTTATCAAGATAATCTACAAGTATTACAAAATAACCTCGATTCTTCAGTTGTTTGATCAACTCAATATGTGGAGCTGTGCCACCAAGTACAATAGCTTTAGTCTTACTTATATTCATACCAAACTCCCCTTAGGAGACCAAACAGCATCTGGATAGTATTCGTCAATCATCCGTTTGACCAAACTACACTGCTTTGCACGTTTTCTAGCATCATCTTCTGTGCTATCCCAGCTATGAGTTGCAGCAACAGAACCTCCAGTTTTAAGATAAATAGGCGATGCAATCCTAATCATTTCTGGCACTTCATAATGCCTGATAAAACCGCCTGTCGACTTGGGGTTTTCGGTGTGAATATCAATAGGTACATCAATACCTTGTCTCATTGCAGAAAGCATTTGGAGTTGAATATCACGAACAGGGTTAATAGAATCTGCTCCAAGCAATTCAAGAACTTTAGCAGAACAAGGATTACCGTGACCGGCATGAGCAGAAACTTTGAAATGACAATCTTCCGGAATCTCACCTGCCTTGCGTAATTCATTCAAAACCCAAAGACAACCTTCATCATATACAAGGAAGCCACGGCAACCTAATCTTGCTGCTCTCTTAACATCTTCAATTGCTCTGACTATCTGCTCCTGACCGCGCAGTCGATACCCCATCCTTACACCTTCTTCTGTATGAACAGAAGCAGAAGTATCTGTTGTGGCGCGAGGTCCAATTGCAAGAATAAGATCTGTTTCCCACTTTTTAGCAAGTTCAACCATTTTTCCAATCTCTTCATCAGTAAGGCGCATAATACCTTGAGTTTGTGTAACTCTATGAAGATAAAGCCCATAACTATCCATAGCCTCAAGTAATGCTTTCATGACCTTAGGTCCCTGTATACCAGGCACCTCAAACCTATACTGTCCACCATCTTTGAATCTTTTCTGAGATGTTGGCAAATCATAAGCATCGCCACCCGGAAGCCCAATCGACTTAAGAAACTCTCTAGTTTTATCCATACTGTTCATATTTATACCTCGTTTTCTTTATTAGCTCTTAATGCATATTCAACAAGCAATTGCTTTTTCTGTTCTCTCTCCTCTTTTGTCATTGGGTTCTCAGGTTCTCCCTTTGCATAATCTATTCTTTCTGAAACTTCAGTTCCATCATTCAATATAACGGTAACAATTGCAACTCTTTTAGCAGGGCATTCTGCCGTTAATTCTTCATCTTCAACAACATCAATCTTTTGAGCAAGCTTAATAGATGCATTGTTGAGTGGTTCATACAAAGACAAGTCAGCTCTGCCATACAACAACGCCGCTGCAACAGCATAAGGTGTGCTAAGTTTAGCAGAGGCAACACCATTAATCAGCTTGTGATCATGCCCTTTAACACCTAGTGAATAAGTCTTTACTACAACCCTTTCTATTTGATTAACGTCAATAGTATCTCGTAGTTTTATTGCAGCTTCAACAGCAGAATGACTATGTCTACATGAAGCATATGGCTTAACATATATGCGCTCTATCTCAAAGTATTCCTTATCACTAAGAAGCTTATCCTTATCATAACTATCGGCAAATAACTTAAAAAAGCCTCGCTCCCCACCAAGCATATCATTTGGAACATTAAAATCTGAAAGTCCCATATAAGCAGAAACTAAACCATCCATTGCAGCTCTTCCCAAATTATAAGGTTTCATTTCAGAACTCTGTTCTTGTATTTCAAGCATGCCAGCAGAACTTGCAAGAGCCGCAGTTATAACCCTAGTTAATTGTTCCCGTTTCATGCCCATAGCAACTGCAACGCCAACAGCAGATCCAATAGTTCCACAAGTACCAGCTGTGTGATAACCCCTTTTTTTATGCGATGGTTGCATACATATTGCTATTCTGCACGCAGCTTCATAGCCCATAATGATTCCCTTTAACTTACATTCTTTAGAAAAACCAATCTCATCATTTGAAGCCATAATTGCAGAAATAACAGAAGCTCCAAGATGTATCATAGCAAATCTCTGACCATCATCGAGTTCGAGAGAATGAGCATTAAACCCATTAATTAATGATGCCATTCGTCCATCAGTTGTATTATTACAACCGAATATTTTTGCTTTTCCTTCTGGCAGAATGCTGATAAGACTACTCCACTTTTTCCTATTTTTTGCAGCTCCTGCTTCTGTAACAGATAAATAGTCTTCAAGACATTCCTCTGCTTTTCGAGTGACTGCATTAGAAATTGTTGCTTCCTTGTTAATTAAATAATCAACAAATTCATCAATAACAACTGTCATCACTTTCTCCCAATCAAATGAACCTATACTGTTTGATTTCTTCAAGCATGCCTTTATCAAATAAATCGATATTCCTAAAAGCAGAATGCATCATCTTTCTAAAAGAATCCGATGTAACACCAGCTATATGAGGAGTAAGTATCACATTGTTAAGCTTTGAAAGTGCATATTCATTGGGAATTGGTTCAGTTTCATGGACATCAATCCCTGCGAAACTTATTTTCCCACTAGCAAGCCCATCATAAAGAGCATTTGCATCAACTACGCCACCACGAGCAGTATTAACAAGCACTACACCAGTTTTCATTTTATTAATAGATACTGCGTTTATTATGTGTCTTGTAGAATCAGTCAACGCACAATTAAGTGAAATAATATCAGAACACTTAAACAATTCATCAAGGCTAGCATATTGCATATTGTTATCATGTTCATACTTTTCGTTCTGCCTTGATACATCATAATATAGTATTCTCACTGAAAATGGTCTCAAAAGAGAAACAAGCGTTTTTGCTGTATTACCCATTCCAATTATACCAACCGTTTTTTCAGCTAACTCTGCTGTTTTAATACCTTGGCCCTGCTTGTTCCATATACCAAGTTTAGTATTACTGTCAATCTCTGTTAATCTACGCAAGCTAGCGAGAATGAGAAGTAATGAATGCTCAGCTACACTTTGTGAATTAACACCCTGATTAACATAAAGCGGAATTCCCATCTCTTTGATGGCATCAAGATCCAAAGAATCCAAACCAACTCCTGAACGCTGAATCATATGAAGTTTGCTAGCCTTTTCCAATACCGTTTTTGTAATTCTTAGACGGCCTCCAGCAAGAATATAATCGGCATGTGGAACTATTGTTTCTAACGCATCTTGAGTAAGATCATCCACGAAAACAATTTGAAATCCATTAGGCACTTCACTCTTAACAATTTCAAGAGGAATGCCTTCGTATTTATTCGTTAACAGTATTCGTTTCATATAGATATATTCAACTCCGCTCGACAGCAATATAGGTAAGACTATGTCAAATAATTAGCTTATACACTTTTTTTAGTTTTAAATAATGATAATGCAAGATTCTTAGAAAATTCATAGCTTTCAATATGAAAGATTTTCGAACCAACAAGATAAATGCAAACACCTAAAGGCACTTGTATAACAAGTGTTAAAATATCATTCAATTTTAAGAAACTAACAGATAACACTACAGCACCCATTGCTAATGATAATGCTATTTGAGGGAGCATATCCATTAACTGATTACGATAACCATAATTTAGCAACTTCCTGTTAGGCCAACTATTAATAATCTGACTAAGAATACTCGTAGCAAATAAGCTTAACGCCATGGCTTCAACACTAATAAACATAGTGATAACAAGTGCAATTAGGCCGACAACTTTCTTTATAATCTCCAATTTTAAAAATAAATCGCTACGTCCCATTGCTTTAATAGCATTAAGATTAGCAGTATGTATAGGATAAAATGCAAATGTAAAGCAAAAAATTCTTAAAAAGAAAACTGCAGGCAGCCACTTTTCAGAAAGAATTGTTTTAATGAGCGGCTCAGCACACACTGCTAAGCCAACCATTAATGGCATAATTAAATATGTACTTGTCTTTATAGCCCGACGAGTCATTTCTCGGACTTTACTTTTATCCTCTTGTGCCTTGGACAGAGTAGGTAAAAGAACCGAATCAATCGAACTATTAATATTTGAAACTATTACTTCAGGAAACTGCTTTCCACGGTTATAGAAAGCTAAATCTGCCGAAGAATATAATTTTCCAATAATTAGAGATCTAAGATTATTATATCCGGTTTCAATTAGTGCTGAAACAAGAAGTTTCCATCCATATGAAAATAAGCCCTTAAGTCTCTTAAAAGAAAACGCTTTCTTCGGACGCCAGTCTACAGTAACCCAAAGAATAACAGTATCCAAAGTAGCATTAAAAATATGCTGAGCTACAAGTGCCCATACTCCAAATCCCTTTAAAGCCATTAAAATGCCAATTATACCTGCACCAATAGTTCCACCAAGTGTAGAAAAAAAGAATTTCTTAAACAAAAGATTACGACTAACATAAGCTTGCTGAACATTTTTAACACCAGAAATTACAAGAGTAAGACTAAGCACGCGAACAATAGGTGTCAGCTCAGGCATATTATAGAATTGAGCAATTAAAGGAGCTGCCAAAAACATAATTCCATATAACAAAACACAAACCGCAATATTGAAATAGAATACCGTAGAAAAATCAATATCGTCAGCATCTTTCTTCTGAATAAGAGCATTGCCCATACCACTATCGACAAAAACTTGCATTATTGTGGTAAAAACAGTTACAAGTGCAATTGTTCCATACAAATCAGGATCGAGAATATTGGCGAGAACAAGTGAAACAATTAATGCTACACCTTGTGCTCCACAACGTTCTAGAAATCTCCAAATCAAATTAGTGATAACTTTATTTGGTTTTATAACACCGTTCTCATTATTCATTTGCAAATAATCTTCTTTACTTTACAGCCTATTGTTCTAACAAACGGAAACAAAAAATAGATATAATATTTTATCTTTGTAATTCGACTTTCTTTAGAAAAAAACTTTTTATTATTCAGAACTTTTTTGAAGTCATTTTTAGCTACGTTTATTGAATAATCTTGTTGTTCAATAGCTTCTAAAAACAATAAATGATGCTCACGATTAGAATAATCATCGGCCATCTTTAACATCGTTTTTACGGATTCAAGATTATTAATATATTTTGAAGTGTCTCTAGTAATTCTTTTTGTCCAGGATCCTTCCGTCCCAAACCTATAAACAGACATTACTTTACCAATGTAATAAATCGGACCACATAAAGAATAATAAATTGATTTTGGGTAATCTCCAACACCTTTAACAGCTCTTACAAAATCAGGAGGGTTCTCATATACAGTTTTTCTAACCATTAACGAAGAAGTATGATACGATCTTGTACCACGCAAAACACAATCTTCCAGACTCAATACTCTATTATGAAATGGAAATGGAACTGCTTTCTTTCCAGATTCAACGTATAAATACTCCGTGTTGTGAACACAAGCTACAAATGATTTATTATGTTCTAAATAATCAACTTGACTTTGCAATTTGTTCTCATCACACCAATAATCATCGCCTTCACAAAAAGCAAGGTATTTACCTTTTGCTACAGGCAAAAAGAATGTTGAAGAAATAATGACGTGCTTTGAATATTGGTTCTCTGTTTGAAAGATAGGCTTAATAATATCCGGATATTCATTCTGGTATTCACGAATAATATTAGCAGTATTATCAGTTGATGCATCGTCGTGCACTATAACCTCATATTTAAAACTTGTCTTTTGTTTAACAAAACCCTCCAATGCATCTCTAATATATTTCTCATGGTTATATGCCAAACATAAAACTGAAACGGTAATTTCATATTCATTATCAATTCTTGGATTTTCCATATGTTTTTCTAAATAATACCCGAAGTTATATTATAAATTATAAAAACGGGATTAATCAGCATCTTTTCCTCTCATGTTTTGATTTTTAATGCTTTAACATCTTTGTTTTATTGCAATAAGCGTAGTTTGAATGTGCTTT
The DNA here is from genome assembly GCA_003149065.1 of Ruminococcaceae bacterium R-25. Lineage (NCBI taxonomy): Bacteria > Bacillati > Bacillota > Clostridia > Eubacteriales > Oscillospiraceae > Ruminococcaceae bacterium R-25. The sequence continues at coordinate 817,005 of QGFZ01000001.1, forward strand.
TTGTTGAATTACAATAATACGCTGTTGAAAATAGCATTTGATACTAATAATCTTAAGTCTCTTAATATATCAATTCCTTAGTTAAAATACAAAAGCAAAAACTTATCTACGGTACAACAATTCCAGGATCATTATCAACATGATTTGGTTTGCTATAAAGCAAAAGAATAATAAATAACATAATGTTGAAATATGGCTTAAAAGTATGTAGCGATGTGGAAAAAGATAAAGTGACCATTGATATTATTACTGCAAAAGAAAATTTGTCTTGAAATTTATAAGAAGCACGAATAAATGAACCTATAGCAAATAAATATATAAGCAAACCGATAATTCCTGTTTCTATTAAGGTTTCTAGGAAAATATTGTGCATAACATATCCATGCATTTTTCCATACTCAAAAATCTGAATTATGGAAGTTACAGTCCCGGTGCCTGCACCAAAGAATTTTGTAATAAATGATGACTCTTTAAATACTCTAATACCCTCTTCCCATATTGCGTACCTTCCGACACCTTGAGAATTAATAATCGTATTTAATGAATACCTTTCCCGCAAGGATTCGGGCATAAAATACAATATGATAGCAAAAGCAGCAATAATCAGGATAATAGCACCAAAAATCTTAGCCAATTCTTTGGGCAACCGCTTTTTACTGGAAAACAAATACGCTAATATTCCAGTTGCAATAGCCAATAATCCTCCTCGTGAACCTGTTGCAACAACTAGAACAAGATATAAAATTAACTCAATATAGGAAATTCTCTTCTTCTCTGATTTCTGAATTCTCTGTAGAAGGATAATAATCCCTGCAACTAAGTAACAACACAAATAATTGGGATCTTCACTGATTTTACTACTCAAAAACCACCGGCCACGACTAAAGTTTGAAAATAACAGCATTACTATTGCAGTAGTCCTGGTAGACCATAGAAAACCATTCTTTATCTTCTTAATGTCATAACTATCAACTTCAAAAAAAGTACCCGTAAAGATTAGTAAATACAGAAGCACATAAGAAATTGATCGATCAATTGATAAACTTGTATTCACTGACCAAGCAATCGAAAAACATGCAAAAAGCACGAACAACAACTGAAAAATAACACATTGTCTATAGCGTCTAAGAATCCGAAATCTCATATACGCTATGACAACTGGAACAAACGCAATAAGCTTTAATAAAGATCCAAATGTTCCAATTGAAAGTGCATTTAACGGCAAACAAAACAAATAGAAGCACAAGGCTTTAATGTATGCATTCTTCTGTTTCTCAAATGTATCCATATTTACTTAACTTATGCTTGATAAAACTAATCATCTATTAGATCCACAATTTTGCTAACAATTGAAGTATTGTCATATTCAAATGCATTACATACTTCTTTTATTCTTCTATATTTGGAATCATCAGATAACAGATTGTTTATCGTTGAATGAATATCTTCAATTGCTGCAACAAATCCATAATCATTATTTGATACATATTCAGATACAGAAGGAAAATCAGTAGTTACTATTGGTGTGTGTAGAATCTTAGCTTCATTGATAACGTTTGGACACGCTTCAGAAGAAGAAAGGCAAACCAAAGCAGAAGCATTTCGAATATACGGATATGGATTATCGAGCTCACCTAATAGAACAACATAATCCTCAACTGAATTCTCCTTAATGCGATTTACAACAATATCCTTTTCGGCACCTCCATCACCTATGATGTACCATTTGAAGTCGACGTCATTGTCTTTAAGTTTCTTAGCTATACTTGGAATATACGAAAAACGTTTAACAGGATCTAATCTTCCAACGGAAACAAGGTTTAGAATATTGTTTTGGTATGTCAGTTTCATTTTGTCCAAACTCAATGCCTTTATTCCATCAGAATCCATAATATTGTGAATTGCTACTACTCGGTTACCAACAGCAGGTACAATACTTCTAAAAACCGAAGCAGTATACTCAGAAACACAAACTATATTTGAATAGCGTTCATAAATATTGCTTTCATCTTTTTTTGCACCATTTATATATCGAGAATAATCACAATGAACCCATGCAATCAGCTTATTTGCTTCTACAAAACTAACAATTTCTGTAGTGTAACCCTCTTGAAATGAGATCACAACATCGGCTTCGAATTTTGATAACGATTTGGCAATGCTTTTTGCTGTTCTTTCGTGAAATAGATGTGACAATACTCTTAGTACAAAATCAGTAATTCTCCTAACTGATGCTGAGCATTTAGTATCCTTGGAAACTATACGTTTCACCCACTTAGGAAACCAAACCGAATCATAAACAGTAAGCAAATTATAATTCTTGAACAATTTGAGATACGGTCCATAAGTATATAAAGAAAAAACCTCAAAATTATATTCTCGTTGACTCATTACCTCCAAAAAGTTAAGAAGAGATCTATTAACTCCTCCATGTGTCAAACCAGATGTCATAATAAGCACATTTTTCATATCTAGGCTATTACCAATTACTATGCAAATTACATTTACTGCTTTTTTATCATTAAAGAGACTCAAGAAACTGTCTCATAACCTGCGTGTACTTATCAAAATGGAAAACTCCACTATCAAAACAGTATTGCTTTGTATCTTTTCGCTTATCTTTAGAAGTTCTACATAGACGCTTTAGAAGATCGACATCAGAAGATGAGTCACCTGATAGCATAAAACCTAAAACACCTTCTTTAATATATTCAAAAGTATCACTGATGGAATTCATTACAATTGGGGTTCCAACCGAAATGCTTTCAACGATTTTTGTCGAAAAACCGGCTTGGGTCATAAGGTTTTCGTCTCTGTAATTGATAGAATAATCCGAATTAGATACAATTTGTAAAGTTTCAGTATGGCTGAGTCGACCTAGAAACTCTATAGACTTACATCTAGAAAGGGAATCTGCATGACGAGGAACACCAGTCAAATAGTCCGATTTTTGAATACCAACAATTTTAAAACTGTATGGTACATTTTGTTCTGTAAGCTCTAAAAACAAATCAATAACTTTGTCCAACCGATCTTTCATTCCTTTAACATTGGCTACTCCACCTGTAGTCTTAAATGGTGTTCCCGCATAAACAAAAGAAACAGTATCAGTTCTTTCTTCAATCCTAGGAGTGAATCCTTTTTCATCAAACAAAGGAGGCAAAATTAAATGGTTTCGACCATCTTTATGATAATAATCGGCAATGAATTTACTAACAGCTATTATTCCATCAGCTTCCCTTTTATTTATTTTATGTAGATATGACCAATTTGCAGTCATAATATATTTTCTTGGTATTGGCTGAATATCAAAAGTAGGAAGGTCTGCGCAGTTAACGATATATTTGACAGAATTTAACTTACACCATTTGATTATGCTATTTAAAAGAATCGAATAAGATGGGCATTGATAAGATATCAAATATTTTATTTTTTTTGTTTTATTTATTTCATTCAAATAATTGATAATCAGATTTTTTAATTTATATATCTTAAAAAGTCCCAAAAAATTTAATGTGCTTGGAAGTTCTAAATAAGAACTATCTGAATCTAAGCATATATTATCTTGCTCAGCCAAACCAACAAATGATTTAACTTTAGTATTTATACCAATAAACGCAACTTCATAGCCAATGCTCTTAAATATATTTGCATTACTTCTGACTAAAAATGACTGGACATTTTCATTACGCAAGTCAAAATCACCTACATATATAATGCATTCTGATTTATTTGAAGAACTCATTTCCTTCTACCCTTAACTATCTCATTTACCTCAAATGATCATACGCCCATTGAAGTAACTTTCCGGGCATAAAAAATACCGCTAACTGCATAAAAACAACGTAAGCATAATCACCAAAGGAGCAATAGTGCTGCTTCCAGAAATTTCTCCAAACATCAATCATCAGCTTTATGTTTTTCCACTCTTTACGACGCTTATATGTGCTTTTGTCAAAACGAAAGTCGACAAGTGGTTGTGCAATATTTACGCCTTTATAACCTTTATTTAAAACTCTTACCCAAGTATCAACATCCTGATTTGTACGCATGGTACTATAGTTTCCTGCGGCAATAATATCATCCCTATTTATCATTAACGTAGAATGATTAAAAGGATTTCTACGTTTTGAAAACCTCAGTATGTCAGATTCTAATACTGGTACTTCCTTTACTCTAATCGGTTTTTCAGGTTTATCTTCAAACTCATTAACATATGAACCGACTATAGATAATCCTTGATGTTCCTCAATATATTTAAGTTCAACCTCACAACGATCAGGATGTGAAATGTCATCATCATCCATGCGAGCCACCCAATTATTCTTACAAAGAGGCAAACCATCGTGAAGGGCCTGACCAAGTCCAACATTTTGAGGCAATCTAACAAGATTCAATATTTCTTCATTTCCTCGGAAAGCTGTCACAATTGCTCGATCTAATTCTTCGGTTATTGGACCATCACAAATTAAAACAAAATCATTAGTTTTCACTGTTTGTTTTAACATGCTAGACACACTTTGAATAAAATATTCTGGTGAGTCTTTTTTATAAACTGTCATTAAAACACTATAGTTCAACACCTGTATTCACCTTTAATATATAGGAGTTACCCAATTTTTAAACTTCTCGTTCACACCGCTAGCGATATCAACATAAGTCTTATGAAGAATCTTAGTTATTGATCCTTCTCCTATTTCATATTTATCTATGCTCAAAACTGGAGTCAACTCCATTGCACTTCCACATAAGAATGCTTCATCAGCAGTATATAACTCGGTTCTGTCAATTGTTCGCTCGATTACTTCATAGCCTAAACTTTTAGCAATTTTGATAACTGTATCACGAGTAATTGACTCAAGGACTGCATCAGTAAATGCTGGCGTAATTACTTTATTATCTCTAATCATAAAGAAGCAACTTCCAGGACCTTCAGATACCTTGCCATACTCGTTCAAAAACAAGCAAGTATCATATCCGTTCCTAAGCGCTTCTCTCTGACCATATCGGCTGTTAATATAATTAGCACCACATTTTATTCTGGGTGAAAGAGCATTCTCACTTATTCTTCTCCAAGAAGTAACACAAACCTTTAATCCTTTTTTATTATATTCCGCACTTGTTCGTCCTCTTGGAATAGGAGCAATAAACATCTCAGTAGGACCGTCGGATCCCCAAGAACCAAAACCATCCACAAAAAGTGTTTGACGCACAGAAAGATTTTCATCATATTCGTTTGATTTGATTACATCTATAAAGGCTTTTTTCAATTCATCTTTGCTATAAGGACAATCAATTTGTATTAATCTAGCTGACCTAAGAAGTCGATCATAATGGTCATCTAAACGAAAAGCATAAAGCTGCTTTTCGTCATCATTCCAATAACAAGGAATACCTTCAAAAACATTTAAACCAAACTGTGAAGATGGAGCAAGCACATTAATTTTTGCGTCATTTACATGTACCAATTCACCTTTAAACCAAATAATTCTTTCTGACACATCGTATTTCATAAAATAACCTCGTATTATTAATCTATATCTGGAATATGAGCAATTCTAATAATCTCATCTTCTTCACACTTAGCTGCTTCAGCATCTGACATTGAATCATCTGCCTTATTCTCATAAATATCGTCTTTCTTAAACACCTTAATTACAGATAACCAAAGTATCTTAATATCTTCAAGCACCCCATATTTTTTGAAGTCATCAACATACTGATTATCAAATCCGACTTTATCATCCCAACTTATATCATTTCGTCCCTTAACTTGAGCAAGACCGGTAAGACCAGCTTTAACTTGAAAACGTTTCTTATATCGCTTATTAAGTGTATCAAAGTCACCTAATTCATAAGTAACGCATGGTCTAGGACCCACAACACTCATATCACCTTTTACGATATTAAACAATTGCGGCAATTCATCAATACTGCTATTACGAAGAAACCTACCAACTTTTGTTACTCTAGGATCGTTTTCATAATTAAATAGGCCTGCACCCATTTGTTCCGCGTTTACAACCATTGAACGAAACTTAAGCATATTAAAGACTTTACCATTAATAGTACGTCTGCCTTGCTTAAAGAAAACTGGTCCTTTCGAATCAATCTTAATTGCTATTGCAACTATTATCCAAAGTGGTAGAAGTATTAATGCAAGTAATCCGGCTGAAACAATATCAAACAATCTTTTAAAAAACAGATTAAATGTATACATGTTTAACTATTACACCATTTATTAAAACTAAAAGTACGGAAAAGGTCTTCAAAAGTTTCCGCTCTTTTAATCATTTCAACAGAATCACCACAAATATCGAGAACCGGAAAATTTGGAAGTATAAAAGGCGGTTTCATAACTAGCGAATAGGATCCACAATTTTCAATAACAATGAAATCTCCTACGGCTAATTTTCCACAAAAGTTTTTCTGAAGAACATCACCTTCAATACATGTATAGCCTACAATGTCCAAGTCCTTATAGTCTTTCTGAATCTCACCACCAGCAATAATATCCATAGGGGGATTAATTCCAGACATGCTGATATTCTTTTGAGAACCATATACAGTAGCTATAGTTTTTCCCCGAACTTCTTTAATTGTTTCAATTCTTCCAACAAATCTCATACAATCACCAGCAAGTGCAGAACCTGGTTCAATAAACAGGTAAGGAGCATCACTAGCATCTTTAAAATGTTCAGCAAATACTTTCGCTGCACGAGTAGCATAATCATCATAAGATATCTGAACAATACCTAATTGATTTCTTAAGCTATCTGGCATCTTGCCATAGATACCACCGCCGATATCTAATCGCTCAGGTTTTAATCCGTACTTCTCAACAACGCTGTCATAAATCTTTATCATTCCTTCTGCTCTTTTAGTCCAGAACTCAGGAGAACGCTTAGCAAAATGAGCCTGCAAATTAACAAGTCTGATATTAGGAGATTCCTTTATAAAAGTAAGAACAGTATCAAAATCATCAGAATTAACATCAAAACCAAAACGTGAAACAACTCCGTCGCCAACATCATAATTACAACGAACTCCAACAGTTAAGATAGTATTAGGATTACTTTCTGCAATGGCACGAATATTATCAATTTCATATACAGAATCAATATTTACTGTTCCTCCAGCCAACAATAAGTCTTTAACCTTATCGTCATTTTTAACTGGTCCATTCCATATAATATGAGAAGGGTTTACTCCAGCTTTAAGTGCAATCTCCATCTCCATTTCGGAAACAACTTCTGCATAACCATCTAGTTGATCAACAATTTGAACTAACTTGGGAGTGTAATTAGTCTTATATGAATAAGCAATATTGAATTTGGAATAGTATTTTTTGAAAGCTTGGGATAATTCTTTATAATTGTTTTTAAAACTATCTGATTCTAAAAGATAAAAAGCATTACCATAACGCTCTGATAGATTATTCAATATTTCAGTAGTTAATTGTTTTTTCATAGAAAACATCTCATTTTTAAGTTTTATTCTTTATTCGCTCAACTATAGTTTCAACGTCTTTAATCACTTCGATACGATTCTTATTGAAATTCTCAACTGAAACATTGCTTAAGGAGCTTTCAAAAACTCTTAATGTTTTCATATTAACTTCAAATATTCTATCGATTTCATCTAAAGCATTTACTTTTTCAGCATCGCAAAATGATCGGGATAAAATTGCTCGAGTGGAACCTATTCTATAATGCTCCATAATTACCTTTTCGGCTGGAAGAAGACCTTCGCCAAGTTTAGCTATTCCGCCAAAACCATAAGGAATGCCAACGGCATGAAATTTATTGCATAATTTATCAACAGTACCGTTAGCCAGTAACTCAAACATAAAAGTCATCCCGTATGAAAGATGAAGATCATTTAAGCCAATGTGAATCTCATCAAAACCACCATTATCTAATACTAGATCAATGCAGTTAACAGCTTCTTTGGTTTCTAAAAGCAAAGTCGTTCTACATCTTCCATTAACGGCCTTAACAAACTCATTAACTTCATCTGGAGATTTCCAAAAAGGAAGCATTATTATATCAGCACCAGCATTTACTACATCGTCAATTTCTTTAATTGAACCTTCATACCAAGAATTTATTCTTACCAACATTTCTGCCTTGGTAAGCAACGGTTTAATTTTAGATATATCTGAAATTGAATGCTTCGATTTAACTGTATCTAAATTCTTCTGTCTTAATTCTTTGCCAAGAACTTCAAGATCTACCCAAATTCGATCAACACCATGCTTTTCAGCAATAAGAGCAACTTCGGGTTTGTTTGTAATGTAAAACAGCTTAAGGTGATTTTCAGTCATATAAAACTTCAATACGAAGCAGGTTTATACGTCGGAACGATATCCATAACGTATTCCCTGATATTCTCATCGTCTTCCTGGCTGTCATCATCGAGTTTAGCCAGTTTCTTCTTGAACTCTTCGTCGTCCATCTCAATAGGCTTGCCAATGAAGATCAACTTGTTCTTTGTTGTCTTCATACCTTCTTCAGCCATAAGCTTTTCTTCATAGAGCTTCTCACCTGGTCTTAAGCCTGTGTATTCGATCTTGATATCTACATCAGGTCTTAATCCGGAAAGCTTAATGAGGTTTCTGGCCATGTCATCGATCTTAACAGGATCACCCATATCAAGAACGAATATCTCGCCGCCCCATGCATAGTAAGAAGCCTGAAGGACAAGAGATACAGCTTCAGGGATGGTCATAAAGAATCTTGTAATGTTCTTATCAGTAACAGTAACAGGACCACCTTCAGCAATCTGCTTCTTGAACAAGGGGATTACGGAACCGTTTGAACCTAATACATTACCGAATCTTACGGCTACAAAAGTTGTATCAGGATGTTGTCTTTCCATCATCTGGATAACCATCTCACAGATACGCTTTGTAGCTCCCATGATATTTGTAGGGTTAACAGCTTTATCCGTTGAGATTAAGACAAATTTCTTAACGCCGGCATCTGCAGCAGCCTTAGCTGTCTTATATGTACCCATAACATTGTTCTTGATAGCTTCGTTCGGGCTGTCTTCCATCAACGGCACATGCTTATGTGCAGCAGCATGGAATACAATATCAGGCTTATAGTGCTGCATTACCGTTTCGATCCTGTGAGTATTTCTTACTGAACCGATAAGAGTTACGAGATCAAGTTCATCCTTGTACTTACGCTTTAATTCCTGCTGGATATCATATGCGTTATTCTCATAGATATCGAAGATAATGAGTTGCTTAGGATTATGTGATGCTATCTGACGGCAAAGTTCTGAACCGATAGAACCGCCTCCACCTGTAACAAGAATTGTCTCGCCGGAGATCATGTTAAACACTTCTTCGTTATCAACCTTTATGGGATCTCTTCCGAGGAGATCAACAAGATCAACTTCCTTTACCTGAGATATTGAGACTTCACCATTTGCTAACTGATCAATACCAGGGATCGTTCTGAGCTTACATCCTGTTTCTTTAGCTATATCAAGATATTCTTTTCTTGTTGTACCTGAAGCTGAAGGAATAGCATAGATGATTGTATCAACATCATATTCAGCGGCCATTTGGATTATGTCATCCTTACCACCTACGATCGGAACGCCATACAAAGATCTTCCGATCTTTGCAGGGTTATCGTCGATTATACATACAGGTTTCTGATTGGCACTGGCATAATTCTGGAGTTCCTTTATAAGTACGCTGCCTGTATTACCGCCGCCGATTATCATTATGTTCTGAATATTGCTGCTATCAACCTTCTTGCTGCTTGCTTCATGTCTGTTTGCAATTCTTCTAAGGATCCTATAAGCAAATCTGATGAAGCCGTGTAAAGCCATAGCCATTAGCGTACCAAGAATATAGAACGTAACCGGCATTCTCATATGAAGAATCCAGGATGAGAAAACAAACATAGGCGTCAGGAACAGATAAGACTGTATGACTCTTATAGCTTCTTCCAAGGAGAAATACGTCCAGATACTGTGGTAGAGTCTCATTCCATAGAAGACAACAACTGTGAACAAAGCCCACAAAGGCACAAGATAACACATCCATTCAAGATACATTGGACTGATATCTTTGAAATGCAGATCGTATCTTATATAAAGAGCAGCAAAGAATGCAAAGAATGTTGAAAGAACATCTGCAAACAGAATAACCATAGCCCTGCTAATCCAAGCCTTAAAGGTTAAGTGGTATCTTTTTTCTTTTTTGGATTCTTCGGTCGGTTTAGAGTCGTTGTCCATAAAAACTTCTTTCCGGGAAAGCACAATGAAATTTTAAGTAAGCTACGCTATACGAAGCTTAATACTTCGCATTATTACATGATATTTGAAGCCTTATAACGCGCGCGTTGGCGACGATCATTTGGCCACAAAAAACAGAACTACATAACTGTAGCCAATTAATAATTATACTATATATTAAATAATAAAAAAAGAATATGTATAGATTATTTGACTATTAATTCCTACCGGAAAGCTATAGATTTGTTAACTTTGCAGTTATTCTTCCTTAGCTTCTTCATAGAAGAGTACTAATACCTTGCGCTCTAAGTCATCCTGGTCAACATAATATTCGCGCGTAGCTCTATCTTCACCGGGGTTTTTCTCTATAGTCTCACCTATTGTCTTTAAAGTGCCAAGGTCCTTATACTCCTTAAGGTTATTGGCGAGATCCGATAAAGCATTCGCGCTCATGTCACTCGTCATGTACTCAGAAAGTGATAAGACTAAGCCAAGAGCAAAACCTGAATCAGCTTCCATCTTGGCATTTGCCTGTTGTTTCCAAGCGTTTAAGAATATCTGTTGGCGTTCCATACGGAATTCATTGGAGTCATCATCAAGACTCATACGAGATCTTACAAACTTTTCAGCCTGCTTGCCCTGTAGCTTTACTTTGGCACCTTCTATAAATGCCGGATCTGCTTCTTCAAGTCCGGCAGGAACAATAACAGATACTCCGCCTACCTGTTCATTTAAAACAGAAATGGCAGACATATTAAGCGCTATGTAGTGATCGACAGGGACATTAAAAAGTAATCCCTCAACAGCATCAACGGTATTTATGCATCTTCCCGTCTCATTCTTGCCATAACTGTGAGCCAAGCAGATCTGAGCTTGGGCAATCGAATCCTTAGAACCATCCGCCAATAATGTCTGAATAGCGGTCATGGTCTCACGGTTAAGCTGAATTGCCTGATATGTTTTATTTTTATGATCAACAGCAAATACATATAAGACATCAGCCTGAGAGTTACTGATAGCCGAAACTTTATTAACCAGTTCCTCATTGTTATCGATACCCATAACGAGTATTACTTCCATGTCTTCACGGAACTGATAGTTCTTACCATCAAAATAAAGTTGCGGTGCTTGCTTTGTAGGTCTGGAATATGTAGTAACTTCGGACTCATTACCTGAAGGTTTGCTGATCATCTTTGTTACAGCAAATACCGCACCAACAAAAGCGCAAACAGTAATAACCAATCCTACTATTGTTAATATCGTATCTTTCTTTGAATTCTTAGCCATAAACGTATTATACAATAATAAGGCGGCTTCAATGAAGCCGCCTATAAAACATCAATTAATAATTGTTTGATTACTTAGTAGCCTTCTTAGCACGGATTGCAAAGATTGCGCCGCAAGAAATAAGAGCAACAGAGATCATAGCAATATATGCAGGAGCAAAATCACCAGTTTGAGGAGATGTCGTAGGTGAACCTACATAAATTGCGAAAGGTGAGAAGTCAGTAATTCCGCTAATATAAACTTCACTTAAAGGTCCTGTACAAATATTAAAAGCAAAACCATTTTTACCGTTGTGAATTACAATAGCATACTCATTTTCTGCTAAAGAAACCGGGAAATAAACCGTATGAGGATTACGTCCCTCTAAATCATAAGTAGTAGCAGCTGGATCTTGTTTTACATCATAGCCGGCCTTAAATTTCAAATTCTCAACCTTAAGACCCTTAGCTTCAACAGCAGCCTTAAGACCAGGAACAGTACTAAGATCCCAATTAGGATTTGATATCTCATTACCAATGAAGTATTCACATACATCAGTACCATCCTTGTCAACGACATGCCAAACACCCGTACAAGGGCTTGCTGCCATTACAGAAATTCCTAACATAGCTACGATAACGGCAATGATAGGCATTACTACAAGTTTCTTCATTTTATTCATTGGTTAATCCTCCTCGATTCATGCATACTTTAACCAAATAATCAATCAATAATTATTGATAATACCACAAAAATATTTTATGTCAATTCTTTTGCAATTACCAAATATCTCTTTGTTCTGTCGGTTCTAAGACAAGCCGAGAGTATCAAGACCTTGTCGCCGTATTGGGGCTTCTCGTTTGTTACGAGCTGCACTCCCTTACCGCTCTGTTTGTATACCCAATTAAAGAACTTATCGTATTCGGACTTATTACCGAAATTATTATAAGCTAAAACATGCTTATTATCATGACAAACTGTTGCGATTATGTGATAAATTTTTGTCGAATTTGGCAAATAGATTACGACATACTGCGGATCGGCATTAATATCAATTTCATTAACTGTTGTTTCAAGGTTGCCAAACATTGCACCATCGCTCTGCCTGTGTCCGTAGATTATTGTACAGGGATCGTTAAACGGATCTTTATTATATGTATACTCTACAAATAATGAACCGTTCTTTGCATAATTGCCTGTTGCATCATGAGAAAGGTAGAATGAGTCGTTGCCCTTCTTCATCAAGATCGGCTGGCTTACATAAGGTGAAGTCATATAAAACCACCCAATGATATCGGAATTTGTCTTCTTCAATTCATCGAAGTTAACGGGATTCTTTATCTGTCCTTCTTTGGTTTCCTTATCGGGATCGATAGTTTCAGTGATTATCTGTGACGGTTCGATCTCAGAAGGCAGTGAAGGATATGTGAACTCCTCGTAAGACTGCTGGGGAGCCTGCTTGGGAGGATTAAAATAGCCGTTTGCCCAGAAGAAGTAAAACAACAATACTCCTCCTGATATGAACAATACAGCGCTCATGATCGTATAAATGAGTCTTTTTTTGTTCATCTTAAAGTCTCTCCTATCCTTTAAGTGGCGGCATCAAAGATCATCCGGCTCATATGCCATATGTGATCTATTGCTCCCTTTTTATCTTTCTTTTCCATTATCTCGACAGCTTCTCTTAAATTCGGCATTCTTGAACTTAAGTTATGACTGTCAGTTCCGAGTAGATCTATTCTTCCCAACTTCATGAAGCTTAAAGCATTCTTCTGCGTCTTCTCGATAAAGTATTCGGCATTGCACTGAATAATAAGGTTCTGATTATCGATCAGTCTTCTTACAAGTCTTTTGTCCTGGCTCATGTATCTTTCAATGTGAGCGATTATTACATTAAGACCCAAGACAGTAGATATCTCTTCTACCTCATCGATGTACTGTGGCTGCCAGTCCCTGAATGGCATCTCTATTAAAATAAAATTACTATTTCCTATACAGAGACTTTCCAAGTCATCGATCCTGCTCATGCCTCTGAAGTAATGGACTTCGGAACCTAAGATATACTTTGGTGCCTGAGGCAGCTGGCTTAATTCAGCTTCGAGTTTCTCTAATGCTCTGGCGCGTCTGTCAAGGAATCTGGCAGGAGACATCATGTCGGCATAAAAGTGCGGTGTGAATATAACCCCTTTTACTCCCTGCCTTACTTCCATATCCAGCATGTTAAGTGACATTTCGACATTCTTGCTGCCGTCATCTATGCCGGGAAGAATGTGACAGTGACAATCAAACATCAGGACTGTTCACTTCTGTTCTTGCGCGGAGCAGAATATCCGTAGCCATAACCGTACTTATACTTGCTGCCATAGCCGTATCTGTACTTCTTGCTCTTAGCCTGAGCTCCGTTATATACGAATCCCAATACCTTAGCGTCAACGAGTTCACACTGTCTCAATGTATACTCCAGGTCAGATGCGATTGTATAGTCGTTTCTTACAACGATAACAAGACCGTCAGTAACTCTGGATACTACGAGAGCATCGGATACCTTGCCGACCGGCGGGAGGTCCAAAAGGATAACGTCGTAGCTGTCAGCTAAGTTATCAATAAGTGAGCTGAATGCCTTGGAGCCCAAAAGCTCTGAAGGATTCGGCGGGATATCACCGGCCTGAACAAAGTCAAAACCCTTGATAAGTACATCTCTGTGAAGTGTAGCCTTATCGCTGTTGATACCGGCAAGCAAGTTAGAAACACCTGTTGTCTTAGGAAGATTAAGCTTCTTTCTTAATGTAGGAAGTCTCAAGTCACACTCAACAAGGATTACCTTACGTCCGGACTCTGCGATAGAGTATGCGAGGTTGATTACCGTAAGTGACTTACCTTCACCGTGTACGGAAGATGTAATACCGATAACTCTGGCATTTCTGTCGCTTCGCTTTGTAGCGAACATCAGGTTTGTTCTTAAGAGGTTATAAGCCTCACGGCCTTCGAAGTTGAGCTTTGAGCCCAGGATGCTCATGCTGTTTTCAAAACTTCTGGGTGCAGTCTTCTTTTTCTTAGCCATGATCACACCTCACTTCCCTTATTCTTGGAATCGATCTTAACATTAGCAGCACTTCTCGCTTTATCGCCGGCTCTTTCGTAAGATGCGCCATAACCATAGTAACCGTTGCCTGCATCTTCAACGAGGTCAGGTACTGTGGCAAGTACAGGGATATCCTTATATTTTTCAAGGAGGAACTCTTCTTCCCTGATCGTGCTGTCCATAAGAGAGATGAGGATGATGATGCCGCAAGCCAAAACGAATCCGATCAGCATACCGATTGCCGTATTTTTCATATAGCTCGGTGATGATGCGGATCTTGCAACAACTGCATAGTCGATAACGCTAACTGATGAACCTTCAACGATTCCTGAGATACCTGATGAAGGATCCACCATGATCTCAACAACTGTATTACATATATTAGCTGCCATCTCCGGATCCGGATCAGTTACAGTGATCTTAAAGATAGGTGTGCTTCCTTCAGCACTGCCGTTTACCTTTGATCTTAACTGCTCATAAGTATAAGGGAGCTCGCCTTCAAATCTTGCCTGCTCCAATGTGGTGCGGCTCTTTAAGATTACACAGTATGTGTTGATAAGAGAGCTTGATGCGCTGATATCACCGCTCGTGATATTAAGCTTTGTTGAGCCGATATCGAGCGAATTGTTATTAACGTACAAAAGCGCCGAAGACTGGTACTGGGGAGTAATAAAGAAGAAAGTGTATACGAAGAACGCAACGCCGCCCAAAAAAGCTGCCGCAACGATCAACCATACCCTGCTCCACAATACCTTGAGCAGTTTAAGCAGATCGATCTCCTGAACGTCCTGCTTGTTTTGCAGATTGTTTGCCATCAGATAGTTACCTCATATTTCTTATGCATAATAAATATTTATAATCTAACTTATTAACTATAACACTAATTTGTTCAATTTCTATTGTTAATTTACAACAACAAAAATAATTATAATTCCCTATTAAATAACACAGATTACAAAGTCTTTTGATTTTTAAGCATAATTCCACTAAAACATTTGCCGGCCAAGTGACGAGGGGTAACGCCCCCTCGTTACTTTGGCTGGCGCTCCAAGCGGTAGCGCGGAAGGCAATAGAAAATTACTCCACCCTTTTGGACTGCGCCGTGAACAGCATCATCAGTTCATTATAGGCTCCACCAACGCCTGGCATATTGTTTGTTGAGGTTCCGACCATTTTCTCGCCGTCAAAGTAACTTACATACTGACAGCCGCCCATAAGGCCTGTCATCTTGTCCTTGTACTGCTCCCACTTGTCGATCTCATATTTTCTGATGATCTCCATAGCAGGCTCAATAACATCAGCCGTAATGAAAAAGCGCTGCTTGTTTCTTACAACTAAGAGTTTCTTGTCATCAATCCTGTATACGAATAAAGATTCCTGTCTAGGCGGCATGCAAGTCGCATATTCGGATATTCCGAAGAGCTGCTCCTTGATAATATCGGCACCACACTCAGAGCACTTATCCTCTGTCTGATTCGTAGCTCCGCAATTATCACATGTCCACCCTGCCTTGGGTTCAGCCTCAGGATCAGCAATTTTCACGCTGTCATCCATCTTAAGGTCTACTGTAAAACAATTCGGGTTTCCCCAGTTAGCAAGATCCATATGGAGCGTGCCAAATCCGTACCAGATCTTAACGATTGCAAAGTGTGTTTTATTATTTTCATCCTCAAGCTTCCATTCTTTGGGATATACAGCGAATTCTTCGATATCGTGATCCGTATTCTTAAATCCGTTGACGACCATATTGATCCCATTCGAATCAGGGTCAAAGCTGTATTCCGTACTTTTATAGAGATCCATAGGTATTCCGTTACTGTAATGAATTACATAGATCTTAAGGCAGTTGTCTTTAAAGATAAGCTTGTATAAGCCTGGTCCGTCACTCTCTGTCCATCCGTGCTGGAGAATCTGCCTCTTCTCAATCTCCTGATCTGCGGCTGACGATGTTTGCGCAGTTACCAGCTTACCGCAGTTAGGACAGAATCTGCTCATCGGGCCGTTATATCCGCACTCACACTGGAAAGTTGCTTCTTCCTTCCTCTGAGCACCGCAGTTCGGACAGAATTTGCTGTCGAAATAAGTTCCGCAAGCACACTGGTATTTACCGGCAGGAGCTGTGGCAACCTGTTCTTTACCTGCACGGATAAGCCTGATATCAATGACATTATTGGTTGCGAGATCTGTCAGCTTAAAGCAGAGATAATCGTTGTAGGTGTGCCAGCATTCGTTGATCCTGTAGAGCTCCTTATCGCCGTCTTTTAATATGGAACCTTCCAGACCCAGCTGCATGTCTTCGTCATCATAACGTTTACTGACCATACCGCTGCTGCTTGCCATCATCATTGCCATTCCCATGAACCCACCGGTTCCGGAGAGTGTCATCGTACTGGTCTGTGTCAGAATAAAGCTGCGCGTAAGACTTGCACCGTTATAAGTCACGGTAATATTCTCAGGAACCGTAAGATCTGCCGTAAATGAACCGTCATTGTTCTTCCATATACCTGCCAGGAACTTATAGTTCTTGTAATTAGGGTTCATCTCCTGCATAGATCCGCCTCCGGTAAAAGTAATTTAATTGATTATAACAATATAGCCTTGCTATTCATTAAATAATTCATTGATTAAGATCCTCGAACATCTTTTCAGCTGATGAATAAGTCTTAACCACTTTCTTTCCGGAAGAAATATCATTTGCCTCTTTAATAGCTGCTTCAGTAGCAGCATTGTATCTTGGAATGCGAACTTCAATAGGTAAATCGTTATCGTTCTCAAAGCGAGCTATCTGTTCAGATGACATTTCTTACCTCATTCTCAATGATATTGAATCTTTTGAATTCCGGAATCGCATTAACAAAAGCATCCTTTAACACTGAATCATTATTTGATGCTATTGCCATTGCACGAAGACTTGCCGGATAAACAGGCTCATCAAGTTTACAAATACGAAGATCATCATAATCATCACATATAGGGATATCGTTTTCCCTACTTATATAATCAACCATTGCAAGCAGATAAAGGCTTTCCGGATACCATTTTTTGTCAAAATAGACACGTATCTCCTGACTCTCAAGTGTATTAATAATAAAATCTATATCGCCTTGTTCCTTAACTCTATGACAGATTGAACTCTTATAATTCTCAAAGTCGGTTCTCTTGACTAAATATGGTGTTAAAAGTTCTTCCATGGACACTTCCAGCGTATAAGCTAATCGGTATAAAGTTTCCGCACTGCTTTTCTCTAACTGAGTCTTACCGTTAACGATGTCATTAACGGTTGCATATGGAACCCCACTGTTCTTAGCCAATCGGTATATTGTCATATTCTTTCTTCTGAGTGCTTCTTGAATAGTCATAGATCTCACCATCCTTATAAGAATTATAACGGCACACCGTTACACTTTCAACAAGAGCGCTTGTATTAGATTAAATTAATAAAGCCGCTCACTTTACTACAGTGAACGGCCTTTTAGTAAACAGATTAAATAATTAACTCTTACCCAATCTTATCCAATGCCTGCTTGAGGTCTGCGATGATGTCATCAGGATCTTCCATACCTACGGAGAATCTGATGAGGTCACCGGGGATGCCTGCTTCAGCAAGCTGCTCGTCTGTGAGCTGTCTGTGTGTATGTGATGCAGGGTGCAAAAGAAGTGTCTTGCAGTCAGCAACGTGTGTAGCGATCGTAGCGAATTCAAGGCTGTCCATGAACTTGATGGATGCTTCTCTTCCGCCCTTTACGCCGAAGCACATAACACCGCAAGTTCCCTTCGGGCAGTACTTCTTAGCGAGCTCGTGCTGTGAGTCAGACTCAAGACCGGGATACTTAACCCATGCGATTCTGTCATCCTGTGCCAGGAACTCAGCAACCTTCTGAGCGTTAGCGCAGTGACGAGCCATACGTACAGGAAGTGACTCAAGACCGATCTGGATGTAGTAAGCATTCTGAGGAGACTGGATGGAACCAAAGTCTCTCATGAGCTGGGCTGTTGCCTTTGTGATGTAAGCGCCCTTGCCGAACTTTGTAGCATATGTAAGTCCGTGATAAGACTCATCAGGTGTGCAAAGGCCGGGGAACTTATCAGCGTGAGCCATCCAGTCGAAGTTGCCGGAGTCGATGATTGCGCCGCCGACAGAAGATCCGTGACCGTCAATGTACTTTGTTGTTGAGTGAGTTACGATATCGCAGCCGAACTCGATAGGTCTGCAGTTAACAGGAGTAGCGAATGTGTTGTCCATGATGAGCGGGATGCCGTTGTTGTGAGCAAGCTTCGCAAACTTCTCGATATCAAGGATATCAACTGTAGGATTTGTGATAGTCTCACCGAATACGCACTTTGTGTTGGGACGGATGTACTTCTGGAGTTCTTCGAGAGGAAGTGTCTGGTCAACGAATGTGCACTCGATGCCCATCTTCTTGAATGTAACACCGAAGAGGTTATATGTTCCGCCGTAGATATTAGCTGAAGCGATGAAGTGGTCGCCTGCTTCGCAGATGTTGAATACTGCAAAGAAATTAGCTGCCTGGCCGGAGCATGTGAGCATTCCTGCATAGCCGCCTTCCATAGCGCAGAGCTTGGATGCTACGAAATCATTTGTAGGGTTCTGAAGTCTTGTATAAAAGTATCCGGAAGCCTCCAAGTCAAAAAGCTTACCCATGTCTTCAGATGTGGCATACTTCCATGTTGTGCTCTGATAGATCGGAACCTGTCTCGGTTCGCCATTGCCCGGATTGTAGCCGCCATGAAGTGCAATTGTGTCAACTGTGCTCATTTTTATGTCCTTCTTTCCTATTGATTACACTTTTTAATTCTCTTCGTCGTCGCCTGAGATAGCGAGTTCACCAACATAAACTGAGGGAGTAAAGAACTCACCCTCACCTGAAGGCAGGTTGATTATATCATTTCCCACAGACTTGATAGATTTTATTACATCATAGAAGTTTCCTGCAACAGTAATTTGCTCGACAGGTCTTCCCTTCTTGCCGTTTTCGATGAGATATCCTTCGCAAAGCAGCGAGAAATCGCCAGAAATAGCATTAACTCCGGCATGAAGTCCTGACAGATCGGTTAAGATTATTCCTTCACCAACTTCTTCTAAAAGCTCATCAAAGCTCTTATCTCCTGCTTCAACTATAAGGTTTGTAGGCATCTCAGATACTGCAGATCCGCTCCTGAAACCGTTACCTGTAGACTTCTTTCCCGCCTTATTTGCTGACTTTAAGTCGTAGAGGGCTGTTGCAAAGGTTCCGTGGTCGATTATGGCCTTTTCTGTGGTAAGTACGCCTTCGTCATCAAAAGGGATCTTTGTAAGCGCCTTATCGTACATAGGCACTTCTCTTACCGTAAATACGTCAGATGCGATCTTGGTACCTTCCTTGTCAGCTAAGAGCGATAAGCCTCTCTGCATGGGAGTAGCAAAGAAATTACCGAAGAATACAGTAAAGAACTGATGGAATGCTTCTGCCTTAAGGACAGTCTTATATGTGCCGGGCTTAACTGACTTTGCGCCCATCTTGCCTATCAGGTTCTCTTTGAACTTCTGTAAGAACTTCTCCTGGTCGAAATCATCGATGTCCTTGCCGATCCAGTAATGTCCGCCGCTCTTAACGCTGCCGTCTTCATCTATAGCTCTTGCCGTGCCTACTAAAGAGATACCGTCAGTATCCCTATAGGAATGTAAGCCCTTAGAGTTGATTATGAGATACGGACCCGTGCTGCAAGCAATAGATAAATAATCAACTGCATCGATCCTCTTGTCTAACGCGAGTATTGCCTTCTCAAGCTTTAATCCGAGCTCTTCAAATGCCTTATATGTGTTCTTTGCATAAGCATCAGTGATCTGCGAATAGTAAAGGTCCTTGTTATCTTCATCGCAGTAGATAAACTGCGGATCTTCGTCATTTAAGACTTCGCAGTTCTCCATTGCTGACTTTAAGAGGAAATCGATTGAATTCTCATCGAGGATATTGGTCGAGCAATATCCCATCTGGCCGTTCTTAAGGCCCCTGAACGAGAGCGTGCTCGTGGCACTGTTCTCATAGCTTGCAACTTCCCCTTTAAGGATGTCGATGCTCATGGAAGATTCAGAGGCAAAAGACGCCTCGCATTCTTCAAAGCCGTATTCCGTGCCGGCCTTAACGAGCTTTTCCATAAACTTTTCTGCTGTCTTTATATCCATGGTTTATGCCTCTCTTCCGCCGACAAGTATAGATGAAACTCTTATGGTAGGCTGGCCAACCGTAACAGGAACTCCGCCTGATACTGATCCGCACATACCTGCTGCGAGCTGTAAGTCGTTACCGACCATATCTATGTTCTTTAAGATCTCCTGGCCCTTGCCGATGAGCGTTGCTCCTCTTACGGGTTCTGCGATCTTACCGTCTCTTACCATATATGCTTCATTTACTGCGAAGTTGAAGTCACCCGTAGAAGTATCAACAGAACCGCCGCCCATCTGTGTAGCGTAAAGGCCGTACTCAGTATTGGCGATTATGTCCTTAACATCAGATTCGCCGTTGCAGATATAGGTATTGCTCATTCGTGATGTCGGAGCGTATGAATAGTTCTGACGTCTGGAGCATCCTGTGGGCTTAGCGTTCATTCTTCTTGCGCCGAGCTCATCTATCAGGTAGTTCTTGAGGATGCCGTTCTCAATAAGCAGTAGGTCAGATGAAGTATTGCCTTCATCGTCTGTTCCGTATGAACCCCACTCGCCTTCTATCCTTGCATTATCTCTGGCACTAACGATAGGAGATGCGATCTGCTGGCCGAGCATATCTGTAAAATAAGACATCTTTATTCCAACAGCCGTGGCTTCCAAGGCATGACCGCAAGCTTCATGGAAGATTACGCCGCCAAAGCCGTTACTTAAGATTACCGGCATCTTTGCTGAAGGCGCATATCCTGCATTAACCATACGGATAGCCGTATCACAGCATTCCTTTGTCTTATCGATAATGGGGTATTCGTTAATGAACTCATAGCCCTTCATGGTACCGGGAGCAACTCTTCCACTTTGCTTCTCGTTGTCCTTAGTGGCAATAGTCTCAACCGAGAGCCTGATACGGTTTGTCGTATCTTCAGTATTAACGCCTCTTGTGTTGATTATCTTGGCTGTCCTTACGGATGAAGCGATCGATCCTGCAACCTGAGTAATGAGCGGATCGTAATTAAGCGCATAATCAGAAGACTTTCTGAGGAAATCGACCATGTCTTTCTTGGGTACTGACATGGGATCGATCTCGATACGGGTCATGGAAGTCTTACAAAGGTCTTTCAATGCCTCTATCTGACCCTTGTCATTGCCCTTTATCGCTGCAGCAGCTTCCTTGGCAAGCTTTAAAAGCACTTCCAGGTCATTATCACTGGAATATACATAAACCGAATTGGTTCCTGATAAGAGCCTTATACCGGTACCGGAATCAAAGCCTGTTGCAGCTCTTATTACCTGTCCGTTAAGAAGGCTGACCGATTTGGACTCAGTTACTTCCTGAAACACTTCGGCGAAATCCGCCGTAGTTGACATTGCCTCTTCCAATATCCTAAGGCAATCACTGTCGTTAAACATATTAATCCCTCTATTCTAATTAAATAAAAAATATTATATCGCATTAAACGGCTAAATGAATGGTATCAAAATATACCCGGAAATTACTGATGCCTGAACATATAGTTGCGTGTAGGTTTTTTCAGAGCTTTTTTGCGGGCTTTTGTCGGTTCCTTGCAGTTTTTTGTCGGAAACGAGCTGTCTTTGTAGGTTTTTCAGCGGAATCTTGTCGGTTTTGCTTGTCGGATTTCAAAGGTTTTGTCGGCCCGGACAGCAAGATATAAGTCAGATTTCAAAAGTTTAGTCGGCTCGGACAGCATGCTATAAACTGAACAAAAGCTACCAACTAACAATCGATACCACCTCAACAATAAGGCCGTCTTGCGACGGCCTTGAATGCGGTGTTTATTAATATCTCTTGATCTTCTTAGAAGTATTCTTTTCGAACTCTGTCATTCTAAGGACTGTGTTCTTGATCTTCTTGTAGCTCTCGAGCTTCTCGTTGGTTGCCGTAACGACTTCCTTCAAGATGCCCATGATCTGATCTTCAGTAGGATCTGTCTCGATTCCGAGCTTGCCCTTGATTTCTTCAAGATCAGGATAGATCGTAGCTGTTACAACGATATCGTCCTTAACCTCATCGTTGACGCCGGATACGACAGACTCAGCGACGTAAGGAGACAGAGACAACAGATACTCGATCTCTTCAGGGAATACGTTCTTGCCGTTCTTTGCGATAATAACGTTCTTCTTACGGCCTGTGATGATGCAGAAACCGTCTTCATCGATATATCCCAAGTCACCTGTGTGATAGTAGCCGTCCTTATCGAGTGCGATTGCTGTATTCTCAGGATCGTTGTAGTAACCCATGAAGTTGTTATCGCCCTTGGAGATGAACTCGCCGATGCCGTTTTCGTCAGGATCAAGGATCTTAACGTCGCAACCCGGCAAAGGCAGACCTGCAGCGTGGTTCTTGAAGAACTTGTCACGGTTGAGAGCCAGGATAGGTGCGCACTCTGTGAGGCCATAGCCCTGAACGCACTTGAAGCCCATTGTCTGGAAGAATGTGAGTATCTCAGGATTTACCGGAGCACCGCCCAGGATGATGAGTCTCATTCTGCCGCCGAAGATATCATGGATCGGCTTAAAGAGCTTTCTTCTCATAGAAACGGGCAGATGCAGAGCGTTAGCGAGCTTCATACCTGTGGCGAGCTTTTTCGCCTTCTTGGGATCTTCCTTAAGGCCCTTCTGGATCTTCTTATAGAACAGTTCGAGCATTACAGGAACCATGAGGATACATGTAGGTCTTACTTCCTGGAGGTTCTGAGCGATGTAGCGGAGGCCTTCGCAGATACCTACGGTCGTGCCTCTATAGACCTGGCCCAAGAAGCCGCAGGTGCATTCATATGTGTGATGCAGAGGAAGAACCGAGAGCCATACGTCATTGCGGTCAATGTAGAGCATTGAGAACATGGACATAAGGTTCTTGCAGATATTCTTCTGGCAGAGCATAACTGCCTTAGATTTAGCTGTTGTGCCTGATGTGAAGAGCAAAATAGTCATTTCTTCAGGATCGATGGTAGCTTCAGTGAAAGTCTTATCGCCTGCTGCGAGCTTCTCTTCACCGGCCTTCAGGCAGTCCTGATAGTAAAGGAATCTGTCGTCATCAAGCTTTTCGGTGCAGATCCAGTACTTGATCGTATCGACCTTGCCGTAAACCTGCTTAACGATGTCGAGCTTTGACTTGGAGAATACAAGGATCTCAACTTCAGCTCTTGTAAGCATGTTGAGAACGTCGTCTACAGGAAGCTCTTTGTCCAGAGGAACGATGCAGCCTGTGCCGTTGGTTGTTGCGAGATATGTTGTGTACCACTCATATCTTGTCTCGGCGAAGATCGCAATTCTGGCACCCTTCTTAACGGTGCTCATGAAATATGTGCCGAGTGAATCGATGTCGTGATCGTATTTTTCTGTGGAGATCGGGATATACTCGCCGCCCTTCTTCTCTTTTACGAGGAAAACAGGGTTCTGCGGGAATTCATGAAGTCTTTTCTTGATAACGTCTCTTAAGTTATGGATCTCTGTTACTTCATAGAGGCCTGAATACGGGTCTTTCATACGTTTGCATATCCTTTCTCTATGGCGAGCTCGGCACGTTCCTTGTTCTTACCGCCCTTAGCGATCTCCTGGGCGATGAAGTCCGGATTAGCCTTTAAGAAAGCTGTCATATATTCAGAAGGGTTCTCCAGGAAGTGGAGGATCATGGCCTTCTGTGTTTCATTAATAATACCATTAGATTCAGCTTCATCAAAAAGGTTCTTGTCGATTCCTGTAAGCGCATGAAGCTCTACACCAAGGTTCTTAAGTACTTCCCTGCCGTTCTGGCATCTGTCAACTACTGCAACTGTATCTGTGATCTCAGAACCCAAACCTCTGATTACAGGGATCCAAGCTCTCTCATAAGATGATGCCTCAGTGATGAGGTCAGCGATATGGAGGGCTTTCTTGCCCTTGAGGTCAACTCCCTTAGAATCAACTGCAGGACCGTCGATCTTTTCGGAATATACGGATGTCATGTCCTTGTAGATAGTAAGATGCGGTTTGCCAAGCAGATATGCGGGCATCATGGAGAAGAAATAGTCACGTCTCTCGCCGCCTGAGATGTAATCGAAGTCCAATCCCTTAGCTGCTTCAGCGAGCTTGTCGGATACCATCTTGAATGTGCCGCCCTTGTTGTAGTATGCGAGCATCATGTCGAAGATCTCTTCGGGAGCTGTGAGCTTGGAATCAGAGATAGCCTTCTCAATGCGCTTGAGGACTTCGCCTGCAGCTGCCTCATTCTCCAAAAGGAAGTGTGTATTGATGAAGAAAGGTCCGAGCTTTCCTGATGTATACCAGAAAGGCTGGTTCTCAGGTGCTACCCTTACAGCTTTTGTTGCGAACAGTGCTTCGATTATCGTGTTTTCCATATCTCTATCTCCTATGTCTTATTTTGAAATCTGCACCGCTATACAGCAGTGCAGATCTTAAGTCATATTTTTACCAGCGCTGCAAGGTGCCGGTAAGGTCCTTTAATGCCAAAGCGTTATCGGCACAGTACTTATCAAGATCTTCAGTGATCTTAACAGGAAGCGCCGGATGAACGAGGCATGCCGTACCGATCTCAACAGCAGACGCGCCAGCGATCATGAACTCTACAACGTCTTCGTAAGATTCAATACCGCCGCAGCCAACGATCGGGATATCCAAAACAGTGGAAGCCTCAGCTACCATGCGGATGGCAACGGGCTTTACTGCAGGACCTGAATATCCGCCAGTGTTATTGGTAAGTACAGGTCTTCTTGTCTTTATGTTGATCCTCATGCCCATCAGCGTGTTGATGAGGACAACTGCGTCTGCTCCGCCCTCCTGGGCAGCCAGTGCCGTAGCCTTGATATCCGTAACATTAGGCGTGAGCTTGATCCACAAAGGAAGATCAGTAAGCGAACGAAGCTTAGCCGTAATAGCCTTGATTGCTTCAGGATCAGAGCCGATCGTCATGCATCCTGCCTTAACGTTCGGGCATGAGAGGTTGATCTCCAAAGCATCGATCTTATCCTTATGAGGATCTAAGGTCTCTACCATCGCGATATAGTCTTCGAAAGAATGGCCAGCCACGTTAACGATAACGGCAGCACCTGATTCCTTCATGAAGTCCAAGTCATTTTCGATAAAGTAATGAACGCCGGGATTCTGAAGTCCTACGGAATTAAGCATTCCTGAAGCGCACTCGGCAACTCTTACACCGGGATTGCCGTTTCTCGGCTTAATGGTAAGGCCCTTACTTGAGATACCGCCAAGGATGGACAAGTCATAATACTCTGAGAGTTCACGGCCGAAGTTACATGTGCCTGAAGCTAAGATAATAGGGCTCTTAAGGTTTACTGAGCCTACATTAACATTCAAAGAAGCGCTCACCAGACCACCTCCTTGCTGTCAAAAACAGGGCCTTCCTTGCAGCACCTGACATTCTTAAATCCGTCAGGACCGTCATCCTTGACCTTGACTGTGCAGCAGAGGCAGATGCCTGCGCCGCAAGCCATTCTCTGTTCCATGGAAACGAGGCAGTTAAGGCCTTTTGATTCAGCCCATCCTGCTACGGCCTTCATCATGGGGATGGGGCCTACACAGCATACGAGAGTTTTCGCGGGATCTGCAATCGAGATAGTATCAAGGCCTGCAATTACAGTTCCCTTGATACCACAGTCACCTGAATCTGTTGTCAGGATATATCCGTCTTTTTGAAGGATAACCTGATCTTTGCATCTGAAACCTTCACAAACTGTGACGTTTTTGCCCTGTGATGACAGTGTCTCATAAGCGAAGTTTATCGGGAACACACCCGTTCCGCCGCCTGTGAGGATAACGTTTTCGTAACCTTCGAAGTCAAAGCCGTTTCCTAACGGACCTAAGCAGTCGACAACAGTTCCAACAGTAAAATCAGCAATCTGTTCTGTGCCCTTGCCTACGACCTTAACGCCGATGTTGAAGGTGCCTTTTTCGCGGTCGACAGACGCAATACCGAAGGGGCGCTTTAAGAACATGGTGCCTGCCGAGATATTTACAAACTGTCCGGGAATAGCAAAACTTGCTATCTCAGGACATGAGAATCCGAGATAACAAGTATCGCTGTTTAAAAATTCTTTTGTAATTAATTTGATTTTATATTCTTTACGGGTTGCCATTAAATTATACGTACTTACGGTTCATTAAAGCTGCGTTGAGCTTTTCTTTCATGTCTTCTGCTTCAAATCTTGCTGCCTTGCCGAAATCTTCGGGCTTGAAGAAATCTGCTTTCTTCTGCCATGCAGTCATGATGGATCTGGAAGCATTGACGATTCCGCCCTTTCCATATGCTGTAAAGCTTGCTACTGCCTCATCTGCTCCTGCGCCCTGAGCGCCGTAGCCCGGGATAAGCATGAATGTGTTAGGCATTCTCTTTCTGAGATCAACTGCCTGCTCAGGCCATGTAGCACCGATAACTGCGCCGACTGATGAGAAGCCTTCCTCACCGATCATGGGCTCGCCCCATTCAGCTACCTTGTCTGCTACTGCTTCATAGAGCTTTCTGCCGTCACCGAGTTCCAGATCCTGGAAATCGCCAGCAGAAGGATTGGATGTTCTTACTAAGCAGAAGATGCCCTTGCCGTCTCTTGCTGCTACATCGATGAAGGGCTGAACGCCGTCGATACCGAGATAGCAGTTAACTGTAGCAGCATCAAAGCCGCTCATCTCCATCGTCTCACCCAAAAGAATGGAGGTCTTGCCGATGATGCCCTCAGCATAAGCTGTAGCTGTGGAGCCGATATCGTTACGCTTGCAGTCACCGATAACGAGCATGCCCTTTCTCTGAGCATATCTTGCTGTAAGGAGCATTGTCTTGATCGCGTCAACACCGTACATCTCATAGTAAGCATACTGGAGCTTAACTGCAGGTACGATGTCGTATGTATGGTCGATTATCTCTTTGTTGAAGAGCCAGATAGCCTTTGCAGTAGCCTTTGTGGCCTCTTCAGGGAAAAGCTGCTCGGCATAATGCTTGATGTGATCCGGAATGTAATCAAGCTTTGGGTCAAGGCCTATTACCGTAGGGTTATTAACCTCAGCGATCTTTCTTACCAGACTATCAGCAAAGTTTTTCATAAGTGACTTTTCCTCCCATTACTGTCAATAATGTTTCGCCGTAGAGCTTCCAGCCGCCGTAAGGAGTATTCCTTGACTTAGAAAGCATCTTTTCCTTGTCGAAAGTAAATTCGTTCTCAAGGTCGAAGACTGCGAGATCTGCATCGTCACCTATGTTCATGCCGCCTCTTCCAAGCTTTAAGATATTGGACGGGCCGTAGCACATCAGGTCGATGAGTCTTTCCATTGAGATCTCACCTGTCTTAACAAGATAAGTGTACCCCAAAGCGAAGGCAGTCTCAAACCCTAATATACCATTCAAAGCGACAGAAAACTCACATACTTTCTCGTCAGCATGATGAGGAGCGTTGTCTGTGGCGATCGCATCGATCGTTCCGTCCTTGATTCCTTCGATGATCGCCTCAAGGTGATCTCTCGTTCTGAGTGGCGGATGCATCTTGAAGTTTGTATCGTATGTTTCGCACATATCGTCTGTCAGTGTGAAGTAATGAGGGCATGTCTCGCATGTGACCTTTACTCCCCTTGCCTTGGCATCTCTGATCATGCGGACGCCGCCCTTTGTGGAGACGTGGCAGATATGTACAGGGATATTAAGATATTCCGAAAGGATTATGTCTCTTGCGATCATGATATCCTCAGCTGCCGTAGGGATTCCCCTGATTCCGATCGTTGTGGATACCGTGCCTTCGTTCACTGCACCTTCCGAAAGGCTCTTGTCTTCGCAGTGATTAAGAACAGGAAGATCAAAGTCTGAAGAATACTCCATGACCTTTCTCATGATGCCTGCATTCTTGATCGGGTGGCCGTCATCAGAAACTGCAACGATGCCAGCTTCCTTCATAAGGCCCATCTCTGAGATGAGCTCACCGTCGATGCCTTTTGTAGCTGCACCGATCGGATAGACTCTGCAGTTGTCGGCTTCCTTGGCCTTCTTCATGATGCCGCTTATTACAGCCGCATTATCTGCAACAGGATTAGTGTTAGGCATCGGGCAGATAGATGTATAGCCGCCCTTAGCTGCGGAAGCCGTACCGGTCTTAATCGTCTCTTTGTACTCTCCGCCCGGTTCTCTTAAGTGGCAGTGCATATCGACAAGGCCGGGTGTAACGCACGCGCCTTTAAGGTCGATTACTCTGTCAGCATCTGCTTCAGCGAACTCTGCTGCGAACTTGCCGTCAGCGATATAGATGTTTGATGTCTTGTCTTCATTGTATTTCTTAGCGTTCTTTAAGATTAATTTCACAGCTGGTTCCTCCTTGCCATGAGCAGGTATAGCACAGCCATTCTGACTGCTACACCGTTTGTTACCTGTTCATTTATTACCGACTGGTCGCAGTCGTAGACTGCTGTCGGGAGTTCAACACCGTGGTTGCAGGGGCCGGGGTGCATTAAGAATGCATCAGGCTTTGCCAGTGCCAGCATCTCAGGTGTGATTGCATAGAATTTTGCGTATTCTGCGATTGAGGGGAAAAGTGACTTCTGCTGGCGCTCGAGCTGTACTCTAAGTCCCATTACAGCGTCAGCATCCTTGATGCAGTCAGCGACAGAGTCAGCGATCCTTACGCCCATGTTTTCGATTCCTACGGGCATCATGGTCTTAGGTCCGTAGACTGAGACGTTGGCGCCGAGCTTCTTTAATCCGATCGCGTTGGATCTTACTACTCTTGAGTGATAGATATCGCCGCAGATCGCGATATTCTTGCCCTCGAAAGTATCGAAACGCTCATACATCGTTAGCATATCAAGAAGCGCCTGAGTCGGGTGCTCATTCATGCCGTCACCTGCATTTACAACGGATGCCTTGAGGTAAGGCGCGATAAAGTGAGGAGCGCCGGACTGGTTATGTCTCATGATGATGATGTCTGTACCCATCATGTCGATCGTTCTTGCAGTATCAAGGAGCGATTCGCCCTTGTTTACAGAGCTTCCTGAAGTTGAGATGTTAGCCGAAGCCGATCCCATGTACTTGGAAGCAAGCTCGAAAGAGAGCCTTGTTCTTGTTGAATTCTCATAGAAGAGCGTTACTACCGACTTGCCCTGAAGGTGTGAAGTCTTCTTGTTGGCAGACGAAATTACGAGCTTCATTGTTTTCGCTGTATCAAGGATCTCCATGATCTCTTCTGCGGTAAGCTGCTTCATACCGAGGAGATCTTTACTCTTAAGTCCCATTATCCTTCCTCCTCCTTAAGCAGTATTACTCTGTCCTGGCCGTCGACTTCCTTAACTTCGACATCGATGTGCTCAGTGATAGCCGTAGGAACGTTCTTTCCGACATAGTCAGCTCTGAACGGCAGCTGTCTGTGACCTCTGTCGATAAGGATCGCGAGCTGGATATTAGCCGGGCGTCCCATATCAAAAATGTTCTCTATGGCAGCTCTTGTAGTTCTGCCTGTAAAGAGAACATCGTCAACTAAGATTAACTTCTTGTCATTTACATCAAAGGGAATATCCGTGCCGTTAACAACGGGGTGAGCTGAGAGCATCGAGAGGTCGTCTCTGTAGAAAGTGATATCAAGGATACCCATCGGCACCTTAACGCCTTCGATCTCTTCTAACAGCTTTCTGATACGGGTTGCAAGAGGCACGCCTCTTTTCTGGATTCCGATGATCGCGACATCCTTAAGTCCGTCGTTACGCTCAACGATCTCATGCGAGATCCTTATGAGGGCACGGGACATAGCCGCTTCATCCATCAGTTCATGACCGGGAATTAAGACCATAAAAAAACTCCTTCCGCCTGTTATATGTGGTTATGCACCACCCGTCCGGCTAGAAAGGAATCCGTAAAAGCAAGTATATGTTGTTTACAGCCACTTACGGCCTCGCCGGACCGTTTAAAGTTTTGCTGTAATGAATTCTATATTTAATGGGAGATAAATGCAAGGAAGTAAATGTGTCATTTTTCCCGCTTTCCGCCCAAACAAAAACTGCACCACTTAGGCGCGGTGCAGTCTTAGAAAACTATAAAAAATAATATTATCTCTTAAACTTAACGATATCGCTGCCGTCCAAAGACCTTATCGTCAGTTCGTCTGATGAAACGGAATAAGTGAACGTATAGACTGTCTTTCCATATGAACCGTCGTCAGGATAAAGGAGAAGATGACCTTCCTTATCGTCTACCTCGTATCTTCCGGATTCAGCAGAGATGCTGCTGGAAAAACCGACATGATCGGTGCTGCTGACTCTCTTGTACGTACCGTTCTTTTCGAATTCGAGCTGGCCGTACTCATCCTTGAGCTTTGAATAGCCGGAGTTATAGCTGAACTGCTTCCACTTGCCGACGAACTTGTCCTTATCGCCGCAGGCCGTAAAGCCGAATAAAACACAGAGCAGCAATAAGACAGATAATGCCTTGACACCCTTTCTCATATAGACCTCCCGTAACATAAAACCATAAAGCACAAAAATTTGATTATCTGAATTATAACAAACAATTTGTCACGAATTATTACGCTTTCGAATCAGTTTTCCCGAAGAACAGCTGGTTATCGTAACTTATAAGCAGATTATAAGTCTGATTGTATCCGTTCCTGAGCTTTGCTTCATTAGCTTCGTATTCTCTGATCTTATCGGCTAATTCGTTCCACTCTTCGGATAATGTATTGTTAATTGCCTTGGGGCCTATTGCATCAGCCCTTAGCTTCATTTTCATAAGTTCTCTTTTAAATCTCGAGTACTTTTCCAATACATCAACGAATACTTCCCAGGTGTTGAAATACTGTTCAAATTCAGCTGTGGCGGATTCCGCTTTGGCTTCCGTTATAACCTTTTTTACGATCCCAAGCCTACCCAGATCAAAAGACGCATCAGGACTTATTGCTTTCAGGGATCTCCAGCGGCCGGTGTTGATAATACGCATCCTGTAAGCGAGCATTTTTTCGGGCTCGTCAGAAGAAACCTTATCGACTTCAATTGTCCTGATCCTGCGCTCGTTTTCCGTAAACTTTCTGTATTTAAGGTTAAATGTGCTCTCTAATTCTTCTTTTTTCTTAAGAAGATCCGGTAGTTCACTGTTCTCCCCATCGCCTTCCATCTGGGCGCAGACATCATAGTATTCGTGAGCAACATCGAAAAGGTCCTTAACCTCTGCAAAATAATCGCCCTTAAAATCCATCGTATTGATTATCGCTTCATTCATCCTCTGATCCAACAGATCCCAGTCGACATTGGCGAGCTTATCGTTGAGCTTAAGCTGGATAAATCCGTACATCTTTGCAGCACAAAGGATCCTTCCCCTGTTAGCATCGAAATCAGCCTGATCGTCTTCCAATATCATGGAAAACCACTTGTCGGCAGATTTAAAATCACCGTCTTTAAGGCAGCTCTTGGCCTTAGTCAAAGGATCTCCGTAAAAACGCTCATAATCGTATGAAACTCCGCAGTGATCGCAGATAAAGAGCTTCTGTCCTTTATCGAGCTTTAACTCTGCACCGCACTTTTTGCAGACATGTGTCTTTTTAAGTTCGGCAGCAACAACTGCAGGGTCTCTTCTGGAATATGGAGACCTGGACGGAATCGTGGTAAATTGCCTGCCGGCGGGTTTGGCAATTTCAGCCTTGGCTTCTTTAACACTCTGAACTCCGGATTCAGCCTTAAGTCTGGGAAGTTCTTTATAAGCTCTCTGATAAGATTCTTCTAAGGCTTCGACCTCTTTTTTCATCTCATTAGCTACAGTCTTCATCTCGTAGTAAGGCTTTTTCTTCGCCTCGACCTCAGGCTCCATCTTAGATTCCTTAATACCGCCGTAAGCAAACCCGGCGATCAGGACGATTACCGGCAAAAGAAGACACAAGAAAAAATCCAACGCTCCTGATTTCTCGCCCTTACCAGCAAGAACTATAAATCCGACGAAGAAATGGACTACAGCATAAAGTGTTGCCCCGCACCCGATACCGCTTTTATATTCTGCACTTCTGAGGCCATCTTCAGCAGCCTTTAATTTGGCATTACATTTTGCACTGAGTTCCGTATGCTTCCTTGATATCTCAAACATCTCGGCAAGCTTTGCAAAATAAGGCGCAGCAGGACCTGTCTGATACCTGGGATCGTTATTAAATATAGACTGGAGCTTTACGCTGAATCTTTGGGGATCTTCAAACTTATCAAGAGACTGGACTTCGCCAACGGCGCACGCATAACCATAAAGGAACTCCAGTTCCTCAGGCTTTTTACTTAAGAGATATTCATACTTCTGCCTGGCAGCAGCATAATCGCACCTCTTTAAAGAAACTTCTGCCTGCTCGAAAAGGTCAGCGCCGTGGAAATCGACTACGTCAAAGTGATTGCCGCAAAACGGGCAGTCAAAGGTATCAGCAACTCTGTCTACTTCCAGAAAGCTTCCGCATTCAGGACATGAATAACACTTGAGTTTTGCCACTTCTATTCCCCTCCCCAAAAACTCCTGTGTCAGTCGAAAATTAATTACTTATGTCAGTAATATCTTTAAGAACCAATTACGTCTTTCTGTTATATCTTTCAGTTTCAATTACTTTCTGTTATATCTTTCAGTACCAAGGCCTGTCGTAATCGTCAGATAATCACTGGTCACAGTATATTTGTAGAAATACTGCTGATCACCGAAAGTGTCATCGTGCCAGCCGTCATCGGGCGTTAAAATCAACTCATTATCTTTTGTATTGAGCTCGTACTTGCCTGTGTTTACATCCGTATAAACACTTCCGCTAAATACCATCTCCTGAACTTCCTTATAAGTTCCGTCACTGTTAAATGTCCATGTTGATTTACTGACAGATCCCATAAACTCTGTTGAGTTTCCGGGCGCAGGCACCCATGTACCGACAATAAGCTTCTTAGCTCCGCCATCACATCCCGTAAGCATAAAAAGCAACGAAATAACCAAAACCGCCGCGAATAACTTAATACGACTGCTCATAAAAACCTCCGGTCCATATCCGACCAAACAAGCGCCATAACGCGCATTTCTACCCTTAACCAATATTGATTATATCAAATATCGGACATGAATCAAAGAAATGTGATACGATGAAATTACTATATTTTCGGGGAGGGATTTGAAAATGACATTAGAAGAAAGCATCGCTCTGGCAGAGAAGTTCCAAAAAGATCTTGCACAGGTAGAATCTTATGACCGCCAGATAAAAGACAACATTGCCGAAAGCAAAAAGCCAATAACCATCAATGTAAGACGCCGTTCTATGTTCAGATACTTTTGGCCATGGATCCTCTTTTCGGGTACGCTCCTGTGTTTGGCTCAGTTTCTTGCTTTGATCATCATGACCAAGAAGCCTGAGCTCTTAACTCTCGTAACCATACTCGCATGGGCTATCCCCATAGGGTTACTGATCCTAGGTATCGTGATATCAAAGAAGAAAGCCAAGGAAGACAACGGAGCATATGAGATCGCCAAAGATATGGCAGAAGAAAAACGCGTCAACCTACTAGAACAGAGCAAAGAACTTGTATCAAAGAAAAGTCAGTTAGAGTTTCAGTTAGCAGCCAATCCTAATTTTGTACTGATCCCAGAAGACAAACGCAAGAGTTCATCGATGGCAAGAGCCAAGCTCTTCCTTCAGTCCGGCAAAGCAACCGACTTCGAGGACGCAATGAAAAAGGTCTGATTCTCTAGTGCAAAGTCGGCTAAACGGACGGCTATAGCCGTTCAAAATACCGTCCAAATAAGCTAAAACAGTAAAAGTGACGGCTAAACGGACGGCTATAGCCGCTCAAATTACCGCCTAAATAAGCTAAAACAGCAAAAGCGACGGCTAAACGGACGGCTATAGCCGTTCAAATTACCGCCCAAATAAGCTAAAACAGCAAAAGCGACGGCTAAACGGACGGCTATAGCCGCTCAAATTACCGCCCAATCAAGCTAAAGGCTGCCCTAGAGCAGCCTTTGCCATTTTATACGTCTCCTGAATTTCCCGTTCGTCTTAAGAATACCTCGAGATCCACCGCTTCGCCTTCAAAGTTCCTTCCGACAGCGGTATTACGGTCTACTATATACCACTCAATAACAGTTCTGTGGCCGGGATCGCCCTCTGCTTCGTTGCCTTGAACATCTTCGTATATACAGATGTAGACTGTATCACCTTCAACATGATCTATTGCAACGTTCGGACACTTCTCGCCTGTACAGAATTCATAGTAAGTAGCGGCCCAAGTAACCAGCTGTTCGTCCGTGTAGCCCTCTCCTTCAGTTTTCGCAGATGTATCTTCAACAGGTACATCGATCACAGCATTTTCACTAGCAACAGATTCTGAATCAGCTTTTGAAACCGCCGTTTTATTCCCGCCTGCACAGCCTGTCGCGGACAAAATCATACCCGCGCACAATATTGCAATTATAGATTTTTTCATATCAATACCATCCTATTATTTATTTCCCCAATATCCGGCCGAGTACATATCCGGATGATACGAAAATTCTATCTATAAGGCCAACACGGAACAACCTGATAATACGGCACAAATGGTTCAGTAATTAGGCAAAAACGGGGTTAAAAGGCGGGGCATCAAGATGCTAAACGATCAGATAAACGCCGTCAGATCAATTGTCCGGCCGTGTATGTCGGTGCCGACGCCGGTCTTCCTGTCGACCTTGTACAAATCTTCGGTATATGTGCGCATCATCCCGTCCTGATAGTAATTCTCATAGAAACGGATATAAACGATGTCACCGCTGACACGGTCGATCTCAACAAATTCAGTAAGCTGACCGACAAAAGCCGAATAGCGCTTCTTAGCAAGCTCTAAAAGTTCATCGTTGGTAAAAGCTTCTCCGTCAGTCTTAAGCGTAAATCCGCCTGAACCATAGATCGACGCTTCGGATACTCTGTTTCCGTATTCCTGACCGGGTTCGTCTACCGCTTCGTACTCAGGTTCCTGAACGCTTCCGGTCACAATAGTACTCTCTGAAACAACTGCACTTTCAGGAACAGTTATTTTCTCCGTCACAGTAGTATTGGCAGGCTCATCAACACAGCCGGTCAAAAAAGCTGCAATTAGAATACTTGATGCCACTAACGAAAACTTCTTATTCATAACTCCTGTTCCCCATTACGGCTTCGGGCCGGTCACAGTCATTATATCAAAGAACCCCTGCCTTCTTCAGGAAAGACTCAATATAACCCGTATAAGCATCGAATCCGGCGATCTGCCTGCTCATTGCGTGGCCCGCACCCTCAACATAGATGAGTTCAGTATAAGCTGTGCCCTTTTTCGCTTCATCGTAAAGGGTCTGAGCGTGATACGGCTTAACTAGCGTATCGCCCGCGCCGTGGATAAAAAGGATCGGCACGTGGTTGTCCTTCAGGTATTTAAGAGCATTAGTCTCTTTGATATCGACCTTATAGAGGAGCTTCCCTGCAATCCTCACGAAAGGCACGAGACACTGCATATGGATGTTCTTGTAACCGTCGTAAACAACATTATAAGTGCCCAAAAAGCAGCAGTCCGACACGATGAAATCGATCTTCGGGTCAAAACGCAGAACATGGATAGAGGTAGAACTCCCCATCGACTCGCCCTGAAGACCAAGAACTTTAAGGTCTCTGTAGCGAGAACGTGTATCATCGATCACGTGCTTTAAATCTTCAGATTCAACAAATCCCAGCGTGCACTTATCGGGCTTGTTCTCACCGTGGGTCCTCGCATCGTAGATAATGCACGAAAACCCGAGCTTTATGTAGCAGTTAACGTATTTGACCGCGCCATAGCGGCTGGATGTGTGCCCGTGGCAGACGATGACGTACTTTCCGGTGCCCCTTGTCTTGTCCGTGCTTACGAAAACAGCATGAAGGATATATCCGTCCTTGCCTTCAACCGTATATTCTTCTTTGTCGTATGAATCAAAATCCAGCCAGAGCCCGCGCTTCTTGTTGCCGTTGATCTCGCGCTCTTTAGGGATCAGCTTCGGCTTAACAGACACCGCCGCATTACGCCACGAAAAGATAACGAGGCCGATCAGGAAAATTGCAGCTAATACGATCAATACGATTAAGGCCCAGTGCATCTTATCCCTCCGTGAATTATTAGAGAGATTATAACATCAAATTAGTGATGACTCTTTATTGTTCCCCAAAACCTATATAATCGTACTGCCAGTTCGATTTTGTCGGTTTTCGCGAAAAAACTCCTAAAATCGAACTCAGAGTACGATTATAGGAGTTTCAGAGTACTATTAGTTTTCTGGCTGAAATTATCTTCTTCTGTAAGTCTTGTTATAAAGAACCGTCATGGCTGCGATGCAGATAAGAGCAATTACAGCGACATACAGAACCGATGTGGAGATCCGGAAATCTATGCCGAACGAAGAAGCATTAAAACTGAAAGTATCCTTGATCGCGCTGATGAATGCACCGTTATCCAGACCATTAATATCGTTATTGATCGAATCAGCAATGCCGCTAAGGAGCACATTCCTGATCATGGAAGTGATGTGGCTTCCTGGGAAAAGATTGCATACAGACTGTACTCCGTCAGAAAACTGCGACAGCGGAATATATGCGCCGATAACAAACCCTGATGCTGCTGATAAGATCCCGAAGAAAGCCGTGCATGTCGAAGAGTTCTTGAACAGGAGCACAACGACCATAAACAAAGCTGTCGAAGATACAGAACCCAATAAAACGATTCCATAAGCCTGTGCTATCTGAACTAAACCCAAATGAGTGTCACCCATAAAACCAAGAACGGTAAGTCCGATAGTCAGGATCAAGCCGGACATTATAAACGCGCAGATACTTGCCGATGTAAAGTACGAGAGGATTATCTTCCATCTCTTCAAAGGCGTTGAGCAGATATCAGAATCAACTCCCGCTTCCTTATCCTTAACGATCGTCTGAAGGCATGTATAAGGAACGGTGATCAAGGTTGAGCCCAGGATTCCTGAGAGCAGGATGCCGTTAACAAACATATCAATGTCGCCTGAAGATATGATATTCTCAAGTCCCTTCATTGTTGCGGTAAGTGCGTCAACGAATGTATCCTTAAGGAACAACAGGTACAAGACGAAGACGATCATGGAAGTCATGAGCGAGAAGATTATCGCGAGCACGTCCTTGAAATATATGAGAATGTTTCTTTTTGTTAATCCGATGAAGTCTTTCATTTATGCCAGTTCCTTTCCTGTGAGATTCAAGAACACATCGTCCATCGTGCCCTTGATGTATTCGTAGTCACGGATCTCTCCCCTGTTTTCATAAAGGAATTCCGTAATCGCCCTGTCTGTCGTGATGTTGTAGTGGTCAGCGTCGTAGATGAACTTGTCAGAGATAGAAGTGATCAAGGCCTCAGCCTTTTCGCTCTTTGCCGTATACCAGACCAGTTTGGAATGCGCGTACTGTGATTTAAGTTCTGCCGGCGTTCCCTTTGATACGATGTGTCCCTTATCCAAAATGACAACGTGGTCGGCGTCTCTTGTCTCTTCCATATAGTGGGTCGTTAAAAAGATCGTCATCTTGTGCTCTCTTCTTAAGTAATTGATGTAGTCCCACACGAGTTTTCTGGATTTAGGGTCAAGTCCGGTCGTCGGCTCATCAAGGAACAGGATCTTCGGGTTGTTGATAAGAGCCCTCATAATGTCGACCCTTCTTCTCTGTCCGCCCGAGAGTTTCTCATACTTTCTGTCCCAGATGTCCTTCATCTCGAACTTCTCGGAGAAGGGCTCCAAACGCTTCAAGACTTCCTTTTTGGATAATCCGTAGTAAGAGCCCCTTGTTAAAAGGTTTTCCTTAACCGTAAGCTTCTTGTCGAGTACCGAATTCTGAAAAACGATTCCGTTGATCTTTCTTATCTCGTCATCCTCTTTTCCGAGCTCATGGCCGGCGATAAAGGCCTGACCGTCAGTTTTTTCGAGCACCGTGGTCAGCATATTTATCGTTGTGGACTTGCCGGCACCGTTTTCGCCTAAGAATGCGAAAAGCTCGCCCTCCTCAACATCAAAAGATATACCGTCAACCGCGGTGAAATTCTTGTAGTTCTTTTTCAGGTTTTTAACTTCGATGATTTTCATGTCAATTCCTCCTTGCAAGGCCAAATTACCTTAAAGGAGCGCACATGAAAATAGCCGCACTACCAAGTTGCGGATTAGGGTTACTAAGTTGCGGAAAATGGGATTATTCTTCGTCCCTGATGTCGTCTAACGCCTTATTTATCTTGTTGTCGTCGCGCTTGTGGAACCACAGTGATACGACCCATACGAAAATATAAACAGCAAAGTAGATAATGCTCATGAAAATGAATCCGTCAATCTTTGTGTACCATTTGAACACGAGCCCGAAAAGGCTGACGATCGCATAAAGCCCGATGCAGTGAAGCACTATACGGACGATATACTTATTCTTAGGCATATCAGTATCCATAAGCCAGATCACAGTCGGCAGCGAGCATACTGCGCCAGTCAGAACGATCGAAACCATCTGGAGCCAGTCCATCTTGAATTCATATAAGGGATCACCGCCAAAGACCGTATAGCAAAGGCCTTCGATTATTATTCCGACGAGGATCGCAAAAGAGATCATCATTGTCTGTTCGAGCCAGAGCTTAAACTTGTTCATCCTATTCCGAGCCTCCTCTTAACTTCCTTTACATATCCTCTCGAAATGACGACGACTTCGTCGTTTAAGAGCGTTGCGTCGATCCTTCCGGAGATCTGGGACTTAACATTACGGACCTTCTTGAGGTTGATAATCATGGACTTGGAGCAACGCATGAAATAGCCGCCGAGCATGACTTCAAGCTCATAAAGCCTGTATTTACAGTCATAGCAGCCTTGCTTGGTATAAACGAAAGTCTTCTTGTCGACGGATTCGATATAGTAAACGTTCGACGCCTTAATTATGTAGGTCTTCCCGTCCTTACTGACAGCAAAGCCTTTCGCGTCGCCCTCTAAGAGCTCTATAGCGCCTGAGATCTCATCAGTTATCTCGACCGCTCTTATTACGGCCTGCTCCTGCTCTTTGGAATCTACTTTCTCGATATGGACCTGCATTTGGCGCTCCTGTTCTTTATCCGCAAAGATTATAGCAGATTCGCGGGCTTTGAAATTGACAAAGAATAGTCACTTTAATATAATTACTTCGCTACGGGGTTGTGGCGGAATGGCAGACGCAGCAGACTCAAAATCTGCCGACCATAAATCGTGTGGGTTCAAGTCCCACCAGCCCCACCAAAAGCTGTCCTTATGGGCAGCTTTTTTTGTCCTTAATCCCCAATATGGACAGCATTCCCCAATGGACGGCATTCCCCAATATGGACGGCTGTTTGGGCGGCTACAGCCGTTCGTTTTACCGCTATTATTGCTGTTTTAGGCCGTTTGGACGGTATTTTGGGCGGCTATAGCCGTTCATTTTGCCGTCCGTTTGGCTAACACAGGCCGTTTGGACGGTATTTTGAGCGGCTATAGCCGTTCGTTTTACCGCCATTATTGCAGTTTTAGGCCGTTTGGACGGTATTTTGAGCGGCTATAGCCGTTCGTTTTGCCGGCCATAAACACAGACCCAAAACGAATACGGCAACAGGTATGGCTACTGCCTTATTGAATACCTGATTTAAGGGCTAAAATCGAATAAAATACGGCAACCAATGCGGCTATAGCCGTATCGAATGCCGTATCGAAAATAAAAAACCAA
Organism: Ruminococcaceae bacterium R-25; assembly: GCA_003149065.1. Lineage (NCBI taxonomy): Bacteria > Bacillati > Bacillota > Clostridia > Eubacteriales > Oscillospiraceae > Ruminococcaceae bacterium R-25. The sequence continues at coordinate 857,461 of QGFZ01000001.1, forward strand.
TCAGAAAAAATTCACGCAGCCTCAGCGTCAGAAGCAGCTTCGCCCACTACTCCGGCCGCATCCAAAAAAGCACCGATCTTGTCGCGGTACGCGTCCTTACCTGCAACGTCACGAGCCTTGGCATGTGAAGCGCCGGGTACGATCCAGAGTTCTGAATGTGCGTGCTTCTGTGCTTCATCGTACATATCCATGCTGTTGTCAATGTCGATCCAGTCATCGTCGCCGCCGTGAACAAACAGGACAGGAACATTTCGAAGCTTCATAGCCTCAATAGCGTTTATTTCACCGGTATCGATTCCGTATAAAAGCTTAAAACCGATATCAGCACAGTAACCGAACGGGTTAAGATGCATGTCGTTATACATGTCGTGAAGCATATACTTAAGACTCTCGAAACCGCAGTCGGAAACAACAAAATCGACTTTATCCGTATAGCGGAGTACGTTCAGAGATGCTAAAGATCCCATAGACTCGCCCTGCAGGCCTAAAACAGATACATCTCCAAACCTCGAAAAAGTATCTTCAATAAGACAATTCAGATCCAGTGACTCATATCCTCCCATAGTGCATATAGACGATGCATTGGCTCCATGGCCTCTAAGATCGTAAATAATGCAGGTAAACCCAAGCTCGATGTAAGGATCGACGAACTTAACAACTCCGTATTTGTTGCTCTTGTGTCCATGGGAGATGATGACGTATTTACCCGTACCGCGGGTTGTTTCAGAAACAACAGATGTTACATGGAGCTCATAGTCCTGATAGCACTTAACAATATAATCTTCCTTATCATAAGAGTCGTATCCGCCCCACATGCCGGCTTCCTTGGTATAGTCCTCTCTGTCCTGATAAGATTCGCGCTTGGGATGCGTGATAGATATGGTAGTTCCGACGGCTGCACCTATGAGATTCAGCACAATAAAGACAGCAATAGATATAAGGATTATCTTAAAAACCTTTTTCTTATTGACCGGTTTTCGAGCTTTGGACATATAAATCACCCCATATATTTACTATAAATAAGTATAGCAAATTAAAGTGAAAATCATTCTACCTTGTTGGGTATGTTTTTAGACTAATATCGACAATTCTCAAACAAAACTGACGCAAAAACACGAAAAATTTCAACACTATTTCAGGATTAAAGTTATATAATTACGTTGTTAAATTTTAAGGAAAGAGGTTACCGATTATGGCAAACATTGATTTGACAAAGTACGGCATCACCGGTACTACCGAGATTGTCTACAACCCTTCTTATGAACTCCTTTTCCAGGAAGAGACAAAGGAAGGCCTCACAGGTTATGAGGTAGGTAAGGTTACCGAGCTCGATACCGTTAACGTTATGACAGGTATCTTTACTGGTCGTTCCCCTAAAGATAAGTACATCGTTATGGATGAGAACTCCAAGGACACAGTTTGGTGGACAACAGACGAGTACAAGAACGACAACCACCCTATGACAGAAGCTACATGGGCTGTTGTTAAGGATATCGCTCAGAAAGAGCTCTCCAACAAGAGACTTTTCGTAGTTGACGCTTTCTGCGGTGCAAACAAGGATACAAGAATGGCTATCCGTTTCATCGTTGAGGTTGCTTGGCAGGCTCACTTCGTAAAGAACATGTTCATCGTTCCTTCTGACGAGGAGCTCGCTTCTTTCGAACCTGACTTCGTTATCTACAACGCTTCCAAGGCTAAGATCGAGAACTATGCAGAGCTCGGACTCAACTCTGAGACATGCGCTGCTTTCAACATCACATCCCGTGAGCAGGTTATCATCAACACATGGTACGGCGGTGAGATGAAGAAGGGTATGTTCTCCATGATGAACTACTACCTCCCTCTCAAGGGCATCGCTTCAATGCACTGCTCTGCTAACACAGACATGGAAGGTAAGCACACAGCAATCTTCTTCGGTCTTTCCGGTACAGGTAAGACAACACTTTCCACAGATCCTAAGAGACTCCTCATCGGTGACGACGAGCACGGTTGGGACGACAACGGCGTCTTCAATTTCGAGGGCGGCTGCTATGCTAAGGTTATCAACCTCTCCAAGGAAAACGAGCCTGACATCTACAACGCAATCAAGAGAAATGCTCTCCTTGAGAACGTTACAGTAGCTGAAGACGGCAAGATCGACTTCGCTGATAAGTCCGTAACAGAGAACACACGTGTTTCTTATCCTATCGACCACATCGAGAAGATCGCTAAGAACGTCAACAAGATCTCTGCAGGTCCTGCAGCTGAGAACGTAATCTTCCTTTCTGCTGACGCTTTCGGCGTACTCCCTCCTGTTTCCATCCTCACACCTGAGCAGACAAAGTACTACTTCCTCTCAGGCTTCACAGCTAAGCTTGCTGGTACAGAGCGTGGAATCACAGAGCCTACACCTACATTCTCCGCTTGCTTCGGTCAGGCATTCCTTGAGCTCCACCCTACAAAGTATGCTGAAGAGCTCGTAAAGAAGATGCAGAAGTCCGGTGCTAAGGCTTACCTCGTTAACACAGGTTGGAACGGCACAGGCAAGAGAATCTCCATCCCTGATACACGTGGTATCATCGATGCTATCCTCGACGGTTCTATCAAGAACGCTCCTACAAAGAAGATCCCTTACTTCGATTTCGAAGTACCTACAGAGCTTCCCGGCGTATCCACAGAGATCCTCGATCCTCGTGATACATACGCTGATGCAGCTGAGTGGGATGCTAAGGCACAGGATCTCGCTGGCAGATTCATCAAGAACTTCAAGAAGTATGAGACAAACGATGCTGGTAAGGCACTCGTTGCAGCTGGTCCTAAGTTCTGATACTTTTAAGGTTTCAAAAGACCATTTCAGAGGCTGTCCGATCGGACGGCCTCTTTTTTAGGCAAATCAAATTGTTAAAGTCTGTTATATTTGTATGAAATTTTTAAGAATTTGTGAGTTTTCGAACATTTATTGTGGTATATTTGAAATATCAAATAATTTTATAAAAGGTTTCTCGGAATGAAAAACACAAAAGACATCAGAGTTATAAGGACGCAGGCAGCTATTTTAGAGGCTTTATCCGTGCTGGTCCAAAAGCAGAAGCTCACATCCATTACGATCACCGACCTCTGCGCACAGGCAAAGATCAACCGCAACACGTTCTACTATCACTATAACAACATCTTCGAGTTCTTAGATGAGCACCAGAAGATCGTTTTAGCTGACTTGGCAAAAGTTGCCGAACACGCAAAGATCCACAGCAAGGAGATCCACGTCGAACTCTGCTACGCTCTTAAAAAACATCCTTACTTTTTGAATATACTGCTCTCCCCTAACTGCGATGTCGATTACTATAACGACATCTTCTCAGCAGCAGCAAAGGTTACCGAAGTATTCAATTCCGGCAACAAGAAGCCCACAGGCAAAGATAAGTATATTTCAATCTATACGAACTACGGTACTAACGCGATCATCCGCGCATGGATCCTTAACGGTATGAAAGAAACGCCTGAAGAGATCGGCGATATCATCTGGGAAGTTTCCAGCAAAGGACCCTTTAACTTAATGAAATTAAAATGATCTTCCGAAAATCTGCGCACGTAATAAAGGCTGCATCAAGTTGTGCAGCCTTTATTATTTGTTAAGTTTTAATGCGAAAATTAATCTTCTGCGAATCCGCACCAGATCATGGTGATGAGCATTACGGCAGCGCCCAACAAGAGCAATACCATAGCAGGACCGTCATCAATAGTGTACTTAAGAGCAGAACCGCCAAGAGCGGACATGTACTTGCTGGTAAGACCCAGGATAGCTGCTGCACTCTCCTTGCTGATCATCATATTCCAGCAGGAATAGAACGTAATGCCCGCACTGATAAAGGTCGCAATAACATAACCTTTTTTAAGCCCGACGATCGCAGAACCTAATACAACCAGGTCAGCAACAATGATGACAATTCCGTAGATTACCGAATTGCCGGAAATCAGCGAAATGACACCCTCAGTTTTAGTGCCCGCCTTAACGATATACATCGGAACACAAACACCAATGATCGACAAAACGCATCCGATCATCAAAAGAACTCTTCGAAGACTCATAAATACCTCCCTTATTCATTTAAAGTCAACGAAGAAATATTAACATTAAAAAAGATTTTTGAGAAGTATATTCTACAATTGTAGAACCGCAAAACAATTCCTTTGTTCCGAAATGTATATAATCGTACTACCGGTTCGATTTTCAGAGATTTGAGACTAAAACCGACAAAATCGAACTACCAGTACGATTATATAGGTTTGGACCTGGTGATATTAGTAGCACCTGAAAGATTCGCCGTCCACTGCTATCGCTCCTATCCGCAACCCGCCTGAACACCAAAAACAGATCAGCCTGATGCAGTCAAGGCCTTTAGCATTCGAAAGAATGTGCCGAAGGCAGCCTTGACGGCTAATAAGGCTGATCTGTATAAAAATCATGGCGGGGTGCGATAGAAAAAGAGGTTGCCATCTCTGACAACCTCCTGAATTAGTTTTAGTCTCTAACAATCTTGCTGACGTTTTTATGCTGTTACGATCTTGTTCGCATTCTCAAGGCCGTGCCTCTCGACTGCTTCTTCCCTCATCTTGTACTTCAAGATCTTGCCTGCCGCATTCATCGGGAAACCGTCAACGAAGTCAACGTATCTCGGGATCTTATGCTTAGCCATGTGTGTCTTAACATATTCCTTGATCTCTTCTTCGGATGACTCTTCGCCGGGCTTAAGAACTACAGCTGCGAGGATCTCTTCGCCGTAGTCAGCGTCAGGAACACCGATTACCTGAACATCCTGGATCTTGGGATGTGTATAAAGGAAGTCTTCGATCTCCTTAGGATAGATATTTTCGCCGCCGCGGATGATCATGTCCTTGATACGTCCGGTGATCTTGTAGTAACCGTCTTCAGGTCTCTTGAGGGCCAGGTCGCCTGAGTGGAGCCAGCCGTCTTCATCGATAGCAGCGGCTGTTGCTTCGGGCATCTTGTAGTAACCCTTCATGATGTTGTAACCGCGTGCGCAGAACTCGCCGGGTACACCGTCAGGGAGTTCCTCACCTGTCTCAGGATCAACGATCTTTGTCTCAACGCCGAAGATGGAAGGTCCTACGGTATTAACTCTCTGCTCAATTGTGTCAGTTGTCTTGGACATTGTTGTTGCAGGAGAAGCTTCTGTCTGGCCGTATGTGATAACGATCTCAGGCATGTGCATCTTCTCGATAACTTCTTCCATTGTCTTGATCGGGCAAGGTGAACCTGCCATGATACCTGTTCTCATGTGGGAGAAGTCTGTCTTCGGGAAGTTCTCGTGACCTAACATTGCGATGAACATCGTAGGAACGCCGTGGAAGCATGTGATCTTCTCCTGATTGATGCAGTGTAAGCCTTTTCGAGGTGAGAATGCAGTGATAGGAGACATTGTAACTGCATGAGTTACAGATGCTGTCATTGCGAGTACCATGCCGAAGCAGTGGAACATAGGAACCTGGATCATCATGCGGTCGAAGGATGACAGATCCATGCAGTCGCCGATTGCCTTTCCGTTGTTAACGACGTTATAGTGTGTGAGCATAACGCCCTTAGGGAATCCTGTTGTGCCGGAAGTGTACTGCATGTTGCAGACATCGTGCTTATCAATAGTACGACGGATCTTCTCAACGTCAGAAACATTGACCTTTTCAGCCAACTTAGGAAGCTCATCCCAGTGGAAGCAGCCCGGAACGTGTGACTCACATGTGATAACGTTCTTTAATACAGGAAGTCTTGCTGATTCGAGCTTACCGGGTTCGGAATCCTTTAATTCAGGGCAGATCTCGTTGATGATCTGGATATAGTCGCTGTCCTTATACTTGTCGATCATGACGAGTGTGCAAGTGTCGGACTGTCTCAAAAGATACTCGATCTCGTGGATCTTGTAAGCTGTGTTAACAGTTACGAGTACGCAGCCGATCTTAGTTGCTGCCCAGAATGTCAGATACCATTGGGGAACATTGGTTGCCCAGATTGCAATGTGGTCACCTTTCTTGCATCCCATTGCGAGGAAAGCACGAGCGAGGTTATCTACGTCGTCTCTGAATTCAGGATATGTACGTGTGTAGTCGAGCTCTGTGTAACGGAACGCATACTGGTTCGGGAAAAGCTCGCAGATCTTATCCAATACATCCGGGAATGTGAGGTCGATCAATGTTTCCTTGGGCCAGGGATAGTAACCTGTACCTCTTGTGTCCATCTGAAGCTCGAACTTCTTCTGAGGACGGTAGGATTCCATATAATTTGCGAACTGAGGAATAACGATGCCTGCAGAATCCAGATCCTTGGACCATCTGTAGACCCACTCCAGAGATACATAACCGAGATAGTCGATTGATGTAAGAGCATCGAACATTTCCTTCAAAGGCATGTCGCCCATGCCCATGAGCTTATAGGAAACTTTGCCGTCAACCATGACGGAGTCTTTTACGTGAACGTGCTTTATATATTCGCCAAGGTTATTTACTGTCTCTGTAGGAGTCTCGCCCATGAATCTGTAAGGGTGATGCATATCCCAGAGAGCAGCTGCCTTACGTGAACCGATGGCATCAAGAACTCTCTTCAGTCTCTTTGTATCGCAGTAAACACCGTTTGTCTCAAGGAGCAATGTAACGTTCATTTCCTCTGCATAAGGAACGAGCTCTTTCATGATAGAGATAACGACTTCGTCGTCGATCTCTTTTTCGGGCGCGGGATTACGGTCACCCAAGACACGGATATAAGATGTGCCGAGCTTATTAGCGAGCTCGATGTAAGCACGGATCTCAGCGATCGCCTTATCCTTTGTCTCAAGATTATTTACAGGCTCACCTGATGAAAGACAAGGGATAGCGAGCTTTAATTCCTTGAGCTTAGCTACTGTCTTAGGAAGATTTGCTTCAGTAAACGGCGGAGCCTTGACTGAGAATATATCCTGGCCGAGGCCTCTGATCTCAATTCCGTTGAAATTGAAGTCCTTTGCCATTGAGTAAATGTCCTGCCATGAAAAATCAGGGCATGCGAGTGTTGAAAAGCAAGTTAACATAAATAAATCCTCTTTATATTAATATAACAACCTTGTGATTATATAAGTTAAGGTGTGATTTGTAAAATTCCTCACAGATTAATGGCCTGTGACTGCCGGCTGAACATTATTAAATAGCGGCCTGGATCAGCCTAGCTCGAGAAGTAGGTCGTTAAGCAAAAGAGAATCGAAAAGAAGGTCAGATTTAATGGACAGCGCCTTAACAACGCCGCAAGCCGTATAGTTAATTGAATTGTCTTCTAAGGTGATCTTCACCATCAGACATCAATTAGACCTTCCTTTCGTCAAAATAGCGCTTATAAAAACGCAACAACGTAATTATATATGTTTTGTCCGCCTACGCAAGAAGAAATTTCAGCGTTGGGGCAAATAGCTTTTATGTCAGATTTCATAGAATCGGACAAAGCCTTGTCTTCTTCAGTATCTGCAAAGATCTGAACTGACCTGCAGGAAGCTACGGAAGGAACCGTAGGAATGAATGAAGCAAGGCATTCCTTAAGATCAGATGATGCACATGTGATGATGTCATCGTCCAAAACTCCGATAAAATCTCCGGCCTTAACATCTACGCCGTTATAGACACCTGTCTTGTCAGACTTGGCGATAAGTCCTGTGTGAACGCCCTTCAAAGCTGCGTTCATGTTAGCTTCGATCTCAGAAGCTGAACCGTTCGTACCTGCAAGAGTAATAGCAAGATATCCTTCAGCCATGGACTTGGTGGGAACAATGGAGATCTTTGAATCCTGATATACTTCCCTTACCTTTTCAGCGGTCATGATGATGTTCTTATTATTAGGCAGGATGATTATGTTCTTTGCAGATGCGGCCTTGCAAGCTTCCGTAAGGGTCTGGACAGATACGTTGTTGGACTGGCCGCCCTTTGCGATCTCATTTACGCCGTAGTTCTTGAAAAGGCTTGCAAATTCCTCACTGTCAGCAACAGCCACGATAGCTACATCCTTCTTTCCTGAAGCAAAACTCTCATGGTGCTGGATCGTCATGTTTTCGATCTTGATCTTAATGAACTCACCATATCTGTGATAGTAAGTCATTACGGCTTCAGGCTTTACGGTATGGATATGGACCTTAACCTGCTTGCCTTCCTGAACAAGGACCAGGGAATTACCGAAGTCTCTCATATCGGACCTTACGAGGGGCTCATTAAAAGATGCCACCTTATCATCGTCGATCTTTAAGATAAGCTCTGTGCAGTAACCGAACTCTGCAAGGCCTTCGCCCATAGCTGCAGCGCCTGCTTTAGCAACGGATTCAAATTCGGAAAGATCGATATTGAAAGACTCGTCCAAAGCTTCGAGCATACCTGTTACAAGGCATACGAAGCCCATGGCGCCTGAATCTAAAACATCATACTGCTTTAAGACAGGAAGAAGTTCAGGCGTATGCTTCAAAGATTCGGAAGCGCCCTCAACGACATCTCTCATGAATTGTTCAGTCGTCGTATCTTCATCCAGGTTGTCTTCGGCATTTTCCTGAGCCTCACGGCAAACAGTAAGGAATGTGCCTTCAACAGGCTCAGCTACTGAGTTATAAGCACTCTCTGTACCTGCCAAAAATGCTGCATAAAGAGATCCTGCATTAAGTTCATCAAAATCCTTAAAAGCCTTAAGGAAACCCTTGAGCCACTGAGAGAGGATAACGCCGGAGTTGCCCTGTGAACTCATGAGGGCACCGGTATAAAGTTCGTCGAAATCAGAAGGCCTTAAGTCCCTGTCGCCGATCTCGGAAAGGACGGTCAGAACGCCGCCCATCGTCTTATCCATGTTCGTACCCGTATCACCGTCAGGGATCGGGAAAACATTCATCTCGTTTAACTGCTGCTTGTTATCAAGGATCTTCTTTGCTCCGCCTATGAGCATCCTTTTAAGAACTGATAATTCCATTTAACTTAGGTCTCTTTCTCTTATTCCTATTATTTAGCCTTTGTAATTGATGAAGTCAGTGACTGCCTTATCGTAAGCTTCAAGATTCCTGATCCTCAAATGAGAGTGTGCGCCCTCATCAAACCAGACCATCTGCTTTCTTTTTGAGCCGCTGGCATCGTTTATCATGTCGAAATACTTAGGCAGTGATGAAACGTCCTGCCTGCCGCAGATCATGAGCTGGGGCACTTCGACATTCCTTATGGCCTTAATGGGCTTATTCTTGAAAATGTCGATCTTTGCATATTTCTTGAAAAGAAGTCCCATCTGAAGACATACAGGGAATGTGGGCTTTCCAAGGTTCTTTGTCCTCTGCTTCAATACATTGTAGAAAGAAATAAAAGGTCCTTCCAAAACGATCGCATCGACATAAGGATTATGCTCAGCTGCAACATTTATCGCAGCAACAGAACCGATGCAGATACCGTGGATAACGAAGTGGTCGATCTTAAACTGCTCATGGACCTTTCTGATCCATGCATCAAGATCTTTTCCCTCTAAGATTCCCGAACCTGTATACTTGCCTTCGCTAAGGCCTGCAGCTCTGGGGTCTACAACAATAATGTTGTATTTATTTTTCTGATAGAGATCAGCGAAATAATAGCAATATTTGCAGGTCTCTGCCCTGCCCGCCATTATTATCGCTGCCTTATCATATCCGAAATCAAAATATTCGCCCTTCATCTTGAGGCCGTCAAAAGAAGTAACTTCGATCTCGGTCATGTAGGAAGCGTTCTCATTGCCCCACTTCATGCCGGTATCGAACATTACCGTGTGCTCGGCGTTTTCGGGCGCGCTGTTTCCCCTGGCCCACTTTTGCTGTGAGTCACGGATAAACATGTTCGCATACTGCTTTTTGGCGATCTTCATGCAGAAGACCCACATGAAGATAAAACCGCCGATAAGCAGTACAGCTAAAACTATTAAAATTATTGCTAATACAGGATTCATCAGAGCTTAGCCTTGATCTCTTCTAAGATCTTTGTCTCTTCAGCAAGACCTTCGGAGATTTCTTTACCCATGTAGAAAGCAACTACCATGCCGGGGCCGATGGAAGAACCGTTAGCCATGTTGACTGTTGTAGGAATGATCTCTGCAGTAGGGAAATTCTCGCGGATAAGTTCCTGGAGCTGGAGCCACTGTGCCTTACGGAATGTGTGGGATACGAAGATTCTCTTCGGCTCAGGATCGATAGTAGCCTTCATGTATTCGATCACAGCAGAGAAAAGCTTCTTATAGCCTGTAACCTTTGTGATGATCTGGTTCATACCGTCGCGGTTGAACTCAGCGATAGGCTTGATGTTGATGAGTGATCCCATGAATGCGGAAACATTTGAGCAACGTCCCATCTTAGCAAGGAACTTAAGATCGTCAACTGTACCTGTCTGGTGGCATCTGTGCTTATTGTTTTCGAGCCACTCGGCAACTTCTTCCAAAGACTTGCCTTCCTGCTTCATCTCACCTGCATAAGAGCAAAGGAGACCGTCACCACCGGAATAACGGAGTGAGTCAACGCAGATGATCTTTCTTTCAGGATACTTTTCCAGAAGGTTCTGAGCTGCCTTTCTGCATGAATCGAATGTATTTGAAAGAGAATGAGAAAGCGAGATGGAGAGGATATCAAGACCCTGCTTCAGATACTTCTCGAAAAATGCCTCCTGAACCTCAATGTTCTTGATACCTGTTGTATACATGGAATCCTTGGACATTGATGTATAGAAATCCTGAGGTGAGATATTCTCCCAGTCGAGCGTAGAGTCTTCGGTATGTCCGTCAGGGAATGTGATATTTCCCGGAAGATAATCGTCAATGCCGAATCTCTTTCTGAGATCCTTTGTAAGGTCTGTTGAGCTGTCTGTGAGAATTACATAATCAGCCATTTTCTGTTCTCCTTGTTTATATGTATTAAAATTTGAAAACTTATTCTTAGATCTTTCCAATCTAAATAAGGCTTAACGCCTAAAAATACCTTTTCCTATTTTCCACCAGCTTTTGCACTCCTTGCCTCTTCGATTTCCTTACTGATCTTTTCAAGATTCGCCTTCATCTCGGCTCTTATCTTTCTGATGTAAGAATTCATACCGGGCTTGGTCTCGGAAATCGCCTGACGCTTCAAGCTGTATAAGGCTTCGCGCATTATTTCATTGGCTTTCTCCAAAGACTCATTATCTGTTACAAGCCCTTCTTTGTCAAACTCAATCGGGTCTCCGACAACGAATCTTGTAGGCTTGAACATTTTATAAGATGTATGAATATAAACAGGCACTACGGGCCTCTTTGTGTAGATCGAGAGCATAGCAGGTCCCTTCTGGAATTCTATGAGTTCATCATCGTAATTCATATGTCCTTCCGGGAAGATAATGAAAGGCTCATGGTTCTTAAGACCGTTCATCATGGTCTTCAACGAGTTCCAGTCAAATCCGGACCTGTCGAGCAGTACGCATCCCATTGCCTTTTCGAAAAAGCCCCATGACTTATTAACTTCAGCAACATCCTTTGCAGCGAGGCTCCTGCAGTAAACTCTCTTGAAAACATAGTAAAGAAGCGCAGAATCGATCCACCAGGAATGGTTTGCGACAATTACCATGCCCTTGTCCATATATCTTGTACCGCGGGCAAGATCACCTCCGTAAGTGATCTTCGTTCTCATGAGGAGTTTAATACCCGGCATAGCCGTAGCCTTCATGAAGTTATAAAGGAAACCTGCATACTTCGGGCGCTTTAACTTTTCGCCATCGGCAATAAGGAAGTTTCTTAAATAGAACTGCCTGTAAGTTTCAGTCCTCTCCTGGAGTTCTCTTGTAAATGCCTCTGCCCTGTCCTGCAATGTATCAAGGCCTTCACGGCAGATATAAGTATCCGGATACATGTAGCTTCCTACAAATACCAGATCCCTTTTGCCCGGTCCGATACGTCCGTTATGGAAAACAGGAACGATAGGACAGCCAGAGCTTAATGAGATAAGAGCTGCCGCCTGCTTATATTCCATGAGCTTTCCTTCGGTCTCAATATGACCTTCCGGGAAGATCAGGATATCGCAGCCTTTGTTAAGCACCTCAACAGCTTTATTTACAGCATCCATGTTGCCTGTAACTTCATCAACACGGATAACGCCCATTGCCTTCAAAAGGAACGTAAGAAACGGATTAAATGCATAGAACTGCGCTCCTACGAGCACGTACTTTCTCCTTCCCGGGAATGCGAGCAAAGCTTCTACATAATCCAGGAACGCAGTGTGGTTCATGGCAATGATCTTAGGGCCCTTATACTTCTGCTTTATTTCCTTACGAAGATATATCTTCTTTATCGGGAAAAGGATCAAAGCAGGGATTATGCTGTTTAAGATAAGGAGCCATCTGATTAAAAACATTATTCTTTTGACTCCTTATTCTGTTCGATAAGATAATCCGCAATTGCCATAGGCGTAATAAGCGGAGTCTCAGTCATGTTGAGATTTCTGCCTGTAGCTTCAGCAACTTTGGAGAGCATCTCGACATATTCCATCGAATCGCCGCCAAGCGTAACGAAATTAGATGTTTCAGTGATCTCTGATCTGTCCTTGTTAAGAACTTCAGCATATACATCACAAACTTTGGAGATAAGCTCGGTATATTCTGCAGTTCTTGTACGTGTAACTTCCTCTTCAGTAGGTCTTGTACATTCGGTTGCAAAGAGCTCCATCTTTTCGAGCTTCTGGCTCAAAGCTTTACGGTCAATGCCTTTGAAGTTCTCAGGCATCGTGCCGATAAGGTTAAGCACCTTAACAGGTCTCTCGGACATTGTAAGTGTATCGATCGATGTGAATACTGACTTAAGTGATGACGCTTTCTCGAAAGCGCCCATCGTGCCGTCATCTGCAAGAACAAGAACCATCTGCTTCTCTTCTGCTCCGGGGAGCTGGCAGTTGATCATAGCCTCCTGTGTGAAAGCGCCCTTGTCGATACGTGATTCGATCTCTTCAGGTGAGATGTTCTCACCATTAGGTCCGATGATGACGTCGTCCAAACGTCCGATGATATGAAGTCTTCCGGTCTCATCGATATTAACGAGATCGTTAGTGGGATAGAAATCTTCATTAAACTCATTGAACTTTCCATCAACATAGATGCCGTTCATTGAGTGATCCTTAGGGATCAAAAGTTCGCCCTGCTCACTGATCTTATACTTAACATTGCTGAAGATCTTACCAGTGCTCGTGCCGTTTCTGAACTTGGACTTTCTTGAGAGCTCAACGCAGATAACGCCGCACTCAGTAAGGCCGTAGCCTGCATAGATCGAATAGCCCAGACCATTGAGAACTTCAAGTGTTCTGGGTGCAATAAATCCGCCACCGGAGATAAGGAAAGCGAGTTTTTCGCCCATGAGCTGGCTTCTTACCTTCTTGAAAATGATATTCCTGACAATGACAGGTCCCAAGAGCGGGAAAATATTCTGAAGCTTATTGGAGAACCTGATAGCTTTATTAAACTTCTCAGTCTTTCCCTGCTTTGCAACTTCCCTCTCAAGTGCTGCAACAGTCTTGTTCCAGACCAAAGGAATAGCAAAGAAATGAGTAACTCCTACTCTCTTACATACAAACTGAATGCTCTGTGCATCGTACTTCGGAAGGAATACGAATCCTCTACCGAAGAACATGAACCACATCAGGGTCGCGATAAGGCCGAAGATGTGATAGAACGGCAGGAACGCAAGATTATGGATATCGAGCTTTGCATTGTACTGGATAGACTGGTTTGTCTTTACGATATCAGCGCTCATCTCAACCTGCAGACAGATCGTCTTGCCGCTGTGGCTGATGATCTTAGGCTTTGATGTAGAACCTGATGTGATGAGGATGATCTCGTCAGCCCAATTAACCATGGACTTATCGAACTTGACTGATTTGCCCTCTTCGAGAAGGTCCTTAACAGAAACAGCCCTGTCGACTCTCTTATCTTCAGATACTACAAAAACAGGATCCATCTCTTTAACGATGTCGTTATTGATGTTGATGTTATGTCTTGTGTTAAGAAGGATCGGCTTAAAGCCTGCCTGCAAAAGGCCCCAGAACAAAGCTACCCAATCGCATGAGTTCTCAAGAAAGATTCCAACGAACTTGCTGCTTGATTCCTGCTTTTCTGCATATGTGATTGCAGCCTTAGAAAAGAGATCCACCCTCTCGTAAAGCTCGTAATAGGACATTCTGCAGATCTCACCGTTTTCGAGCCATTCGCCGAAAAGCTCACTGGTGAACCTGTTCTTTATGATCGTATAGATCGACTCGAACGTCTGCGGCGCATTCTTAAGCGCTTCGATATTCTCTGTAACTATCTTCGAAACCATTTTCCCTTAGATTCCCCAAACCTTTCTTACCTGATCGCACATCTCGAGGATAGCTGCCTGTGCCTGAGGCAGGATTCCGAAATAATCAAGGAAAGCATGTGACACGCCTCTGTATCTGATGTGCTTATTGGAAATTCCGGCCTTATCCAAAAGCCTGGAATAATATTCTGACTGAATGCGGAGTCCATCATATTCAGCTGTAAATATGCCCGTAAAAGGCATGCCGCTTAAGTCAGCATAGATAGGGCTTACATCCGGTTTGCATTTAACTTCTTCATAGCGGCCGCCCGAATAAGCAAATACGATATTTGCCATAAGTTCGTTATTGCCCTTACCGTCTGCTCTTCCGAGCTGGAGTCTGGAAGTAATGAGTTCCTTCTGCTCCTCATCGATATCGTACATATCGATATTCCAGTCGTAGAGCTTATCCTGTGAAAACATATCAACTGCGGGATAAAACAAGCCTGCATAAGTGATCTTTGCATCAGACTTGTTATCCAGGATAGCTGCAAGAGCAAGGTTTGCGCCGGCACTGTCACCGAACAATCCGATGTGCTCTTTATCAACGCCTAAAGACTCACAGTCGTTATAAAGCTTTTCAACAGTTGCCATAACATCCTCAATAGCTGCCGGATAAACATTTTCCGGAGCAAGGCTGTAGTCAACGTTAAAGACTCTTACACCAAGGTTCTCAGCTGTATAGCGGCAGGGTTCTTTGTAAAACTCTGCTTTCGAAGCTATAAAAGATCCGCCGTGGATATAGATCAATGCGGGAAGAGTCTCTGCCTTTTTGTCAGCGAGAACATAAGAAAACACCTTAACGCTTCTGCCCTTAACATCGATATCAAAGGAACTCTCTTCGATTTCCTTCGTGCACATATCCTTGCAGTAAGTCTTAGTCGTCTGACGCATTCCCTCAATGGAGAACTTCATCGGAACTGACTTCTGGAAAGCATAGATAGCGCTTCTGATAAAGAACTCACGAGAATCCATCTTGCCCTTGCCGTCACCGTCAGGTACTGCCTTAACGATGATCTTGCCGTCACCGTTTTCGATGACTTCCTCAGAAGCCATAATCTTCTTAACTAACTCAAAATCACAACTGTCCATAAATACCTTGCCCAAATTAAACTTTTAAACCTTTCCCAATATTCCGGAGCGTCCGAAGACGTAACTTAACAACATGATTATCACCAAACAAAGCACACCGCCCAGGAACATGTTCCAGCCCATGAAATAGAACAGGAGCATTACCAGGGTCGAGATGAAATACTTGATCGAACACGTAATGTAGTAGATAACGCTGATCTTCTGCTTGTGTCTGATACCTGCAGAGAAAACATTAAGGACCGCATGCATAGCCGTATTCCAGATATAGATACCGATGAGCCAGAAATAGAAAAACGGTATGTTGAACCATACCAATATGGATATGGTCAGAAGATAAAGCGTATAAAGCAACGCTGAAATAAGACCATAAGCCCAAAGCGATCTCTGGATCCTGATAGTATCCTTAATAGGTCTGAAATGCGTATTCTTATTGTTGTTCTCGTAGATTGTCTTAATGTCGATTCCGGTAACCTTCATGCCCTCTTTATGCGCTGTCGCAAGGACATTAAGCTCGAACTCATATTTATTTCCGGGAATATCCTGGAGCCACATGCAAAGTCTTGTGGGGAAACCTCTTAAGCCTGACTGGTTGTCTCTTAAGTAAACACCCGTAACGATCGTATAAACGATCTTAGACATATCGTTGCCGATCCTGGACTTGATCGGGATCTTCTCAGAAAGGTCACGCATGCCAAGTACAATACCGTCAGTCTTTCTGGTGAGCTTAGCGACACGCTCGATATCTTCGATTGCGTGCTGACCGTCAGAATCTGCGGTAACTATATAGTCGACTTCTTCAGCCAGGTTATTACCGATATACTCGAACCCGCGCTTCAAGGCAAAGCCCTTGCCCTTGTTCTCCTTATAGCCGATAATGTCTGCATAAGGCTGTGCCCTCTTGAAGAACTCATCGCATCTTTCAAGGCTGCCGTCATTAACGGCAACAACCTTAAAGCCTCGCTTATAAAGCTCTTCGACAAGTCGAAGGAACTTCTCGTCAGGATTATAAACAGGCAAAAGAACCGCAGTCTTCAAAGCTGATGCCTACCCAAAACCTTTCCCTTAAACCAAATGAGCACAAAAACCGAGTTTAAGATTTAAACAACATATTTTACTATATTTATATTTTAAATAATAGGGTGACTAACCTTAACAATTACTTAAGAATGCCAAAGAGGACCTCCATCCTACTTTAAACACTAACTAACCACTAAAACGAACGGCAAAATGAACGGCTACAGCCGTTCAAAATACCGTCCAAACACCCTAAAACAGAAGAAACGACGGCAAATCGGACGGCTATAGCCGTTCAAAATACCGCCCAAACACCCTAAAACAGAAGAAACGACGGCAAATCGGACGGCTATAGCCGTTCAAAATACCGCCCAAACATCCCAAAACAGAAAAACGAACGGCAAAACAGACGGCTAAAGCCGTCCAGATTACCGCCCATAAAAAAAGAAATAGCACCTGCTGTTCTACGCCGTCAAGGGACGTATCCACTCGCCTACCGGCGCCCTTGACTGCTTGATCGCAGGTGCTTAAAAGTGTTCAAGAGTTGGGTTACCCCAACTCTCATCTAACGATGACTTTATGCAGCTTTAGTTTCAGATTTCCATATAAGAGCACTGTCAGGGATCATGTCATTGAATGCCGACAGCACTTGACTTACAAAGTATTCTTCATCAAAGTTCTGTTTGTCATATAAGATGATGTAAATTACTTCCCTTCCCGGTCTGTACTTTTCCAAAGAGAACCCATTAATTTTGGTAGCAGTACTAACTGAGTAGTTACCTTTATCATTCATACCCAATATCTCGACATAGGAACATCGGTCAATTTCATAAAAGTTGGCCAGATAGTCAGGATTGATCATCTCGTTTATTGAAGGTAGATATACCGATGTCTCATACTTGAATGGAATTCCCATAAGCTCCAATAAGTCAGCACCCATCTGTTCATTTTTGGACTTGAGTTCACCGTGCTTACTGATAGTTGGCTTGTCTGGTTTGTACTTACCGCAGCAGCCGGCTTGATTGTTATAGAATGCATTGTCCATGCAGTGTGGATCCGAGAACTGTTTAATTGGGAATATAACTTTTGGCGGAGCAAAACAATACATTCTTTTCCAATCATTAAGCAGAGACATGTATTCAGCATGTATCTTCTGAAATTCATTTATCTTATGAGCCAGATCTTGTCCTGTTTTTGTTGTGACCCTTACTCTTCGTTGATGTCTACAATTAACCTTAGGGTTACTTGGATCATAATTGATGATAACGTATGATTTACCGTTTCTTTCTTTAAAATAACCGTGCGGCATCTTCTCAAGCATCAATCTTCTGTACTCCAGCTTAACTGCGTGGACCTTCATGGGATATACGATGTCGTTCATAAATAACTATCTCCTTTCTAAACCGATAATGTCATTATGCATACTTGAAAACGGGTTTTGGGGGTAAGTTGCTCAGAAATGGAAAAAAGGCCTCTGAAATGAGACTTTTTGGCAAAAATTGAGACTGGTCTCAACTTGTAAAAGTTCCATCGTAAGATGAGAGTTGGGGTTACACCAACTCTTGACCACTAAACAACACCTTAAATTCTGAGCAGTCAATGGTGCCGCAAGGCAAGGTTTACCGTCCATTGACGGCGAAGAATTAAGGTGTTAGTTAAGCAAATGTTAAGGTCTGTTTTATTGAACCTTAAAATCAATAATGATATTATTCGGATATCTCAATACATGGAGGGTAATATAATGTTTTGTACAAATTGCGGATCACAATTTGAAGATGGTAATGCTTTCTGCCCTAACTGCGGAACAAAGGTTGAAACAGTAGCTCAGCCTGTTGTTGAACCTGCTCCTGTAGCAGCTCCCGTTGAAGTAGCACCTGTTGCCGCTGCACCCGTTGCGGCAGCTCCTGTATATGCTACACCCGTTGAACCTGCTCCTGCACCGGCACCCACTGCAGTACCTGTTGCTCCTGTTGCACCCGTTCAGCCCGTTTATGCAGCTACACCTGTTGCTACACCTATCGCAGGCGCTGACAACGAACTTGCTAAGAGTTGCATGATCATGGGCATCGTCGCTGTAGCTTGCTGCATCACATATTACTTCGCTTTCGTTGGCATCATCTTTGGTGCTATCGGTCTTTCAAAGGCAAAGAAGTTCATGGAAGATGCTGGTCAGCTCTTCGGTAAGGCTAAGGTTGGTAAGTACCTCTCATTGGGCGGACTTATCGGCGGCTGCGTACTCACAGGTATCACACTGTTCTACATCCTCATGATGGTTATCGCAGCAATCGGAAGCAACTACTGATATTGCTTAAAAGTTAAAAGATTAAGGGGTTGTCGTAATGACAACCCCTTTTTTTATTTCGTTGAACCGACCTTAAACTCTGCGCAGCTGTGGATTACCCTGTCCTCAACCGGCGGAAGCTTCATATAATCCTTATAAAGGTTCGTGAGATAAGGTTCGTAGTTTTCAGGAATCTTAAAGAGTTCACCGTTGAATTCGATATCCATAAGCTTCGTGAAAAGTTCTTTCGGGAAAACTTCGCGGTTATAGCTGTAACCGGAAGGGATGCCGACGATGCCGGTCTCTTTCTTGCATGAATGATCGAGAGTCGCACAGATCTTTAAATAGAATCTCATGCCGAAGAATACGTTCAGGATCGCGCCGATCCTTCTTCTCTTAGCGTAGTACTGCTTAACGTCTTTGTCAGTCTTAGCCTTTTCTAAGATTATCGGTGACGGATATTTATAATCGCCGATAAAGCTCGAAGCATGGAAAGCAAAGTCGTAGAAAGCACCTATGAACTTGCGCTTAAACTTAGATGCCGGAAGGTCCTCTATAGGGAAAATGTCGACAAATACTCTTCTGTATTCGGCAGGAAGTCCTGCGTAGACTACTTCCGTGAAAACCGAATTCTTCAAGTAGATCTTTGGCTTTTTGTTGGTATACTTGCCGTCCAAAGGTTCTACCAGATCGTACTTATCACCCATTTCCTTGATGAATACTTCCCTGAATTTCATGTATTCAGAGCGGAGCATCATGAGATCGAGATCATCATCCCACGGAATAAAGCCCTTGTGGCGGATAGCTCCGAGCATCGTTCCGCCTGCAAGAAGGATATCGATATTATGCTTTTCACAGACCTTTTTAATGTCCATGAGCATGCCAAACAGTGTCTGATGAAGAAGTTCTATCTGCTCGTCAGAGAAAATAAACTCACTGAAAACCTTTGAATATACGTCCTTCTGCTTTTTCATCTATATCCCCTTATGATTTGCGCAAAAGCGTCTGATATAAAAACTTGCGGAGCCAGTTAGGTGCAAGAGCGCCGGCACACCTTACGATTGTGCACTTAAAATACTGGCCTTTGGTAATAAACCCTGAATCCTTCATGTACTTGAAGAGCTCTTTTACTGCTTCGGCATATTTCTTTCCGCCCCTGCGCTTATACATGTCAGCGCCCGCACGCATCCAGAGCAAAGACTCCTTGATGTTATAGCCTCTGAAGCCGTGCTGAAGAACACGGACCCAAAGATAGTAGTCCTCAAGCTTGAAAGTTATATAGCCGCCGGATTCTTCGATCGCGGTCTTCTTATACATGATGCAGGGATGGTTAAAAGGACACCTGGTCTTGCAGTATTCGTAGACTTCTTCGGGTTCTTGAGGAAGTTCGCGCCTGGATTCGATAACGTCTTTGGATTCGATGAATTCTTCGATGGTGCCTGATACTAAGTCTACGTCATCTCTTGATTCAAATATCTTGAGCTGTCTTTCGCAGCGGTCCGGATAAGAGATATCGTCGGAATCCATTCTGGCAACGAGCTCGTTTTTGCACTTCTTGATGCCGATATTAAGAGCATTTGCAAGGCCGCCGTTCTTTTCGAGCCTGATAACATGGAGAACATCAGGATGAGCCTTTTCGTTCTCTTCTATGACCTTGTCCAGTTCTTCGTTAAGGGGACCATCGCAAATGAGGATAAAGTCATCTGTGGGAACCGTCTGGTTCCAGATACTGTCTAATGCTTCGCGGAGAAATTCTGCCTTTTCTTTATGATAAACGCTCATAAGAACAGAATAGTTTTCCATTTGAACTGATCCCTCTTTTACAAATACTCTTAGAGAATAATATCAAATAATCTAATAAAGACAAAATGAGGGTCAGACAGATCCTACTGCTTTAGTCGCTACTACAAGAATACCTGTTCCTGCGCAGTCTTCGATAAGAACATCGCCTATTGCTACGGGAGCTTTGCACGAAGCCTTATTGATCACTTCCATGACCTCGAAAATCTTATCTTTCGGAACAGCCTCTTTGGTCTTGCAGGAAACCCTGTCGGAAAGGCCGCCTGTGACCTTGATGGTCGTAGTTACGGTTCTTACCGGAGATTTGACTTCGTTGCAGGCATAAAGGAATCCGCGCTTGCAGGTGTTGCCTTCAACGCTTAATATGTCGTCACCTTCCATCGTGACGGTGATGCGGCAGCCCATAGGGCAGTTGATGCATGTTAATTCACGTTTTTCCATTTTAGCGCTCCGCAATCTCTATTAAGATCTCAGAAGGTGTATTTGCCAGATCTTCCTTCTTTAAGATCACCTGCTCCATCTCGCCGGGAGTTATTATCGGCTTTCTTCTGCTGAGCTTTGTCTCGCCGTCGAAAAGCACCTTTATGTAAGAATCCTTGTAAACGTTACCAGATCTGAACCTGATAACGAGATCGTCTGAAAGCTCATTTACTCTTACAAAGCTTGGAACCGTATATCTTACGCCGTTTCCGTTCCTGATCTTTATGACAGGACCTTCAGCGGTAGCCTTGTTCTTTACGAATCTTGCAGCGCTTCTACCTGCTCTGCCTGATTCTTCGGAAACATAGTCAACAAGGTCATGAACATGTAAAACGTTGCCGCAGGCAAAGACGCCCGGGATCGAAGTCTCAAAAGATTCATTAACAACGGGGCCGTTTGTAGAAGGATTGATCTCGACGCCTGCTGATCTCGAAAGCTCGTTCTCAGGAATTAGACCGCATGAAAGAAGCAGCGTATCGCAAGCTATCTCCTGCTCTGTGCCGGGGATGGGCTTTGAACGTTCATCAACTTCAGCGATCACAACAGAAGTGACTCTCTCCTTACCCTTGATATCAATTACTGTATGAGATAACAACAGCGGGATATTGAAATCATCCAGGCACTGGACGATATTACGCTTTAATCCGCCTGAATAAGGCATAAGCTCGCAGACGCATTTTACCTTGGCGCCTTCCAAAGTCATGCGGCGCGCCATAATAAGACCGATGTCTCCTGAACCTAATATCACTACTTCCCTGCCGGGCATATAGCCTTCGATATTTACAAGTCGCTGAGCCGTACCCGCAGTGAAAACACCGGCAGGACGAAGACCCGGTATATTAAGAGCTCCGCGGGGTCTTTCGCGGCACCCCATGCAGAGGACTACCGCACCGCAATTGACTTTAAATACGCCTTCTTTGGAGTTTATCGCAGTCACGGAACCTGAAGAAACATCAAGCACCATGGTTCCTAACATATAGCGGATGCCAAGTCCGTCTAACTGTTCTTCAAACCTTGCGGCATACTCAGGGCCAGTAAGCTCCTCGTTAAATGTATGAAGGCCGAAGCCGTTATGGATGCACTGGTTTAAGATACCGCCGAGTTCGTTATCACGCTCAAGGATCAGGATATCTAATGACTTATCTTCTTTTGCAGCAGATATCGCAGCTGCAAGACCGGCAGGACCGCCGCCGACAATTACTATATCAGCCTTCATTTTTGGTCCTCCCTAAGATTATCTTTGATCCGCCGCCGCTCTTTGTAACCTTATCAAGAGGCATATTAAGTTCACGGCTCAGGATATCCATTACCCTAGGCGAACAGAAACCTCCCTGGCATCTGCCCATTCCAGCTCTGGTCCTTCTCTTTACTCCGTCTAAAGACTTAGCACCCAAAGGCCTTCTGATCGCGTCAATGATCTCGCCTTCAGTTATGGTCTCACAGCGGCAGATAATGCGCCCGTATTCGGGATGTTCTTTGATCAGAGCCGCGCGCTCTTCTTCGCTTAATTCAAAAGGCTTAACGACATCTTTGCAGATACCGTTCCAGAATTTCTTAAACTTCAGAGAGAGACTTTCAGCTATCTTTAATGCCATATATTCGCCGATTGCAGGGCAAGCAGTAAGACCGGGCGATTCTATGCCGACGCAGTCGAAGAAACCTTTACACCCTTCTGCTTCTTCCAAAATGAATTCGCCGCCGTCTTCGTGAGCTCTTAAACCTGAAAAGCCCGTAATTACCTGCTTTAGAGGCAGTCCCTTAACATTCTTTATTGCGCCTTCCTGAACTTTGGAAAGACCGTCAGCTGTTACTGGAGCTTCATCGCGGCTCTCGATATCAACGGCAGTAGGTCCTACAAGCGTATTGCCGTGAACAGTAGGAGTTACGAGGATTCCCTTACCCATAGCCGTCGGCTGAGGGAAGATAACATGCTTAACAAAACCGTCCAAAGAACGGTCGAGCAGCATATAGTCGCCTCTTCTGGGAGTTATGTGGAATTTCTTATCAGATACCATGTTGTGGATCTCATCAGCATGAGTGCCGGCGCAGTTGATAACTGCCTGACATTCAAATGAACCTGAAGAAGTCTCAACGATCCACTCATCACCTAATTTACTTACATCAGTTACTTCGCAGTTAAACTTAAAGTCAACGCCATTCTGGGAAGCGCATTCAGCCAAAGCGATATTGAGCCTGAAAGGACAGATAATGCCTGCAGTAGGAGCATAAAGCGCACAGACAACATCATCGGAAATGTTCGGTTCGATCTCACGGATCTCATCTTTTTCCAATATCTTCATATCAGGAACACCGTTTGCGATGCCCCTCGCGCAAAGTTCGCTAATTCCTTTTCGGTTAGCTTCGTCTGTGCAGACAACGAGAGAACCTATACGTTTGAACGGGATGTCCAGTTCCTCGCAAAGAGAAGTCATGAGCATGTTTCCGCGGATATTCATTCTCGCTTTGAGAGAACCGGTCTTGGCGTCGTAACCAGCGTGGACTATGCCGCTGTTGGCTTTGGAAGTGCCTGTGCAGACATCCTCATCTTTTTCGAGCACCAGACAGGAACATTCGTAACGCGAGAGCTCTCTTGCGATAGCACATCCGGTAACACCGGAACCGATGATGATTATGTCATATGAGCTTTTCACGGCAAGTCACCTCACCTTGATTACTTACAGTCTGCGTCGTGCATCTCCTTGGCACGCTCGCTGTCAAAACCCTCTGTGCTTTCTTTCTGGAATAAGATCTTAATTGTCTCGAAAATTATCTGGAAATCCAATAAAACGCTGTAGTTTGCGATATATGTAAGGTCGAGCTTCAGCTTATCGAGAGCTGAAGTATTGTACTTGCCATATACCTGGGCATAGCCTGTAAGTCCGCCCTTTACCTTTTCCCTGAACTTGAATTCGGGAATATCGTTGGTGTACTTGATAACGTGCTCGAATCTCTCGGGTCTCGGGCCGACGATGCTCATGTCGCCTGCGAAAATATTGAAGAGCTGGGGAAGCTCATCTACTCTGCATGCTCTGATGATGTTGCCGACCTTAGTGATTCTGTCATCCTTTTCGCCTGCAGGGTGCGGACGGCCGTCCTTTTCGGCATCGACGATCATGGAGCGGAACTTCAGGATCATGAAGTGCTTGCCGTTCTTGGTTACACGCTCCTGCTTAAAGAAAACAGGACCGTGGTCTTCGATCTTTATCGCAAGAGCAGTAATGATGAAAACCGGGCTTAAAACGATGAGAGCAAGGCCAGAAAGAACAATATCCATAGCTCTCTTAATAAATCTCTGGCCGAAGCTCATGCCGAAGTTGCGGCTCAGATAAAGCGGAGTATCGATAACGTTGATACTGTCAGAGCACTTAAGGATGATATCTGCGAGCTTGGGAACCACATAGGTTCTGACATCTTTATCAAAGCAGAGCTTGATGATCTTGTTTTCTGCCTGTGCAGGAACGTCGTTGATAAGAACGCTGGAGCTCTCATTTATAACTTTCTCGAGATCGACACCGGGATCGTCAAACTTAACTCTCTTTACGACCTGATACTTATGAGGAAGGCATGCGAGCTTATCCTCAATGTTATTCGGATGGTCGCCGTAAATAAGAGTGATCTTCAAAGGCGGTATGATCTTCCTGTAGAGGAAGTTCATTATGATGACAAGTACAGACAAAACGACAGACTGGGCGATCGCAAGGAGCAGATATCTCCATGCAAAATCAGGGATAAATCTGAAGTTGTTCTGGATCGTAGCAGATACCAATACCTCAGCAAGATCAGTTACAAAGAGCGCCATGGTAACGCTTACAGCCTGCTTTGCGATTCTCTCGACGCCGATACTGAATGCATGGAAGAACCTGCCGAAGATAATAAACATCATGATGTAGATGACAGTTGACA
Organism: Ruminococcaceae bacterium R-25; assembly: GCA_003149065.1. Taxonomy (NCBI): domain Bacteria; kingdom Bacillati; phylum Bacillota; class Clostridia; order Eubacteriales; family Oscillospiraceae; species Ruminococcaceae bacterium R-25. The sequence goes on from QGFZ01000001.1 coordinate 882,363, forward strand.
TCGTGATGTTACCCAAACCAAGCAAGTAATGGGTACGGTTTTCAACATTCCGGATAAAGTCGATCCAGACCCAGAGGAAACTTCCTGCAGCAAGCGCCGTTAGAATGACCGCGCAAATTCCGCGGTATATATATCTGCCGCCCTGACTGTTCGCCTTGGCCTTATTAGCTGATACGTTGTTATTATCTTTACCCATCAGATCTCCATAAAATAAACACAAATAACAACGCTATTATACACTAAAACCTTTTAACTCAAGCCTTGCAATAAGTTCAAAGTATAGGCAGTTTGGATCTTAAATCTCGTCAATTAAGGTAATGATCTCCTTAATGGACATAAGTCTGTCGTCTACTTCCTTTGCTCTGTGATACTTAAGGATATCCTCAGCAGTCTTCTGCATTGCAGGGAAAGCTGATCTTGTGAGCTGGTTTGCATAGATAACGATATTTACGCCGTGAGCTGCGAGCTCCTCTTCCGTGATCGTATTAAAAGAAGAAGGAACAACAACGATAGGTGTTTCCTTGTCGAACTCTCTGAACTTGTCGCAGAATTCAAGTATCTCTGCAGGGTCCTTCTTGCGGCTGTGGATCATGATGCCGTCAGCGCCTGCAGCAACAAAGGCCTTGGCTCTGGCAAGAGCATCTTCCATTCCCTGCTCTAAGATAAGGCTCTCGATACGGGCGATGATCATGAAATCATCTGTGAGCTGAGCACGCTTTCCTGCAGCAATCTTTGCACTCATCTCTTCGATCGTAGCCTGAGTCTGCTTAACCTCGGTTCCGAAAAGGGAATTCTTCTTTAAGCCCTTCTTATCTTCGATGATTACGGCTGAAACGCCCATTCTCTCGAGTGATCTAACTGTGTATACGAAGTGTTCCGTAAGTCCGCCTGTATCGCCGTCGAAGATGATCGGCTTTGTCGTAACTTCCATGATATCGTCGATCGTTCTAAATCTAGATGTCATGTCGACGAGCTCGATATCGGGCTTACCCTTAGCTGTCGAATCGCAGAGAGATGAGATCCACATTGCATCGAACTGCTCGAGCTTTCCGTCGTGCTCAACAACAGTCTTTTCGACGATAAGACCTGTAAGACCGCTGTGTGCCTCCATCGTCTTTACGATAGGAGTCATCTTGATAAGCTGTCTTAAACGCTTTCTTCTGTATTCAGGCATAGCGAGCTTTTCACGGAGCTGCATGTCGATCTTCTTTACCTGTTCGTTGTATGTGTAAGGAACGTCGATAAGTTCGCCGCCGTATTCCTTGAGAAGTGAATCAACGTGGTCGCGGATAGCCTTTTCGGGACCGTTCTTCCAGTTATCGCCGTGGATGACGTAATCAGGCTTGATCTGGGAGATTACGTCGTTATACATGAAATCGTTCTGGATAACGACTTCATCAACACCTTCAAGTTCCTGATAGAGCTTTATCCTCTCCTCAAGAGAGATCGTGGGAAATCTGTTGTACTTGATCAAAGCTTCGTCAGTAAGCGCGCCGACTACAACTCTGCCGTGCTCTTTAGCCTTTTCGATGATGTTCAAATGTCCAGCGTGGATAACGTCGGTGCAAAAACAGGTATAAACAGTCTTCATAAATCAATTCTCCTTATAGATAACGGGGATCTGAACGTTATATGTCTTAAGAGCTTCTTCGAAAACAACGAAGAAATCTTCGATATCCTTAACGTCGATAGCGCCAAGCGCGCAGAGTCTGAATGTGTTTGTTGAGCTGATCTTGCCCGGATAGATCGTAAAACCTCTCTCGTAGCAGTAATCGTGAACTTTTTCGAAGCTCCAGTTGGGATCGTCAGGATAGATAGCTGTGGAAACAAGGCCAGTACGCCATTCGGGCTTTATGACCTGCTTAAAGCCGAGCTTATCAAGACCTTCATTGATGGCGTTAAAGACTCTGGTGTGTCTTGCCCACTTGCCTTCTTCGCCTTCAGCCCAATATTCCTTGATGCCCTGAAGTGTTGCATAGATCGTCTGTACCGGAGGTGTGAAATGCATCTCGCCGGTCTTTTCGAAACAGTCGTACTGTAAGAAAAGATTGCAGTAGTAGCTTCTCTTGGGGTAATCTTTGGACTTTTCGATGATGGCTCTGTTACCGACTACGAAAGAAAGTCCTGTCATTGCCATAAGACCCTTCTGGGCGGAAGCCATGCAGAAATCGATATTGTCTTCTTCGATGTTGATGGGGCGCATTGCATATGTGCTTGTGGTATCGACCGTGAAAACAGCACCATACTTGTGAGCAAGAGCGCCGATCTCCCTGATCGGATTTAAGATACCTGTGCCTGTTTCATTATGAGTCGTATGAACGAGCTTGATGTCAGGGTTATTTTTCAAAGTTTCCTCAACAACAGCCAAGTCAGGACGCTGGTCTACAGGGAACTTGAGATCAATATGGGGAAGTCCGTAATACTGGCAGATCTCAACAGCTCTGGTGCTGTAAGCGCCGTTATCTACTACAAGGACCTTGCCGCCTTCAGGAAGCAGAGAGTTGATGCAGACATCGATATTTATCGTGCCTGAACCGCAGAAAAGAACGGATGTATATTTCTGAAGGTCGCCGTGAACGATCTTAACCAGGTCTTCACGAAGTCCCTTCATGAGTGAAGCGAATTCCTTTTCTCTCGGACAGATATCCGGAACGACCTGTGCCATCTTGACTGTATCAGTCGTTGTGGACGGGCCGGGATTTAAGAGCACATTTCTCTTTACGATCGGATCCATAAAATAACCCCCTGCTGTTCATTTCTTGAGTATAACGAACTCAATATTAGCACAACAGGAAATTAAAACAATAGATTTTAAGGAAATAGCGTTCATTTTTCACCAGCTTTGCCTCGAAAAATGAACTATCAGGCCAGATCAGACGTCGTAACTCTTGTCGATCGCCTTAAGTTCCTTGAAAGAATCGATCTCAACGATGTCTTCTTCGAAGCATTCCTTAACTGCGACCTTGTAATTATCCTTGCGGTAAACAAGAGGAACCTGCTCCCAGTATCTCTCGCGTCCGCCGGGTGTCTGGAAGACATCGTCGATGTCCTGTGAGAGCTTATGGCCGTCTGCTTCATTCCAGTAAGAGATTCCTACCATCTGCCAGCAGTCAAGGCCTCCCACCTTCTCTTCGACGATAACGCCGTCTTTAACAGTAAAGCACCAGTCGTCGGTACGTTCCTTCTTAATTGCGAGAAAATCTGAAGAATAGTGATATTTCTTGATGATATTAGGATTGCTGCAGACCAAGTCCGCTTCCAATACATAAGCATTGGAGAGCATATATCTTGCAACAAGCGCGCTCGAAATGTTATTTGCATCGTTAAATGAAGGGTTCTCCAGGAACTTGATCATGGGGTACTTATAAAGGAGCTGGTCGAACTGCTCAGCAAGATAGCCTCTTACGATATAGATCTCTTCGATGCCGGCAGCAAGGCATGCGTCGATAAGAGTATCGATAATGCGCTTGCCGTTAACTCTTACGAGCGGCTTAGGAGTATTAAGAGTGATGGGTACCATTCTGGAACCGAAGCCGGCTGCAATAAAAACAGCTCTCTTGGCTCTGTATGGCTCTAAAGCATCCAAACCTTTCTTAGTAATCTTGCTCTTATCTATAAAGCCCTGGTCTGCAAGTTCCTTGCTGAGCTTATTGACTGTCCCGAGAGAATAACCTGTGATCTTTTCCAGATCTCTTTGGGAATAAGCTTTATCGGAAGTTGCCAAAGCCTCTAAGATATCGAATTGCTTTTTTGTAAGTTCAGTTGCCATATAAGCCTCCTTTAAGAGTTACCTAATATCTTATGATACAGTAAATCGATCGAATTTCTATCAAGTGCTATAGGATGATTCTTTAACCTGTCTACATTAACAGAAGACGCGAGCAATATAAACTCCTCTTCCGTAGCTTCAGGTGTCGACATGTTAAGTTTGGAATATAGATCTTCGAGATAATCGCAGACCTTATGAGGATCACTGTAGCCGAATGTCTCAGCTATATAATCCATGACAGACTTTAAGTAGTCCTCTCCTCTGAGGTCGATGCATTTGTCCATGTTTTCGAGCATCCACGGGAACAATGACTTAACACAGAGCATCGCAGAATGACCGTGTGCAAGACCATAAAGAGACGTAAGCTTATAGCACATCGCATGTCCAGCAGTAGTCTGCGTGATATTGATCGCTTTGCCGGCCTTATAAGCTGCCATGAGCATCTCAAGATTAGCCTCATCGTCGTTAGCCAGATATCCGTCCATGTTATCAAGGATCAGATGAATTGCTTCACTCGCATAAGCCTTGCTCTCACCGGTGCTGTTAACAGACCATATCGATTCAACAGAATGGCACAGGCTGTCTAACATCGTGCACTTTCTCTGATAAAGCGGCAGCGTCTTAAGAAGGCTGCTGTCCATGAGAACCGTCTTAGGAATAATGCTCTCGTGAGTGACCGACTGCTTTGCGCCGTTATAGTAAATCACTGCATATCTCGTAGCTTCAGAACCGGAACCTGCAGTCGTAGGAACAGCAAGGAACGGAATATCGTTGGGCTTTATCTCCTGCTTAAGGAAATTTTTGGATTGATCCATGTTCGAAAAGAGCTTAATGCACTTTGCAACGTCCATTGCAGAACCGCCGCCTATCGCAATAAGCGCTTCGCAGGATTCCTTGTTAAATAGTGAGACGCCTTCTACAACGAAATCGTAAACCGGGTTAGGCGTGAAATCGCTGAACCTTACGATCTTTACGCCGAGTCTCGCCTCAACACTGTCGAAATAGCTCTTGATCGGCATAGCATCCAGAGCGGCACCACATACGAGCATTATCGATCTTGCGCTTGTTGAAGCTATCCACTTATCGAGCTTTTCATAGTTGTTCTCAGCAGTGATTATCCCGTCTATTGCCTTCCAGGCATTTAATTCATTGACTCTGTTTTCAGGATCTGTGATCTCGCCGCTGAAAGTGTTTTCGATGGACTTATACTTGGCATCTGCAGAATAAGGGAATTCGACAAGCTTTCCGCCGTATTCAGCAAGGAGCTTAATTACTTCTTCTCTTACGGGCTTCTGATATCCCGTAACCCAGTTATCGCCATGGACTACGATGTCAGGCTTGTATTTCCTGATGTTGTCAGCATAAGAGAGCGTATCCTGGTCGACTACCCTGTAAACGCCTGCGATATTTGCTACAAGGGCTTTTCGCTCGGATCTCGGTACAACCGGAGCACGCTTATAGCTTGCAACAACTTCATCGGAAAGAACGCCGACCGTGAGCTTACCGAGCATTGCGGCCTTCTTGATTATAGAGATGTGTCCGCCGTGGATAACGTTCGTTGACAATGACATATAAACGGATCTGTTCTCTACTTCCTTAAGCCTTGCCGACACGACAGCCAGATCTTCAGGATTATCGATCTCTGAGCACAGTCTGTCCTTAACATCCAGAGCTGCAATATTGCATGCGCCATCCAGTTCATTAAGAGCGTTCTCAGCATAGCACTTGCGGTTATCGCTTTCGCAGAATTCGATTATCTTATCAAGCCAGATCTTCCAGTCATCTTTCTTGAGCTTATATAGCGCCTGGGCTTCCATCGCGTTTTCGAAAAAGTTAATGCCGACCTTTTGGACGAAGCCGTCCTTGATCACGGCCTTAAAGTCCTTTTCGGGCAGCGGGATCGTAGATGAAACTTTCATGCAGCTGGTCTCACATTCGATGATGTCTGATAAGACTGACCATTCGAAAACGAGGTCGCCGTGCATCAGTATGATGTCATCATCCAAGTATCCCCTTGCACAATAGATACTGTAGATATAGTTGGTTTCAGCATACAAAGGGTTGTTAACGAACGTGAAGTTCATGGGGAGCCCTAAGAAGTTGCAGTAATCGATAAGGACCTGGTCGAAATATCCGGTCGTCATTACGACATCAGTTATGCCAAGGCTCAAAAGAAGTTTTAATTGTCTTGATAGGATAGTCTCTGTGGCAGATACTTCCGTCATGCACTTAGGGTGTTCAGATGTCAGAACGCCCATTCTGTGGCCCAGACCGGAATTAAGAATCAATGCCTTCACGCTGTTACCCCCTTTACTTTCCGAGTATAAATCCGCAGCCCTTAAAACTGTCAGCCTGTTCAGTGCTCGAAAACTTTATTATAAAGCTGCCTTTTTCGATGACAAGACCATAAGAGATCTCAGGAATATGTCTTTGACGGAATGAATATGTCCAATCAGTCTTTCTCTCCGCGGTCTTCTTGCCGTTGCTAAATACAGTTATGACATTTTCGCCCGGATAATCAATTATATCAATGACCATAAGAACGCCTTTTTTTCCGTTAAATGAAGGAATGTCGCTCCCCTTTATTTCATTTGGCAGTTCAATGGAATAAGTATTACCGTTTCGCGTAAATCTTTCTGATGGAATCCAGCAAGAATTATCAAAAAACGAAGTATTGGTATGTTTCGGCTGTTCTTTAAGGCTTACCGGCAATGCTTTTATTTTGATCTGCTCTTCTATCACGCCTTCAACGGCTTCTGAATATAACGCATGACCGGCATCATTAAGATGGATACCGTCTTTTACATATGAATCATACCCGGCTATCTGGTCATCAAAGAGCTTGATACAATCAACAACCGGGATATTGTAGTAACCTGTAATCTCTTTAATGCAGTTCATCTTATATGTATAGGACCTTTGAGAGTGCTCCAGTATGGATATTACCGAGCAATCAGGATAGATGGACAGCGCTTTTCTCACCATCGCTTCATAATAGCTCTCAAAGTTCTCGTCCTTATCATTCTGACCGTAACAAAAGATGACCAGATCATAATATGTGTTATCCTGCTCCAAGAGTCTGACAAAACCGGCGAGAGACGATTCGCCGCCCATAGACACATTGCTGAGTTTTACTTCTGATTTATATCTCGATTCAATTCTTTCCTTAAGAAGATACGTCCAGGCATGCTTTTCATCGGAAGCACCGGTGCCCTCAGAGATCGAATCACCTACAACAAGAATATTTACGGGTTTTCCTGAACTGATCTTGGAATAACAACTCCTGCGCTCATATTCCTCATATTCGCTGATAGAGCTCTCAACACTGCTCAATGAAGCCTTCAATTCATCCATAGACGACTGAAGTTCCATAATATAACTTTCTTCTGAATTAACGGAACTTACAATCAGATCATATTCAGACTTCTGCCTTCTGTCATGCTGATAAAAAACAAAGCATATAACTACAAACGCCAGCAGCAAAACCGGTGTAAGCAAAAAAAGAATACTTTTCCTTTTATCAGCGACCATGGAATGGATTATACAATAAAACCTTCTGACATTTATTCTTTCAACCTGACCCTTATATAATTCAGAACACAGGACTTACCGGAATTATTGAAAACCTTGAACTCACAATCATTAAGCGTCTCCGTTACCGTAAACTCATATTCAATCCTGTTTTCCGTATGCGTAACTGCCTTACCTTCTAAAGGCTTCATATCTCCATCCTGTTTATATGTAACGCCAGCTTCCTTCCCGTCAAGGCAGGATCCTTCTACTTCCATAATGTAGGAGCCGGGAACCAATGTTATTCCGGCTCCGAATGAGACGCCGTCAGGGTCAAGCACTCTTGTGCCATTATCGTCTCTTCCGCGGGATACATACTGGGAACTGAAGAAATCACTGTGATAAACGTATTTCTTTGCTATCTGGACACTGTCGATATGGCAGTAAGATGAGCCACTGTTATGTGCGGTAATCCTCAAGGTCTTCGTTTGCTCACCGAGCTTGAACTTCAAAACCACATGATCACCGCTCCTTGATACGAAAGTACTAGAGATCTCCTGAGGTCTGTTCAAAGTAGTCTTTTTATAATCCTTTACGATCACGGGATTATACCAGGCACCAAAATCAGCCTGATTAAGATCTGATCCTTGTACCGTCACATAGTACCAATCCGGATAAAGCTCAACATTTCTGGTCTTATATTCCTTACCGGGAGCGATAGTATAATTGTCGGAAATAGTAATATTTCCTATCAGGCCGTAGAGTTCATCGTAACTGCTGAACCCGTAGACATAAAACCTCTTCACGAGCTTTTCACTGTCAAAGACATCCCAGTTCACATCTTCAGGTGTCTCATAGATAATGTGCTGGTCGGAAACATTCTTTATCAGTCTGCTGTCACGTCTTTGTGCTTCAGATAATACCCAGAATACTTTTCCTTCGGGATGCTCATAGACATGGGTTTTTTTCTGAAGCCATTCAAATATGCGGTCGTTGTTTTCGCCCTCATTTAATTCATCGCTGCTTATCCAGACATCAAGATATCCGTTTGAAAGTTCGGTTAAGACATTGCCGTTCCAGAAAGTGGCATAGCCGTCCCTGTAACCGTTCTCTGTGAGGAATACTGCGATCTTCTTAAGCTCAGCAAGGTCATCCCTCTCAGACAGAGTCTTATAACGGCACGCACCGGTAATCAGTATCAAGCCGCAAAACATGACCACGGGTATATATCTCATATTGAACTTGTTCCTGATCTCTTCAAATAAAAAGAAAATGCAAGGAACAGTCATCCATAAAAGTACAAGGCTATGCCTGTCTTTGAAGACGATATCAGAAAAAATGAATACGAGCACATATACCAGATATGAAGCAAGTGTCAGCAAGGAGAACCTGAAATAGAGATCTTTCTTTTTTCTCTTTAATCCCACGATAAGTGAGACAACGAAAAGCGCAAACCATACAAAGCAGACGATGTTATGAACGAGATTTTCGGAAAAGACCTTACCTTCCGTATATCCGAAATTCTGGAAATAAAACGCTATAACATCTTTTAACCTGTTAATGTTGAACGATTTGAAATTGATATCATAGCTAAAGTAATCATAGTAAAGATGAAGTACGGTCGAGTTGATAATAAACCCGGCAAGGCCAAAGACGAAGGTCAAAACAGAACCCAATAAAGGTGATGAGTCTGCTTTTATTGATGCTTTAACACATTTTCCGATGCTCTTTTCACCATTCTTATAGTTTTCGATACTATCCAAAACAAGAAGAATAACAGCCGTAACAAGAACAGGAAGATAAACGATAAGTATCTGCCTCGGGCCCCCAAGGCCTGACAGAAAAGCCAATAAACAAAGGACTGTAAGAAGAATGAAGGATAAAAACTTCTTTCCTTTTAGATTCCTTAGGCTCTCGAGTATCGCAACCGTCAGGATCGAGATCACGATGTGAGGATAGTAATATGCGCCCTTTAGCACGATCTCGAAATAATGAACTGAGGTCGGAATGAGCAACATTGCAAGTCCCAACCAGGCATATTTCTTCAGTTTGAAAACTCTGAAAAGCCAATATGCGGATACGAGCATAGTTAAGGTCAGCAGTATATCGGATACGATTCTGATATTATGCCAGTTATTGAAGAACTTAAAAAAGAAAGCATAAACGATCTGCGTATTAAAGACTCTGAGTTCTGTCGAATAGAACCAGTTCGGAGTAATGAGGCGGTTCTCGTCTGCGAGTATTTTTGCAAGCATTAACTCACTCGTATCGTCAGAATTTAAAAACCTTTCGATATTAACGTTCAGAAACCAGAACAGAAAACAAAAGCACAGACAGAACAGGATAAAGGATACGACTGTAAATATCCTTTCGTTTCTGTCGTTGCTTTTGAGACTGTTAATAGGTGTCATAAGATTTAGCTGAGCTTTCCTGATAATTCAGCCATGATCTCTGATTCAACAGCCATGGCATTTTCCCTGTTATCTGCTACAACGCTTACGTAAGTCTTGAGCTTGGGCTCCGTACCGGAAGGTCTTACGACTACTGAAATATCCTTTGTGTAGAACTTAAGAACATCAGACTTCGGAAGGCCGTTCAAGCCCTTGCTGTAATCTTCTGTCTTAACGACTTCCTGGCCGGCAATAGAATCAAGACCCTGATGGAAAGCTTCCATAATGGATCCCATCTTCTCCATGCCTGCAGAACCGGGGAATTCAAATGAATGCAGTGTATTCAGGCAATATCCGTACTCCTTATAGAGCTCGTTTAATTTATCGATAAGGCTGATGCCTCTTGTCTTATAGAATGCGAACATCTCAGCAATGATGAATGCTGCATTTACGGCATCCTTATCTCTTACATATGAACCTGTAAGATAGCCATAGGACTCTTCAAAGCCGCAGATATAGTCAGCTTCCCTGCCCTTGGCTTCCATTCTGCCGATAACTTCGCCGATGAACTTAAAGCCTGTAAGAACATTGATCGTCTCAACACCGTAATGGCTTGCGATCTTCTCAGCAAGGTCCATCGTAACGATAGTCTTAATGAATACCGGATGTTCAGGCATCTTGTTGTGCTTGATCCTCTGGCTGCAGATATAATCGAGCAGCAGGATACCGACTTCGTTGCCTGAAAGAAGCTGATAGTCGCCGTTTGCAGTCTTTATAGCTATACCGCATCTGTCAGCGTCAGGGTCGGTCGCGAAAAGAAGGTCCGCACCTGTCTTCTCACAATACTGAAGTCCAAGTTCCATCGCTTCCCTGATCTCGGGATTCGGATAAGGGCATGTCGGGAAGTTTCCGTCAGGGTTCCTCTGCTCTTCAACAACAATGATGTTCGTAAAGCCTGATTCTGCCAAAGCTCTTGTAACAGGCTTTAAACCGGTGCCGTTCAAAGGTGAATATACGATGGTTACGTTCTTGTCGATCTCATCACCGAAAAGGACAGACTGGCTCTTAACAGCTTCAATGAAGCCGTCCATTACTGAATCAGGAATGTATTCGATCTTACCTTCTTCTACAGCCTTTTCGAAATCCATCGACTTGACGTCTGTAAAGATATCGAGCTTTTCGATCTCGGCTAAAATAGCAGCAGCTGCTTCAGTAGTGATCTGGCATCCGTCAGCGCCATAGACCTTATAGCCGTTGTATTTTGCGGGGTTGTGCGATGCAGTGATCATGATGCCCTGTGAAGCCTTGAGGTCTCTTATTGCAAAACTTACTGTCGGAACAGGGTTTAATGTAGGCCAGATATGGACCTTAAGTCCGTTAGCGGCAAAGACTGAAGCAGCAACCTTGGCAAAGAGGTCAGACTTGATGCGGCTGTCGTAACCAACTACTACGCTCGGCTGACCGTCAACAGTCTTTAAAAGATAATCAGATAAACCCTGGCTCGCTTTTGCAACTACATAGATATTCATGCGATTAGTGCCGGCACCGATCGTACCGCGGAGTCCGCCCGTACCGAATGCTAAATTCCTGTAGAAAGCATCTTCCATGGCAACATCGTCCATGCCTTTAAGTTCGGCATTGATCTCAGTGTCTGTTGCAAGCTTTAACCAGCGTTCATATTCTGCTTTGTAATCCATCTTTATGTCTCCTGTTCAGATATTCTTTTCAATAATGTCTGCGATGTGGGAATAGTCATTGGGATAAACCTTATCTGACCAATCGAAAGCATCCATCTTTTCTATTACTCTGCCGATATCCTTAAGTTCATCGACCTTAATGGATATCGCAAGTTTCCTGTCCTTTAACTGGTTGATCGTCATGGTATCTTCTGCGGTATCGTCACGCTCCAAAAGCGCCGTGTGGACGCCCGCTGTTACAAACTCCGATACTGTAGAATACCCTGCTTTTGCGATGCAGTAATCTGCTGCTGCAACGTAGTCCTGCGTATTATTTATTTTCGGATCCAGGTATTCGACGTTATCGCCGATGAGCTTTAAAGATCTCGTGACTATGAACGAATACGGGAGTTCACTTACATCGATGTCAAAATCGAATCCTGAATTGCTCGCGCCACAAGTGATAAGAACTATTGGCTTATCGTGAGATTCCCTGATCGCCTTTACCTTTTCCGGATCGAAAGGTCTTGCGGAAAATCCTGCTTCAAAGCCTTCCTTGAAAAATGCTCTGGATGCTTCATTTGCGAGGTCGAAAAATATGATCTTATCAGCCTGCCTGTATGCGTCCTTATATATATTTAAGAGTTCATCAGGAACAAAAGGTTCATACTGCTCGATCCAAGTGAAATTGGTCATAAGAAAGCAAGGGATTCCCTTTTTCTTTGCAGCAATAACAGCCCATGGACAGATATCTACGATATAGCAGTCTGCATCGACGCTCTCTTTTATAAGTCGGTCCCACTTGGCGATGTGCTCTTCTATCCTCTTTACCGTTGAATCAGTATCGATAAGGATCGTGCCGGGATATACGATGAGGCCTGCGTCAGTATCGTCTACGATAAGGTCAGCCTTGCCGCCAAGATAGTTATCGGTTACGGCAGCATGTTCTTTTCCTGTTACGACAGTAACCTTATGGCCCCTTCTGATCAGTTCCGCCATGACAGGGAGTTCCCTCATCAGATGGCCGAACCCGTGATTGGTTATAAAGTAAGCAAATCTCATATTTAACAACTTACATCAAGTATCTGCGCCTGACCGTGAAGTTTCATCTCGATGCTGTCAGCAGGTACGAAGATCAAGTCTCCTTTGAAGAAATTAAGCATAAAGCCGTCAGATACTATTATTCCGCAGCCGTCTACGCAGAGCAATGCATGAAATGAGTTTTCGCCTGTCTTAAAAGAGGCAAGTTCCCTGTTAACTTCCGTATTAAGAAGGAGTCTTTCGACTTGGAAATACTTGCAGCGACACAAAAGCTCACTGGCGCACCCGGCTTTGTATTTTAACACTCTCATAGGCTGCCTGGGCGCTGCAGAAGCCTTGAGCTTAGCAACTTCAAGACCCTTATCGATATTTAATTCACGCGGCTTTCCATTCTTGTCGACACGGTCATAGTCGTAAAGACGATATGTAACGTTTGAGTTCTCCTGAATCTCTGCAACAAGGCAGCCTGCTCCTATAGCGTGTACCGTGCCGGATTCAATAAAGAACAGGTCATTCTTTTTAACAGGTACATGATTTAACAGGTTACCGACAGTATCGTCATCAATTGCTTTTCTGACTTCAGCTGCTTCAACATCTCTGTTAAAACCGTAGACCAAAGTCGAATCCTTTTTAGAATCCAGCACATACCAGAACTCAGTCTTGCCGAGCTGGCCCTCGTTCTTAAGGCTGTATTCATCGTCAGGATGAACCTGTACGGAAAGGTCCTTATTTGCATCGATGAGCTTTATGAGGATCGGGAAATGTCCGTTTGCAACCGTTGAAGCATGAGTTCCAATATATTCAGGGTGAGCTTTTAAGACCTCTCTTAAAGTCTCTCCCGTTGTAAGCACAGAACATCCGTCTTTATGCGTGGAACATACCCATGCCTCTGCAAAAGGATCGGCATCGATGCCGAACTTGAAGTCGTCATTAAGCCTGGAACCACCCCAGAGGTAGTCCTTTGATGCAGGCTTTAACAGGAACGGCTTGTTGTTCATCTGATCTCTCCTGATTACAGTTCGTACTTATGCTTGTCTGCTACGTTGATATCTTCGCCCAACTGGACTTCGATAAGCTGGATGCCCTCATCACCCGCAAATACGGTGTGCTTGCATCCTGCTGCCATAGTGATGACGTCACCCGGTCTTACCAGCTGCTCCATTCCGTCAACGACCGTGCGGCCGGAACCCGCAATTACAGTCCATACTTCATCACGCTTATCGTGGCTGTGATAGTTCATCTTATTGCCGGGATTAAGAGTTACCTTAACCGTCATTGAAGACTCTTCGATATCAAGGACTCTGTAAGAACCCCAGCTCTTCTCAGCAAACATTACGCGCTGGTCGATTTCATCAACAAAAGGCTTGATGTAGGAGCTCTGCTCCTTATCGGATACAAGGATTCCCTCAGGGCTTGCAGAGATGACCATATCCTTAAGGCCCATACCGATGATCGGAATACCAAGCTCATTGATGATGTTAACATTGGAGCACTTATCGTTCAGCGCGCCGTCACCGATGATGGGATCTGTCATGGCCTCAGTCAAAGTATTCCATGTACCAAGGTCCTTCCATTCACCGTTGTATCGGAGAACGTCAATTGAAGTCTCAGCCTCAACTACAGCGTAGTCGAATGAGATCTTCTTTAAGTTCGCATAGTTCGAAAAGAGCTCGTCGTAGTTATCGGTACCCAAAAGTTCCTTACTCTTATCAAGAACGTAAGAAAGCTTATAAGCGAATACGCCGCCGTTCCAGAGAGCGCCGCCGTCAATATATTCCTGAGCCTTCTCGGCAGTAGGCTTTTCGGTAAAGCCCCATCCGTCAGTACCGTCATCGTTCTTCTTGGGCTTGATGTAGCCGTACTTCTCAGAAGGATAAGTCGGCTCGATGCCCATGAGAGTAAGATTCTTCTCACCCTTTGAAGCTGCTTCATAGAGTCTGTTTACGCACTCGAAATACGAATCCTCAACATAAGGATCTACCGGGCATACAACTACCGCTTCATCTCTCGGGACATTCATTACGCAGTTAAGATATGCAGTTGCAAGCGCAATAGCAGCGAATGTATCTCTTCTGCAAGGCTCAACTGATACACCGATATCAAGGCCGATCTGGTTATGGATAGCGGATACCTGTGATTTGGAAGTAGCAACTGTAACAACAGCATCGGGATCGACTGCCTTTATCTGGCCGTAGATCCTCTGGACCATTGATTCAAGTTCGCCGTTCTCATTTTTGAATATCTTAATGAACTGCTTTGAACGGATGTCGTTCGATAAAGGCCAGAGCCTTTTACCTGATCCGCCTGATAGAAGGATTATGTTCATAAATTACCTTTCTGCCCTCATCGGGTTTTCTAAAAAGTCCTTATATGCGAGTCTGATTCCGTCTTCTAATTCTGTCTTATATGTCCAGCCGAGCTTTGTTGCCTTGGAAACGTCCAAAAGCTTTCTCGGTGTGCCATTGGGCTTAGTGGTATCCCACTCGATCTTTCCTTCGTAACCTACAACCTTTGCAACGAGCTCAGTAAGTTCCTTGATAGTAAGTTCCTTGCCTGTGCCGGCATTTACAGTCTCGTCACCGCTGTAGTTGTTCATGAGGAATACGCAAAGGTTAGCGAGGTCATCTACATAAAGGAATTCTCTTAGCGGTGAACCGTCACCCCAGCATGTTACTGATTCCTTGCCCTCAACCTTTGCCTCGTGGAAACGGCGGATCAATGCCGGAAGAACATGGCTGTGCTCCGGATGGTAGTTATCGTTGGGTCCGTAAAGATTTGTAGGCATTACGGAAATATAGTCTGTGCCGTACTGGCCGTTTAAATATTCGCAGTACTTAAGTCCTGAGATCTTTGCAAGAGCATAAGCTTCGTTTGTCTGCTCAAGAGAAGAAGTCAGAAGGCATGACTCAGGCATAGGCTGGGGAGCCATTCTCGGGTAAATGCAGGAGCTTCCTAAGAACTCTAACTTCTTGCATCCGTTCTTCCACGCGCTGTGGATAACGTTCATCTCAAGGATCATGTTGTCGTACATGAAGTCAGCCTTTGCTTTGGCATTTCCCATGATGCCGCCTACTTTAGCAGCTGCGAGGAATACATATTCAGGCTTTTCTTCTTCGAAAAACTTTTCGACCTGGTCCTGTCTTGTGAGGTCAAGTTCCTTATGTGTTCTCAAAACGAGATTGTGATATCCCTGACGCTCTAATTCTCTTACGATTGCTGAGCCTACCATTCCCTTGTGGCCGGCTACATAGATCTTTGCATTTTTGTCCATCATATCAGAGCGCCTCTTTCATTGCTTTCTGCTGCTTAGCGAGCATTCTGTCATGCTTTGCCATGATCTCGATAAGTTCTTCATATGTTGTCTTCTGAGGATTCCAGCCTAAGACTGTCTTAGCCTTTGTAGGATCGCCCCAGAGGTTATCAACGTCTGTAGGTCTGAACCATGCAGGATTTACGCAAACGAGCATCTTGCCGGTCTTTACGTCATAACCCTTTTCGTCAACGCCTGTGCCTTCCCAGCGGATCTCAATTCCGTTAGCCTTGAAAGCCTTTTCCGTGAAATCTCTTACAGTGTGCTGCTCGCCTGTTGCGATAACGAAATCGTCAGGTGTCTCCTGCTGCATGATGAGCCACATGCACTCAACATAATCTTTTGCATAACCCCAGTCACGGAGTGAATCCATGTTGCCTAATTCCAAGTGATCCTGAAGTCCTTCAGCGATCCTTCCTGCAGCGAGTGTGATCTTTCTTGTAACGAAGTTCTCACCGCGTCTTTCGGACTCGTGGTTAAAGAGAATGCCGTTAACTGCGAACATTCCATAAGCTTCCCTGTATTCCTTGATCATCCAGAAGCCGTACTGCTTTGCAACTGCATAAGGGCTGTAAGGATGGAACGGTGTTGTTTCTCTCTGGGGAACTTCTTCTACCTTGCCGAAGAGCTCAAATGTGGAAGCCTGATAGATCTTGCATGTCTTCTCTAAACCTAACATTCTCATAGCTTCGAGAAGTCTTAAAACACCGATGGCATCAACGTCGCCGGAATACTCAGGAACGTCGAAGCTGACCTGAACGTGGCTCTGTGCAGCTAAGTTATAGATCTCATCTGGCATAACTTCCTTGATGATGCGGATAAGTGAAGTTGAATCTGTGAGGTCTCCGTCGTGGAGCTTGATCTTATCCAGGATATGCTCGATACGTCCTGTATTTGCAATACTTGCTCTTCTTGTGATGCCGTGAACTTCATAGCCCTTTTCCAAAAGGAACTCTGCGAGGTAAGAACCGTCCTGGCCTGTGATACCTGTGATCAATGCCTTTTTCATGTATAAATCTCCTTCAAATTAATATTCATTAGCACTAAATGGTTCAAATACTTGACCATAATAAAATATGCGAACTGCTCTAAGAATTCACCTTTTTGCAGTTCGCTTACATTATATAGCTTTTTTATTACCACTGCTCGCGGTAAACAGTAGGAGAAACTCCCTCGACCTCTTTGAAAACCCGTGAAAAGTAATGAGGTGCGCCGATACCGACTTCATATCCGATCTCTTCGACGCTTTTATTCGTAAATCTTAATAACTGCTTAGCATGCGTGATCCTGACCGATAAGAGATATGAAGTGATCGTCATGCCGAACTGCTCTTTAAATGAATGTGTCAGATAGTGCTTTGAAATAAAGAACTTCGCACAAAGGCTGTCTAACGATATCTTCGATTCGTAATTTTCATCAAGATAAGTCTTAACCTCAAGAACACTCGCCTTCTTTACCGGAAGCGCCTTGTCTTCCGGATGCCAGGACTCAGCCATTATCAGCCTTAGAAGCGTTGAGAGCTTCTCGTTTATAAGCATGTCTCTCATATGCTCTGAGCTTTTCGAGAGGCTTATCAGGTCGCCTAAGACATCTGCAAAAGGCCTGGTATCAGAAGGCTCGAATGAAGGTCTTCCGCCTCTCTCGCAATACTTGTTATAGATGGAAGCTAAAGTAGGACCATAGAAATGGCACCACGACAAAGCCCAGAGATCATCCGGATCAGGCTGATGGGAATATGGCTTATGGCAGTCGATAAACACGCAGGAGCCTTTAGTCAGCTCATATTCCCTGCCGTTATATTTCAACATGCCGGATCCTTTTTCGACGATTATAAACAGATAAGACTGGAGATCAGATCTTGAAGATACGTGCGGCTTTAAAGCTTCCAGACGGCCAATTTCCTGAAGATGGAAAAGAGAACTCCTCGCAAAAGGCGATGCAGTATAAAGGACACGGTCCGAATCTACGATCTTGGACTTGTTGTTAGTAAAGAACTTGTCCATCTCATCTTCCCTTCTATCTATTTCTCAGGTAAAGCAATTGCCTTTATCCGTTTTAACAGTGCATATCTTTCTGATTGCTTGAAGTATCCCGCAATAGCAAGAGAGAACGCAAGGAATACATAACAGTTATCAAGGAATGATTCACAAAGCAATACAACAAACAATGTGAAATATAAGATCAACAGCAGACCGGATCTCTTATCTTTATGATCAATAGCAGTCTTAAATACCGTAAACAGCATTACAAGATACCCGCCGAGCATCACAATGCCTCCCTGGATCAAAATATCAAAGAACAGATTATGGGCATTTCGGTCAATGCCGTGCCAGGTAATGATCCATCCTGATTCAAAATTGCCATAGCCGATAATGGGGTGCTTTGAGATCATCTCTATACACAACTGCCAAATCTCGGTCCTTCCCGAAAAGGTCAGGTCTTTATGGAGCACATTCTGGATGAGTGCTGCCAAAGGCGGTATCATGCCGGCATAAACAATGAGAAGCATGCAGACAAAATATGCGGCCAAAATGGTCTTCATATTTACGATCTTCGACCTTATCTTTGACTTGTGGATCGTCAGGACATAGATCATCATTACAAAAAAGCTTCCAAGTCCGGTACCCGACATCGTAAGGATATTGGTTGCTCCGCCTACAATGAGTGCTACTATCCGCAAGACCTTATTTATTCTCTTATCCGGCAGCATAAATGCCGTAGCGATAGATATCAGGACAGGAAGCGATAATCGGTTATCAACTTCGATAAAGTTAAGCCTGTCGATCTGTCTGTAAGCATTATCCTTGGAATAGGTTGCGAACGTCGCTAATCCATCAGGTTTTATGATAAGGAAAAACAGGTTGATCACAAGTATGACCGTAAAGTACCAGGCACAAGCTTCCAAAAAGCAATTATCTTTCCTGTAAAACTCATATGAGACCAGGATCAGCACTGCCAGCAAATGCACTGTGGCACGGAAAAACAGCTTATAATCTCCGCCATGAAGGAAACAGATCATAAGGCTCGATAAAATGAAGACGGCTGCACCCGGAACGATCAGATTCTTCAGGTTCTTAAATCCTACGGTGGCAGAAAGAACAATCGCAACAAGAAGCACGAGACAGTGCACGGGAAACATCTTATTATAGATCGCAGAAGTCAACGGCAGTTTCTCAAAAGACCTTGGTGTAAACAAGATCAGGAAAAACAGCATCAAGCATATAAATTCAATAAAGTTCTTTCTTCTCATCGCTTACCATTCTTTTCTGAACTTATGCTTCAAATACCAGATATATGCTTTGACATTATTCGTCCAACTCTTTCTTTTCAAGCCGTTCTTAACTTTGACATTATAAGAATCGACTATTGTTTTGTAATAGTCTTTATTGGATGTTCCTTCAACAGAATAGACACATACCACCCTGTTCTCATAATGGAATGTGTATTTCTTAAGATATGCCTGAAGGAAAAAATCGTAGTCTGCACCGATCTTAAACTGAGTATCAAAGGATATATCGTCAAATACCTTCTTTCTGGTAAATGTCGCCTGGTGACAGAAGAATTTATAGTCCGTCAAAATACTGATATCCCTGTCGGCGAGATCAAGTTTTCTGGTATCTCCTTTAACTCTGTAGCTGTCACCATAGACTATGTCATAACCCACATAATCTTTCCCTGTGAACAGATCTTTCAATACATCCGGATCAGCAAATGAATCATCTGCATTAAGGAAAAGTATCCATTCACCCGAGCAGAGCTTTGCGCCTTTATTCATTGCATCATAGATGCCGTTATCCTTCTCTGAAACGACTTTGAAGCTTATGCCTTTATCTTCAAATCCGGATCTGAATCCTTCAACGATATTAAGCGTATTGTCCTTCGATGCACCATCTACGATGATGTATTCGTAATCAGAAAAGTTCTGTTCCAATACTGACTTTATAGTATTGGAGATCGTCTTATCCGCGTTATAACAAACCGTAACAACACTTACTGCCGTACTCATTTCTCACCTCTGATCAGATCTCGAAAGAAGATTTTTCAGGAAGAATCCTTTCGAAACTCTCGATCAATCTTTTCTTCGTATTCTCAAATTCAGTCCCCTTGTATTCATCGTTGATACAAAGGATCTTTTTCTTATGGTTTTCGAGCTGGCTTATGACACCGTCGATATCATCGCTTTCGATGAATGTATAACCGAAACGGTTCGGCTTCTTCACATAGAACTTACCTTCACAAAGACGCCAGTATCTTACAAGCCATGAAGAGACATCGTCTTTTGATCTGAATCTGTGCATCTGCGTGTTATACATCAGATCTGGAACCTTTGCCCAGACTGTCTCATAATTCTGCTTTGTAAATGAAAGCGGAACGTGATAATCACGGAACCCTGAAAAAGTTGTCCAGGGCTTTCTCAGAGCTAGAGTCCTATATAAGGATTTAGGGTCTTTTAAGCTGAACCATTTAGACCTGTTCTCAGATAAGACTTTACTCTTGGAGAAAAACTTATTGATCACATAAACGTTATTCATTCTGAGATATTCAAAATCATTAGACGGTGTAAGCACATCAAGCGCCGCATAATCACAAGGCAGACCTTCTACGAAAAAGTCTTCCGGTGTCATTGGAGCTGTCGGGAAACAGTCATCATTAAACAAAACAAACTGTTCACTAAGGCCAGGGATCTTATGAAGGCCGACTTCGATCGCGCTGGAATTAAAAGTCGGCAAAGCTTCCTTCGGCATATAATCCTTGTGATCGATCAGAACGAGCTTTTCACATTTTTCATTAAGCCAATCAAGCCTCTGGCCGCAGGTAACAAAATAAACTTTGTTTACCCACGGAGCATATTTCTCGACACCACGGAACCAGTAGCGCATAAGATCCCAGTCACGGTATCTTTGGGCGCCTGTATTATCCTTGGAAGTCTCATTTCCGATGTATTTGGCTTTTTCTTTCTGCCATTCAGGATCGTTGCCGTTGACCCACTCAACTATAAAATCAATCTTATCGCTCATATCCTGCCGCCTTCATATAAAAACTCTCTAACACTTTTATCTGCGCATTAATATCATAACCTTTTTCGGTAAAGAGCTCACTTCTGTCTCTTCTAACCGTGTATTTTCCCATCATTTCTTCGACAATGTCACTCCAGACAGAAGCACTCTCTGTAAGATTTACGGATCTTACCTTTTCTGTTAATACAGCAAGCTCGGGGATAGTATCAGATACAACGCAAATCAGATCTGCAGCCTGGGCTTCAAGCAAAGCAATTCCGAGTCCTTCGTAAAGTGACGGAAACAGGAAAACGTCAGCTGACATCAAAAGCTCAGGTATATCATTTCTGTTACCCAGGAAAAGAACATCTTCTTTAAGTCCACGTTCTTCCACTTTAGACTTAATATTATCCTGTTCTTCACCTGTACCAACCAGAACGAGCGCAAATGAATCATCACGCTTATGAAGCTCATCAAATACATCAATGACTTTGCCGTGATTCTTCTGGGTGCGGAACTGACCGACATGAATGATCACTTTCCTGCCCTCAAGGCCTAATTCCTTGCGCACTTCATTTCTTGTTTCTTCATCAAAAGAATATGCTGAAGAATCGATCGAATTTTTGAGGAGAAGGTATTTTTCACTATTGCAGATCTTATCTCCGAAGAGCCACTTGCCTGCTTCAGGAGAACATGCAACGAAGTATTCAGCATAACGTCTTAACAGGTGCTTTTCATAGATCAAGTAACACTTATGAAGATGATCCTTTAATCCCTTTGGATTATCAAGCTGGTCAGTGTTGTGGCTGTGTGCGATAAGTGCCTTTATTCCATGCTTTTTCGCAGCCTTAAGAGCCTCTTCACCGATCGCATCCATATGAGTATGTACAATATCGTACTCATGATCTCTGAAGAACTCATCAAGCTCCCTGTTATGGAGCTTTCTGTCTACGCCTCTTGCCGTTATCTGATAGAAACTGCAGCCTAAGGATTCAAGATATTTCTTATCATCAGACTGATCCGGTGTCTTGTCGAAAATAAGGAAATCAATATGAAATCTGTCACGGTCAATATTTTTCACGATATTGATCATGACATTCTCCGTACCGCCCTTTTTCAACGGACAACCGAAAACAAAAAGTATCCTCAAAGGGTTCATACCAGTTCCTCGTATAGTTTCATATATGCCTCGTATGTCTTATCTTTCGGAAATCTGAAAGAACTTACTTCTATCCTCTTGCCCGTATCACAGATCTCTCCGATCTTTTGAGCAACGCTTTGAAGATCATGAGGTTCAACGATAAATCCGTCATTCTCCGTCATAGTCTCAGGGATTCCCGTACAGTTATATGCGACAACAGGCGTTCCGCATGCAAGGGCTTCAACATTCGGAAGACCGAAAGTCTCTTCAACACTCGCATTAAAAAGAACATTGGAAGCGCTGTATATCTCAGCAAGTTCCTTGGGGCCGTCTGTTCTTCCGATACCGATCATGTTATCAGGAAGCTTAGCCTTCTGTTTATCATTAAGTCCTACCAGAACGATCTTATAGCGTTCATCTAAGATCTTCGATAATTCAATAAAATCCGCAAGGCCTTTTCTCGTATCCCAGGTGCTCGCAACACCTAAAACGATACGCTTATCACCCACATTATATTTGATCCTGAAATTACCCGAAGAAGGCTTAAAGACAGATGTATCTATGCCGTTGTAGATAACTCTTGAAGGCAGGTCTTTTAAGAATGAATCCTTCAATTCGTTATCGAGCCACTTCGAGACACATACCAGATGAAGGTTCTTTACAGAATGGAACATCTGATTCTTTTCGCTGAAATTCTTAGAGGAATTATCCTTGAATATACTTGCAGGATAAGCCTTTTTCTGAGGGCATTTGCTGCATCCGGTAAGCTTCCATTTTTCACATCCTGCCATGCTGTAATAGCAGCAGTGACCCGTATAAGCCCAGCAATCATGCAGAGTCCATACTACAGGCTTACCGGCATCCTTAAGAAAGTCAAACAACATAGGGACATTAATGTAATATCCGTGAAGATTATGCAGATGAATGATATCAGGATCGTACTCTTTGATCTGCTTAATAAGCTTCTCCGTAGCACCTTTTGAATAATGTCCTGCTTTGTCAGTAAGTCTGGTAAGGACTCCGTCAGTATAGACCGATAAAGAGTTTCCTATCTTGAACGAAGGAACATCACCCGGAACCTCATTTCTTGCATAAGCAACTGCGCCTTCGTGTCCGCGCGATCTTAATGTGCGGTAAATATCAACGGCGATCTTGCCGGTGCTCAAATTTCCGAATGTGTTTATCTGCAGTACTTTCACGCTGTATTCACCTGGTGTATCAGAGCTTTGATATCACTTCTGTATATTTCTTAATGCTTATATCTTTTGTGAGGTTCTTAACAAGATAATCGTGGCCCTTAGTGCCCATGTCAGCTAAATCCCTGCTGTCAGCATTTTCGATAAACCATCTGATATTATCTTCAACAGCCTTATAATCACCCGGCTCAGAAACCTTGCCGCAGCCGATCTCGTTTATAAGGATCTCGACTTCAGAACCTTTTTCGAGCACAGCCAAAACAGGCTTTGCAACGCCTGCGATCCCGTAGAACTTACTCGGGCAAGAAACGCCCTTGATTCCCTTGGCATTAACGCACCAGTGAACATCAGCTGCGTTGAGGCTGTAAATGAGCTTATCCTTGTCCTGATAAGGAATGAAAACAACGGAATCCATATTGTGCTCTTTAACGTAAGCCGTGAGCTTATCAAGCACGCTTCCTGCACCTACGAATGCGAAAACAACATCCCTGCCGTCAGGAGTCTTAGCTCCATTAAACTTTTCGATGACTTTGATGAGGCCTTCAAGATCATAGTAAAGACCGATATTGCCTGAATACATGATTATGTACTTGTTCTCAAGGCCGTACTTCTGCTTGAACTCAACAATACCAGCCTCATCAGGATTCAAAGGATAGATCTGCTTTTCATCGATCCAGTTGTTGATCATGGTATGGTTAGGAACTTCTTCGCCCTTAAACCTGTTCTTTAATGTATCAACGAGATCCCGGCCTACTGTGATAACGAGATCAGACTTCCTGCAGGATTTCTTATCAAGGCTCATCGCGACCTTTAACGCGGGCTTAAGCTTTACATATCCTGTAGCAAGAATCTGCTCAGGGTTATAGTCCTGAATGCAGTAAATGAACTTCGGGTGCTCTCCCTTATCGTTCTTGATATGCTTCTTGCCGTAAAGGCCCAGCATACCGCCCATTACAGGGGGCTGCGAGATCGTGAAAACATAGTCCTGAGGGCCGACCTTCTTAGTTACTTTCTTTGCCTGTCTATAGTAAGCCAGAAGATTTTTGATCCTGCTCTTCTTGCTTGCTTTCGAAAACTCCGGAACAGGAACTCTATAAAGCTTTACTCCGTTTAATGACTCTTCGTATATCTTCTTTTCCTTATATTTCTCATCGATCTTTCCGGTATAAGAAGGCACGGTGCAGATAACCGTAACGTCAAAATCATCCAGCATACCCTCTGCCATATCCTGGAGGATCTGGCCTGTAGATGCGGCATCGGGCGCATAGTAATGAGCGTAGATGAGGATCTTTTTCTTCATCAGGATTCTCCGACTTTCTTTATAACCCTTGCCGGATTTCCTACGATAACTGAATCTGCTTCGAACTTACCTGAAACAACGGCACCTGCACCGACAACGCAGCCGTCGCCAAGTTCAGTGCCTTTGAGGATTATCGCATTGCAGCCGATAAAGCAGTTCTTTCCGATCTTGATGGGCTTTGCGGGGACAAGGTCACTGTCGCCGCCGTTCTTATCTGCAAGGAGCTTATTTCTTGTCTCAGCTTCGATTGGGTGGAAATCGTTATCCAGGATCTTTGTATTACCGCCGATCGCAGTATTTTCGCCGATCTCGATACCTTTCCTGGCATAAATGGTAACACCGCTCATACCGACATTATTGCCGATCCTGATATATGCACCGGGAGCTCTTGTAACGATTATTGTCTTGCTGTAAAGGCCGACGAGATTCGAGAGGAATGAAGACTTGATCGTAACGTTGTCACCGATCGTAAGCTCGGCGCCCTTTTTATTGAAGATAACGGGAGCACCCTTCAAAAGAAGGTTCTTGCCGTATCTTACTTTGGTCATCTTCATAACGAGCTTATACCAGTTGCTGTTCATGTCCCCTCCCGTTATATCTTACTTTGCGCCTTTTCCGGTAAATACGACACCGATAGTCTTTATGAGGATCATGAAATCCAATCCAAGACTCCAGTTGGAGATATATTCCGTATCGAGCCTTACGACTTCTTCGAAGTCAGTGATCTCGGATCTTCCCGATACCTGCCACATGCCTGTGATGCCGGGCTTAACCGCCATTCTCGCACGGTGGTGGAAATGATATTTCTCATATTCATCGAGCGTAGGAGGTCTCGTGCCTACCGTTGACATTGAACCTGCAAGAACGTTAAAGAACTGCGGGAATTCATCAAGGCTGGTCCTTCTGATAAACTCGCCGACACCTGTCTTTTTCGTGCCGTCAGGAAGGATCTTGTTGCCGATGATCCTGGGGTCGAAATCCATCTTGAACATCATGCCGTCTTTGACGAGATTATCATCCATCAGTTCCTGCTTCATGTCTTCTGCGTCCATACGCATTGAACGGAGCTTATAGATCGTGATGTGCTTGCCGTTCTTACCGATCCTTTTCTGCTTGAAAAGAATGGGGCCCGGTGACTGGATCTTGATGATAGGTCCTATGACCGCCATTATGAGAAGCGCAAAAATGCTTCCGATGAGTCCTGCGAAAATGTCGAAAACACGCTTAATGAGGATCTGTACGGGAGTTGCATAGTTGATAGCCGTAGTAAGAACTGATGTGCCGCCGATCTTTTCGGAAAATCTCTTAACACCTGACCTGCCCATATAAGGAACATGGTAATGCGTAGGAACGGCCATAACAGCACATGCATCCATGAGCTTTACGACCATACGGTCATTTATAGGAGCATCGATATAGACTGAATCGACCCACTCCTTAGCGATATACTGCGAAGCTTTCTTGATATCGCATACGACGGGAATTCCGTGGACGCTCGCAATATTTGATGTCTCAAGCAAGATGATGCCTACGATATCGTAGCCTGCCCTGTTATCGCTTAAAAGCTGTGTGATTATCTGGTCAGCATTCTTTTCGGAAACGACAACAACCATGTTGTTGCGCTCACGTCTGAACCTTCCGCGCTTTAAGATCTCTTTGTAAAGGATCCTGAAGCAGAAGCTGGCTACAACATAAATGCACATCGTGCCCGCAAGGACAACTCTGGAAAAATAAATATCCTGCTGTGTGGAAAACAGATAGAAAAGGATAACTGCGAAAACGTAAACGCAGTGCTTAATGTGTTCTATAAGCTCTCTTGTAAACGGACGCTTGATTACATCGTGCAGAGAATTGTTAATGACCATTACGAGTAGATCAGCCAGCAGAAGAACTATGCCCAGATTCCTGTATTCACGTCTGAGATAAGCCCAGTCGTTGAAACGGAAAAAGTAAACGAGCATATATGAGGCCTGAAGGATTATGAGATCAAGCAGCAAAAAGTCGATGTGCTTTGACCATCCCTGTGCATTTCGCTTGTACACTTAACCAGTAATTCTCCTAATGAAATATCAATTCTTGGCAGGTATCTTCTCGATGATCTCGAGACCTACTTTGATCTCTCTGGGACCGCCCATGAAGTCAGCCCTGATAATGGCTATCCTCTTATGACGGTTGATCTTTAATATGTTTCCTTCCATTCCGCGCAAAGGTCCGTAATTGATCGTGATCTTATCTCCTTCGATCACACCTACAGATTCCTGTGCAATGTAGTCTTCACCAATAAGTATCCTCAAAAACTTTTCTTCATCCGGCGATATCGAACTGAAACCGGATTCAGTTCCCAGGATCCTCGTAAAAGCGTTGATCTTCTTTAAGCGCAGATAAAAGTCTTTAACATTATCTGTCTGGAAAAAGATGTATCCCGGGAAAAGCGGAGTAGTAACCTTCGTCCATTCGCCCCTGATGCTTTTTCTCCGTTCAAACAAAGGAACGAAGATATCTTCACCTTCAGCTTTAACTTCCAGCTGTAATCTGGCAGCCAATTTGCGCTCATCGCCTGTGCGAACTTGTACTACATACCACATGCCGATATTTTATCATTAAAGCTAAAAGTATTATAAATAAGAAAAATAAGCGATTTTGAATGGGTTTTGGTGAAAGTGTGTAAGAAAATTGAAAGAATCCCCCTCAAATCATTGAAGGGGATTTAATTTCTTAAGATTCGCTGATTTTTATCAGATTATTATCGCGCCGATTATCTTTGTTCCGGCATTTTCGATGAGCGCGATCTCGTTTGCGACATTCTTGAAAAGTGATACTTTTCGCTGCTCGATAAGAACCACTCCGTCATAGTCAGGAACAGCCTTAAGAACATCCGGATCACTGAACATATCAATCTTTACATCGCCCTTGATTCCAAGCTTCTTAACTGCCTCAGATATAGCCTTCTTATCGCCCGTTCCTGTGATCAGGACTTTGCCGAGATCCTTGGTTAAATTGCTGTAGTTATTTGCAACGAGCTTTGCCATGTTATCGGCACTCATTTTCGAATCGTCTTCTGACTTGATATCGATCTTTACCGTAAATCCACAGCGCTTTCCAAGGGGCTTTAAAACGCCGATCTTCCTGATGTTTTTGAACTTGCCGAAGAACTGCGCCTGAGTTGTTATCTTCTTTCCGAAAACATAAACCAGAACGAGGATTACTGTTACAACGCAGAAGCCTGCAACGAAGCCTACGAGGCCGTACTTAATGCCGGGCTTCATTACGCTCATGAAGCTTACGGGCTCAGTAACATCAGGCATCGGAGCACCTGTAAGTTCTGCTTCTCTTTCAGTTTCAAAATAATTGATGAGATCTTCTTTTCCGGAAAGTCCTAAATCCTTTGCGACCTGCTCTAATGAATCATTAAAACCTGTAACCTGCTTCTGGAGGTTTTCGAGTTTTGCTGTCTGGTTAGTCTGGTTATCTCTTATGCCTGAATCAGCCTTGCTGTTTTCCTGGACGCCGCCTAATGTGATCTTATGTGATGCAACAGTCTTGTTGAGCTTGGCAGATTCAGCAGTAATGTGATTCTTAATAAGCTCGGTTACATCCTTAACAAAGCACTCGGAAGGTCCGATCGTCTTAACTGTAATCGATGCAACTCTAATTGCATTTTCATCGCCCGAAAGTACTGATGAGTCAGCTACTGTGCTGTCGATTGAAATTACTTCCTTGATGTAATCAGCCTTAAAGCCGTTATTTTCTGCATATTCGTCAAGGAAAGTTCCGCCATATACAGCGTTCTGGTAAGCAGCGACTAAAGCCTTATCTGCGCCCTCTGCAGCCGTGCCGTCAAGCGCGATCACGAACTGTGTTCTAGATTCATAAACATTTTCGGGATCGATCTGCATATAAACAGAATCTGTAAGATAGCTTCTCTGGTGTTCGATCTGAAGCTTTACCTTATCGATCGCAGCAGCAATATCCCTTGCCCTGTCGATCTTATTGATCCTCTGCTGGTACTCAAAATCAGACTCACTATTGCCCTGAACGGACGTATCGAGAGCATTAAAACTCTCTGTTGTTCTTGTGATCTTATATGCGAAAAGCGCTCCGGCCAGAATTACGGCAACGATAAGAACGATTCCCAGATTCCTTAAGACCGAATACAACAGATCCTTCAGACTGAGCGTGGAATCATCTTCAGGATCCATCATAAGAACAACCCCATTATTGTTCAGATTAAGATCCGCCTGCTCTTTAATATTCGAACCCATCTATTATCTCCTGTTTTTTAAATAATATAAATTATAAGCGCAAGCGATGTTATCCACAAACGAGCAAGATACCCTATATATCCTGTAAGCATCAGCTCCATATCGGTAAAAATGCCAAAATGGACCGCCCGTAATATCCGCTTTTCATATTTGTGATATGATTCAAATGTAGAACAAAGACCGGAGGCATTATATGGAAAATTCCTCTTTATCCGAACAGGAATTCAGCTTTTTGAAAAAGCTTATTTCAATAGAAAGCACAGGCTCTTCGCCAGAAGTTGACGGCAAATACGGCACTCTCCCCTACGGTTCAAGAGCATTCTCGGCATTGAAGTTTTTCCTGGAAAACGCAGAAAAAGACGGCATGCGCGTTGGCACCATAGAAAACCGTGTCGGCTGGTGCGAGATCGGTCCCGAAAACGCCGAATTAATAGGCATCGTATGCCACCTGGACGTCGTTCCCGCAGGTGACGGCTGGACTACTTCTCCTTTTGAATTAACACTTAAAGACGGCATCTTATCAGGCCGCGGAATCGTCGACGACAAAGGCCCTGCAGCTGCAAGCTATATCGCAATGAAAAGGCTTCTGGACAGCGGCTTTGAACTGACAAAGAGGATCCGTCTTATTCTCGGTACCGACGAAGAAAGAACCTGCTCATGCGTTGAGACATATGCCGCAAAGGGCGAGATCCCTTCATTCTCGATCACTCCCGATGCAGAGTTCCCTGTAATCTATGCAGAGAAAGGCATAATGAACATCAAGATCTCTGACGATGCACCTTCTTCTGTAATTGCTGCCGGAGGTTCTGCCGCAAACATGGTTCCTGCCAAATCTTCCTGCAGGATCAACGGCAAGGAATATGTAGCAACAGGAAAAACGGCTCATGCTTCAAAACCTGATCTCGGTGTAAATGCAATTTTTGAGATGATAAAGCTCCTTGATAAGGCCGGCGAAGACTACTCTTCTTCACCGCTTTTAAGCTTTATCGCGAACGAACTCGTTCCTAAGACAGCAGCTGAATATACAGGCTGCGACATCAAGGATGAATCAGGTTCAGTCACAGCTAATCCTTCTATCCTCAAGTGCGGCGAAGACGGCGAATCTTTGATCATCGACATCAGATGTCCTGTAAGCTACCAGATGGATTCGATCACTTCATTCATCGCCATGAAGGCAGCAAATTACGGCCTCTCAGCCGAGATCACAAACCAGATGTCACCGCTTTATAAAGCAAAGGACCTGCCCGAGATATCTGTCCTCACGGATATCTGGAAAGAAAACATGCCTTCATACACAGGCTATAGACCTGAATATCTTGAAAAATACACTGAGCCCATTGCGATCGGCGGCGGCACTTATGCCCGCCACATGCCTAACACGATCGCATTTGGCATCCAGACTCCCTGGCAGGAAGACCAGTGCCACCAGGCTAATGAATCAAGGGCTCTTACGGATTTTGAGACAGACATCAAGGTCATGACAGAAGCAATTAAAGCGCTGTCGGCATCGTGAGTTTTTCGCACAATTAAAAACATGCAAATTAAAAGGGGTTGCCGTTGTGGACAACCCCTTAAGTTTTTGGTTTTAGATTACTCGCCTGATATGTGCGACATTCTTTGCGTTCGCGAAGTTATCTTCAACTACGCCGTACTTTGCACCCTTGGCGTGTACGTACTTGCCGCCGCCGATATAGATAGCCGAGTGCTCCATCGTTCCGTCACCGTTACGGTCAAAGCAGATGATATCACCGCACTGAATATCTTCTTTCTTTACCTCTTTACCCTTCTTGGACTGCGATGTAGCGCCGTGAGGAAGTGAGACACCATAATAATTCTTGATGCAGTACATAACAAATCCTGAGCAGTCAAAGCCCTTTGAAGGAGACGAACCGCCTGCAACATATTTGCATCCGATAAAGCTTCTTACGTACTTAGCGAAGTCACCGGACTTATCACCGACCTTGGTTGAAGATGAGCTGGAAGAAGATGAAGAGCTTGAAGAAGAGCTGGAAGACGAAGAACTGCTGGAAGAAGGTGCCTTAGTAGTTGTAAGGCTCGCCTTTACGTAATATCCGGAGCTTGACTTATACCAGCCGTTATCGGTCTCTGCGACAACAGATATCTTCGCGCCTGACTTCAGGGTTGAGAGCAATGAATATGAAATACCCGGACCGGATCTGGTATTAAGGCTGCATGTGGAATAAACAGTCTTGCTGCAGGAAGTTTCCTTAACGCCGTTAACAGTCTTAGTCGTTGTTTTTGTTGAAGAACTTGTCTTTTTCTTCGGCTTAGCTGTCGGCTTCGGCTTGGGTGTAGGTGTATTTGTAGGAACAGGTGTGATGACAGTCGCGGAGAGATCCGAATTCTTGAGATATCCCTTTGTACCGTCCTTAAGCTTTACGAGTGAATATGTCTTGTTATAAGAGATCCTGGTAACTGTATCACCGATCTTAAGCTTGATCTCCTTCTTGGCATCTGCCTCATCGCTGCCGTCAGGAAGCATGGGCGAAATGAGAGTTACATTAGCTTTAAGCCAGTTGGTGTTACCGTCGTAAGTGATCGGATCCGTCGGGTCATTACCATAGTCGATCTTAACATCGGCAAATGAAACTTCCGCAACGAATGTATAGTCATTGATGCTGACATTAGGATTTCCGAGGCTCATCGGAACAATGCCTGTCTCAACGATCTCATCATCATCCATGAGCTGTCTCTGGAAAAAGTCAACTTTTCCGGCACCTAAAAGTGACGGACTCTGAAGACCAATTGTGTTATTTGAACCGCATTCGTAAATGCAAAAAGAACTGACGGCAATTACTGCCGCAATACCAGCTGATACGATATTGAATATTCTGTTATTATTCAAACGTCTTCTCCTTTGCACAACTAATCTTCTTTGTACTGTAATTTTAACATCAATACCTCTTTTAATTCCTGCAAAATCAAGCAAAATTTTGGCAAATGCCTAAAAATGCCACAGTTTTGTAATAAAAATAGCCAAAAATCAGGATTTTCGAGAGTCTAAAAGATCATTTTCTTGATCTGGAAAAACAGTTTTCGCGAGCTCGAAAGATCATTTTCGAGTTAAGAAATTCATTTTTTCGCGCGCCTGGAAATAAAAAACCTCCGCTCAGACGGAGGTTGGAATAATCAAATTGGTGGCTCACTGGAGGTTCGAACTCCAGACCCCTTGATTAAAAGTCAAGTGCTCTACCGGCTGAGCTAGTGAACCAAATTGGCTGGGGTGGCAGGATTTGAACCTACGAATGCGGGAGTCAAAGACCCGTGCCTTACCCCTTGGCTACACCCCAGTGATAAGAGGCAATTAAAAAATTGGGGTGGGATATGGGATTCGAACCCATGATATCTAGTGCCACAAACTAGCGCTCTAACCAACTGAACTAATCCCACCATGTCAGCCAATTGCCTAAAAAGTATAATGTTAACTATCTTTTAAGTCAAGCAGTTTATTGCACCTTACAATAAAGATGTGTAATATACGTTCGTTACTGATAATATTCAGTTGACTACTATCTTATGCAAGTGTATTATATGCAGAATTATACATTTCTTTGCATAAATATTCATTTGCAAGGATTCATGATCAAGAGGTTCTATTATGGAAGAAGAATTAACTAAATCCTATATAACAATGCCTAAGGGCTTTAAGGCTAACGGCGTTTCAGCCGGCATGAAGTGCGCAGATCCCGCAAACATCAATGAGAACGATCCCAAATCAACTTATCTCGATATGGGCATGGTCTATTCAGACACGCTCTGCAACGTAGCAGGCGTCTACACTTCAAACCTCGTTAAAGGCCATTCACTCGTAAGATCCATGGGCATTATCGAAAACACCGGTAAGGCCAAGGGAATCATCGTTAACAGCAAAGTTGCTAACGCAGGCGTAGGTGCTGTCGGTGTCGAAGATGCTGCAAAGGTTGCAGAATGTGCATCTTCCCTTCTCGGCTGCGATGTCAATGAGATCCTTACCGCATCAACAGGCGTTATCGGATCAAGACTTCCTTTGGACAAGATGACTTCTGCTATCCCTACACTGGTTAACGGATTGTCTTCTTCCGAAGAGACAGCACACAACGCAGAATACGCAATGATGACAACAGATACTGTTCCGAAGGAAGTTTCCGCTCAGATCGAGCTTACTGACGGCAAGACAGTTACCATCTCAGGCATGGCAAAGGGTTCCGGCATGATCCACCCTAACCTCGCCACCATGATCAGCATTTTCACAACAGACTGCGGCATCGAATCTGCTTCGTTGAAAAAGATGCTGCAGAAGGCCGTCAAATACACCTTTAACAGAGTTTCCGTCGACGGTGATACATCCGTATGCGATATGGTCGTAATCTTCTCTAATGGCGCCTCTGGCGTTGAGATCGCTGAGGGTACTGAAGACTATCAACTTTTCGAGGAAGCCCTCTGCAAGCTCGCTGAGGACATTGCACGTATGTTAGCAGCTGACGGCGAAGGTGCAACCAAGTTCGTTGAGATCGAAGTTCACGGCGCCAAGGACGAGAAGGACGCCAAGCTCATCGTCACATCCGTCGCAAGATCCCCTCTCTGCAAGACAGCATTCTTCGGTGAAGACGCAAATATCGGACGTATCCTCACAGCAGTCGGCTACTCCGGTGCTATGTTCGATCCTGAGAAAGTCGATATTCACTTAAACGGCCTTCTTATGTATAAAGACGGTGCAGCCGTTGCTTTCGACGAAGAGGAAGCATCACGCTTGCTTTCCGAGCACGACCTCAAGGTAGACATCACACTCTACGAAGGCGACGCTTACGACAGAATGTTCACCTGCGACTTCTCATACGACTACGTGAAGATCAACGGAAGCTACAGAACATAATTAGAATTCATTATTTTTTTGAAAGGCAGTCTGAGAAGGCTGCCTTTTATATTATGTCTGTTTAAAGTCGGGCAGAATGCTGGCAGAGCCGTATTAAATAAATACAAGACCGCACTATTGTATCGAAAACGCATAAAAACAAAGCGATTTCGATACAAGGTCGCACTTACCTGTATCGAAAACCTCTCAAAAACACCCCGTTTCGATACAAATTCGCGTTTTTGTATCGAAAACGCATAAAAAACAGGAGTTTTCGATACACGGTCGAACTTGCTTGTATCGAAAACACAATAAAACAAGCGGTTTTCGATACACTTGGTTAACTTCAACTCCGTGCAGCCTTTATCAATCAAGCCGAGTGTAAAAACAGTACACAAAAACCACAATTTATGCACTGGATTTACACTGGTGGCCTAAAATGAAACCTCACGAAAAATAAAACACCCCGCAAAGACGAACCTCACGGGGTGATAATTAATAAAATTAAGAGAAGAATTACTCTTCTGTCTTAGCCTCTTCAGCAGCGGGCTCTTCAGCGGGCTTGGGCTCAACCTTAACTGCCTTGGATGCGAGATACTCAACAGTCTTACGAGCGCGGATGGAATCCTTGATGAATGCGGAATCCTCGCCGATGGATTTCTTAACTTCCTCAACGTCGATCTTGTATGTGTTAGCGATCTGAGCGAGCTCTTCGTTGTAATCCTCGTCTGTAACCTCAGGATTGATCTTCTCTGTGATCTTCTCGATAACGAGTGAAGACTTAACTCTTACTCTAGCCATAGGCTCGAGAGACTTCTTGAAGTCGTCCATGCTCTGGCCAACATACTGGAGGTACATATCAAGAGCGATGCCCTGGTTGGACATACGAGCTGCCTGATCGTCAGCCATCTGCTCTACTTCGTTCTGAACCATTGAATCAGGAATGTCGATCTCGCAGTTGTCGCATACGGCTCTTACTGTCTCGTTCTCGAAAGCAGCCTTGTTGTCCTTGTCAGCTCTCTCCTGCTGCTTAGCTCTTACGTCAGCCTTGAGCTCTTCGAGAGTATCGAACTCGGAAACATCCTTTGCGAACTCATCGTCAAGTTCAGGAACAACTTCTGTCTTGATTGCGTGGATCTTTACGTTGAATGCAGCGTCAGCGCCCTTGAGGTCTTCTGCGTGATAATCTTCAGGGAACTTAACTTCGATAGTGAACTCTTCACCAACGCTGTGGCCTGCGACCTGCTCCTCGAAGCCGGGAATGAAAGACTTGGAACCGAGCTTGAGGTTATAACCCTCGCCCTTGCCGCCTTCGAAAGCAACGCCGTCCTTGAATCCTTCGTAGTCGATTGTAACTGTGTCGCCTTCCTGAGCCGGACGGTCTTCAACTTCCTCGAGGGAAGCATTTCTCTTTCTCATACGCTCGATCTCAGCGTCAACGTCCTCGTCTGTAACTACCTGCTCCTTGAAAGGAACTTCAACGCCCTCGTACTGACCGAGTTCGAATTCAGGCTTAACGTAAACTGTGATAGTGTACTTGATACCGTTCTCGTTGATGTCTGTTACATCCATCTCAGGTCTGGATACAACCTTGAGGTCGTGCTCCTTAACTGCTTCAGGATACTGAGCATTAGCGATCTCGTTCATAGCGTCCTCATAAAGTACGCCCTCACCGTAATACTGGCAAACGAGCTGATAAGGAACCTTGCCCTTACGGAAGCCGGGAACCTGGAAACGGTTCTTGTTCTTGTTGTAAGCCTTCTTTAAGGCTTCGTTCCACTCTTCCTTGCTTGACTCGAGGCTGATTACTACCTGAGAGTGTTCTTTCTTCTCAATTGTGGATGCCATGTGATATATCCTCCAAAATTATTATTATTAATTTATAGCCGAGTATGAATTGTATCACAGCACGGCAAAAGATTGCAATATTATAATACGGTAACTTGAATTCCCTTGAGACAATCTAAGGTCGCCTGGTGAAGATCGGGCGCGAAAGATGCAGTCAGTGAAGAATCTACGATGACCTCTGCTTCAGGGCATGCAGCCTTTGCAAGTACTGTGTTTGAGAGGACGCAGATGTTGGAAACAAGGCCGCAGACTTCGATAGCACTTATGTCAGCGCTGTTGGAAGCCAGGTAATTTGCGAGTTCGATGCTTCCGAAAGTTGGCTTTTCGAAAACTTTCTTTCCTTCGAGCAAAGGCTTTAAATCATTGCAAAGCATCCAGCCGTCAGAGCCTTTGAGGCAGTGAGGGACCGGAAGGTTCTTGCCTTCCTGTGTTTCCATATAATTTTCGAAGTGGGTATCCAGCGTATAGACTATCTCATCGCCGGCTTTTTCGAACTCTTCGATCTTTGAGATGATGCCGGGAATGATCTTGTCTGCACCTTCAAAACCCAGTGCTCCGTCAATAAAATCCTTCTGCATGTCTACAACAATGAGAATCTTACGCATGTGGTTACCTCCTTCGGTTATAAAAAAAGCTGCCGCGTATAGCAACAGCTTTGAATCTGGCGCGCCTAGCAGAGCTCGAATCCACAACCTTCTGATCCGTAGTCAGACGCTCTATCCAGTTGAGCTATAGGCGCGTATAAATCCATTGGTTTCCCAATAGCCTAATAATGATATTACTTGAAGCCTTGAATGTCAATCACGATTTGGATAGAATACTTTCGATTATTTTTATGGGGAATATTTATGGGCAATTATAATCCGGATACACAGCTGGTAAAGGAACTTGCATTGATCAATTGCCGCGAACTTGGCGGCATGCCTTTAAAAGACGGCAATATTTTTCGCGAAGGCATATTTATCAGATCAGGTTCACCGCATTATTTAAAGCCGGATCAGATTCAGGAAGTTAAAGACTACGGCATCAAGACAGTAGTCGACTTAAGAGGCCTTGAAGAGATCAAGCAGGCAGGAAACCCTTTTATCGGAGATCCCGACGTCTGCTATTACAACGTCCCTCTTCTTAACGGCAATCCTAACGATACCAAGGACCAGACGATGGAATATCTGAGGACCCACATTCTTGGCGATTACTACATCATAATTGCCGAAGAGATGGGCGACCGGCTGGTAGAGATCATGAGAGTTCTTCTTAATTGTAAAGGCACTGCCCTCTTCCACTGCCACCACGGCAAGGACAGGACCGGGGTTGTAGCTGCGATCCTCTATCTTATCAGCGGTGCTTCTAGAGAAGACATCATCACCAACTACAAAGTTTCCTATGAATACCTGAAAGATTTCCTCGCGCCCTTCATCAGAAAAATGCCTGAAGACTTAAGGCACGCTTTAAGGTCCGACGAAGAGAACATGATCAAGTTTTTGGATTACCTTGACGAAAAATGGGACGGCGACGTTACAAAGCTTCTCATGGCAAACGGGCTCACCTCAGATGAGATCAGTCAGTTAAAGGCCAAGTGCATTAAGAAGAATTAACCTACGTTCTCGCCCAGATCGATACGCTTAACGTTTCCGAAATCATCAAATTCGAAGGACAGCGTAAAATCGCCGTCTACGTTTCTGAACGAGCTCTGATAATTACACTCGTCGAACATCGGATACACGAGAAGGAGCTCTGAGACATTCATTCCGACATAGATATCGCTACCGAGCGAAAAGTCTCCCTGGTTGCGGACAGCGATCGAATAGAGCCTGCCGTATGTCCATTTTCCGTCCTTGATCTCAGCATGGAGCCTTAATGTAACACCCCTGTATGCGAGTGCAACAACATCGCCTGAGACTGTTGATAACACAGGCTCGCCTAATAGTCTGAAGATTTCGCTCTGGCTGTATGTCGAGCCCATCCTGAGCTTGCTCTCGCCGTTCTTATAAAGACTTATCTCGTCAATCGTTGACGGGATTTTGTCCAGAATGCAGAGTGTGCCATTTTTATAAAGCCTCAGAGAAACCGTTTTCGAGGTGATCGAAGTTTCGGAGAAGACTTCAGGAATGTTATAGGATATGTGCGTAGGCGAAAAGAGCTTCAGCTCATAGTCCTTGATGTTCGTCTTGACCTTCATCTTGTAGTAATCGGCGATGAAAAGAGCCTTTGCATTGATGACGGAATTGAGATAAATGTCCGAACGGTAAGTCGACTTGATGATAGCTTCCAGAGCATCGATATTCTCATCGTCGATCATGTCGAAATAGTGATTGATGTAGGTATAAGCGAAAATAGAATCCGTCATATACTGGCCTGCGACAGTATATTTTCCGTCATTTACAGCAAGAGTAAATCTTACGGGCGGAGCATCAGCATCCCTGTCTTTTGAATAGCAGAGCTCAACAACGTCCATATCTCCGTATTCGTCGATAGTCTTATACTCTTCACCTGCATCAGCATCGATCGACGCGAAATAATGCGCCTTCTCGGTGTCGGTCAAAAACCTGAATGAGTCAGGCGTACCGTGTGCCTGAGAAGTCTTGCGAAGTACCATGCAGTACTGGGCAAAAACGGAATATGAGATATCGTCAAGCTGGCTTTCAGGGATCGCCGAAAACGAATCGGAAACATTTTTCTCGTTCATTATCGCTACTGTGATTATCCTTGCGAGCTCGGATTTTGAGAGTTCTTTCTGCGACTGTTTAAAGCCTCTGCGAAGTCCCTTAATGAAATCACATCCTGTAAGGCAGGTGCACATTCCGGAAATCAGTGTAACGCTCAAGATAACAGCAAGGACCTTAACTAAAGATCCCTTAAAAGTCTTTGCGCTGTTACCTCTAAATATCACTTATCAGCCCTCTTTATGTCTCTTTGCCTGTGCCTCGAAAAGCACTACTCCGGCTGCAACTGCAGCGTTCAAGCTGTTTACGTGGCCGGTCATGGGGATCGAAACCGTGAAATCACAACACTTCCTTACCCCATCTCTCATGCCGTCGCCTTCACTGCCGATAACGACTACGAGATTGCCCGAATAATCGGCATCATGGTATTCATAATCGGCATTCATATCAGTACCGCAGACCCAGAAGTTTTCCTTCTCCTTGAGCCTTGTAAGCGTCTGCGCAAGGTTAGTAACTCTTGCTACAGGAACATATTCGATAGCGCCTGCGGATGCCTTTGCGACCATCGAATCCAAAGATACTGATCTTCTCTCAGGAATAATGACGCCGTCAACGCCGCAGCAGTCAGAGATCCTAAGGATAGAACCAAGATTATAGGCGTCCTTGATCTCATCTAATGCAACTAACAGAGCCGGTCTGCCCTCATCCCTGCACTTACCGATTATCTCATCAAGATCGGCATATTTATGAGGTGCTACTGAGGCAATTACGCCCTGATGGTTATGAGTGCTGCTCATCTTATCGAGGATCTGCCTTGTAGCCCTCGTAACGATTATTCCGCGCTTGTTAGCTTCGTCCAGGATCCTGATAAGGCCATGATCTAACGGCTTATCACCTTCAGGCTTTAAGATCCAGATCTTATTGAAATCTCTTCCGGCCTGCAAAGCTTCGGTTACGGCATTTCTGCCCTCCAACTTATCTGTGGAACCCTGCTCAGTAAAAGCATCGTCCTCACGCTCGCGCTTAAAATCGGGGCGTTCACGCTTAAAGTCGGACCTTGCTCCTCTTGCAGGTCTGTTATCGGGCTTTCTGTCCTGGTTAAAACGTCTCTTGCCTTTGTCCAAAGTTTATTCCTTCTCTTCCGTTTCTTCAGTATCTGTTTTCGGCTCATTTTTGATAACGCCGTCGCAGATATCAAAACTCTTATAGATCAGATATTCCATTCTGGGCTCTTCGTTATTGAGGAAGAGATATCCCAGAAGCGCTTCAAATCCTGTTGCGTACATGTAGTCAGCATGATTCGCATTTTTCGAGACTGCATGCGGATTGGAATTCTTACCTCTCCTGAAGTAATCAGCTTCCTTCTCCGTAAGCTCGTCCTGCAAAAGTCTCGCACTGTATGCCTGAGCCTCGGCAGATACATAATGAACAGTGTTGTTATGCATCTTATTGTTGCTGCCCGCGCCTAATGTCGCTGACTTGCAGCGCGCATAAAGCTCATAGATCGAATCGCCGATGTAAGCTAAAACAAGCGGCGATACTTCTCTGAGATCAGCAGCAATAAACGGCTTTATCATCAGTTCGCCTTCTCGATCTTATATCCGCCGGGTACGTCCTTAACAGTGTAGCCCTTTGATTGGATCTCGTCCCTGATGCGGTCAGCCTCAGCGTAATCCTTGGCTTTCTTAGCCTCTGCACGCTTATTTGCAAGTTCCGTAATCTCTTCAGGTATCTCATCTTCAAGATCCAACAGGATTCCGAGAACGCCTGTGAGCTCAACGATCTTATCTCTTGCAGCTTTGAGCATCTCAGCTGAAACCTTAGCTTCCTGAGCACTTGTATTTGTCTGGCGTACGAGGTTAAAGATATCGGTAATGGCATCAGCACTGTTGAGGTCATCGTCCATATGAGCTACGAAGCTCTCGCCTGCTGCCTTGATCACATCTTCCAATACCTTGTCAGCCTCAGCGTCACCTTCGAATTTGCTATTTGCCAATAAGAAGTCAGCATTTCTTACGCAGTTGGAGATTCTTCCGAGGCTCGTCTGTGCAGCTGCCAAAAGCTCATCAGAGAAATTGATGGGGCTTCTGTAATGGCCGAGCAGGATGAAGAATCTGATTACGTTGTAAGGATACTTCTTAACGATGTCTCTGATCGTGAAAAAGTTGCCCAATGACTTACTCATCTTTTCGCCGTCAATGTTAACGAAAGCATTGTGGACAAAATAATTGCAGAATGTGCAGCCGTTTGCAGCCTCGCTCTGCGCGATCTCGTTTTCGTGATGCGGGAAGATAAGATCCTGTCCGCCGCCGTGAATATCGATAGTATCGCCAAGATATTGCTTGATCATGGCAGAGCACTCAATGTGCCAGCCCGGTCTTCCTTCGCCCCAAGGTGAACCCCATGAAGGCTCGCCCTCTTTCTTGAACTTCCATACAGCGAAATCGCCCGGATTCTTCTTGCCTTCGTAAGATGCCTTGCGCTCACCGCCGCCTGCTTCGAGCTCGTCGAGATTATAGTGTGAGAGCTTGCCGTAATCAGATTTCTTGGAAACGTCATAGTAAACGCCGTCGCCTTCGATGATGTAAGTGTAGCCGTTTTTCTCCATAGCCTTGATGAGACCGATAATAGCCTTCATAGACTGGGTGGCTCTGGGCTGGAATGTCTGGCGCTTGATATTGAGGCCGTCAGCGTCAACGTAGTATTCCTTGATGAAACGGTCAGCGAGCTGCTCTACAGTGATGCCTTCCTCGTTTGCGCGCTTGATCATCTTATCGTCGATATCAGTGAAGTTCTGGACGAAGGTTACGTCATAACCTCTGTATTCCAGATATCTTGCAAGCGTATCGAAAGTAACAAACGGCCTTGCGTTGCCAAGATGGAAATAGTTATAGACCGTAGGGCCGCACGCATACATCTTGACCTTGCCTTCTTCAATAGGCTTGAAATCTTCCTTATATCTTGTGAGTGTGTTGTAAAGTTTCATATTAAAAAATCTCCTTTTCGAGTTAAATCATTAAGCCTGTCAGTTTAAGATTCAACATCGGCAGGATCTGAAATTTATAAATTTTTGGTATAAAAAAACAGCACCAGCCACACTAAAAGCGGCCGGGCCGGAAGATGCCAGATTATTTGCATCGATATATTGTTCCATCATAATCTCCTTAAAAACCCCCGAAACACAACGGACTCTGATTGACACCCGGAAATCCAGGGCGGTGCTCAGGTATCAGATCTCAATAGTCCAACTTACAAGGCTTTACATCAAAAAGACAGGCCCAAGCTCCTTATTATGTCATGTAGGTCCAATTTAGAGGCCGCCATGCTCGAGTTGATTATATTTTAATATAAAAAGCGGGATATGCCAAACTGCGATTGCCGCGATTTTGGAATATCCCGCTTAAGTTCTTTTTCGTAAAGTTTAGTTGCTCTTATACTTTCAGCTCAACTTCACTTACCTCAAGGTCATCCTTGTGCGCAGCAATTAACGGCCTGACACACTCTGTAAGGAATGCATCGACCTGCTCAGGACATCGACCGATGTAAAGCTTGGCATCTCTGAGCTTAAGGAGCTCATCCATTGTCATGCCGAACTTGGGATCAGCTGCGATCCTCTCGAGAAGATCATTGGGCTTGCCCTCATTCTTAACAACAGAACCTGCCTGCATAGAAAGCTGGCGGATCTCCTCGTGGAGTTCCTGACGGTTTCCGCCCTTCTTTGTTGCCTCCATCATGATATTCTCTGTCATCATGAAAGGCAGCTCATCATTGATGTGCTTTTCAATAATCTTGGGATATACGACAAGACCGGAAACAACGTTTGTATAGATACCGAGGATTGCATCAACTGCGAGGAATGCCTCAGGTACTGAGATTCTCTTATTTGCAGAGTCATCCAAAGTTCTCTCGAACCACTGCTCTGAAGATGTCATAGCAGGATTAAGAACATCTGCTATCACATATCTGGAAAGTGATGCGATTCTCTCGGATCTCATCGGATTTCTCTTGTAAGCCATAGCGGAAGATCCGATCTGGTTCTTTTCGAAAGGCTCTTCGATCTCCTTCAGGTGCTGGAGAAGTCTGATATCGTTGGAGAACTTGTGAGCGCTCTGAGCGATAGCTGCAAGAGCTGAAAGAACCGTGTAATCGATCTTTCTGGAATATGTCTGGCCGGATACATAGTAAGACTGCTCAAAGCCCATCTTCTGGCAGATCTTCTTGTCGAGCTCGACACACTTTTCGTGATCGCCGTCGAAAAGATCATAGAAAGAAGCCTGTGTACCTGTTGTACCCTTGCATCCGAGAAGCTTCAATGAAGCAATAGCGTTCTCAATTGTCTCAAGGTCGAAAACGAGATCCTGGAGCCAGAGAGTTGCTCTCTTACCGACAGTTACGAGCTGAGCGGGCTGGAAATGAGTAAAGCCCAAAGTAGGCATAGCCTTATATTCGTCAGCAAAATCAGCGAGCTTTGCGATAACTACAACAAGTCTCTTCTTGATGAGTTCCAAAGCTTCTCTCATTATTATGATGTCTGTATTGTCACCAACATAGCAGGATGTTGCGCCAAGGTGGATGATCGCGTCAGCACCGGAACCCTTGACCTGCTTGCCATAGGAATGGACATGAGCCATTACGTCGTGGCGGCGGATCTTCTCCTCTGCTGCGGCATCCTCATAATCGATATCATCCTTGTGAGCTTTGAGATCAGCGATCTGCTCATCTGTGATGTTAAGACCTAATTCTTTCTCTGCCTCAGCTAATGCGATCCAAAGAAGTCTCCATGTCTTGAACTTCTTGTCAGGCGAGAAGATGTACTGCATCTCGCGGCTCGCATAGCGGGAGTTTAACGGGCTCTCGTATGTGTCTTTAGTCATTATTAAAGATCCTCCAACAATTTATCCACTGCTGTGATTTTAGCACAGATCGAGAGGATTCTGACGGCTTTCTCAATATCTTCGATACCGGGGAAAGAAGGAGCAAGTCTGATATTTGAATCAGAAGGATCCTTGCCGTAAGGATAGCTTGCGCCTGCAGGAGTAAGAGCTACGCCTGCTTCCTTGCACATTGTAACGATCTTTGTAGCCGTACCGGGCATAGCATAGAAGCTTACGAAATAACCGCCGTTAGGTTTTGTCCAGTGCCAGAGGTTATCAAAACCGAGTTCCTCATCAAGTACCTTCTGGCAAGCTTCGAACTTCGGACGGAGGATTGCTGCATGCTTCATCATGTGAGCATAAACAGCCTCAGCATCCGGAAGGAATCTTGAGTGAGCTAGCTGGTTAACCTTATTTGTGCAGATAGCCTGGGCATTAAGGTATTTCTTTGCCCAAGTCATATTGTCCTTATTTGCTGCGAAGCATGAGATTCCGCCGCCTGCGAAAGTGATCTTCGAAGATGAAGCGAACTCATAAACTCTGTTTGCGTGGCCATAGCTCTCGCAGAGGGAAAGCATATCAGGGAGTTTGCCCCATGTACTTCTGTCCTCATAGAGGTGGTGGCATACATATGCGTTGTCCCAGAAGATTCTGAAGTCAGGAGCTGCTGTCTCCATTTTCGCGAGTCTCTCGCAAACTTCTTCAGAGTAAACAACGCCGTCAGGGTTGCTGTAGCAGGGAACGCACCAGATACCCTTAACCTTCTCGTCCTTAACGAGTTCTTCTACAACGTCCATGTCAGGACCGTTCTCAGTCATGGGAACTGCGATGAGCTCAAAGCCCATTGTCTCTGTAACTCTGAAATGTCTGTCATATCCAGGCGCAGGGCAAAGCCACTTCTTGCCTTCAACCTGTGACCAGGGCTTGGGTGAATCGATCTCACCGAAGACCATAGAACGCATGATCGCATCATACATCTGGTTCAAAGATGAAGAATTGCCCATGAAGATATTGTCTTTATCTGTACCCAAGAGATCAGCGAAGATCTTTCTGATCTCTTCGATTCCGGGAGCGATACCGTAGTTTCTGGTATCTTCATTCTTGGCGGTCTTAAAACCGTCCTTTAATGTGTCATATATATCGTTCGAAAGATCGAGCTGGACCGGAGAAGGCTTTCCGCGGGTCATGTCGAGCGTAAGATTGAGTGCCTTGCACTTCTCATAGCGTTCGTTCAGCTCTTCCCTAACCTTGAGGAGCTCTTCCTTTGTCATTTCGCGGTAACCCTTCATGATAAGCCAACCTTCCTAAAATGAAATTTTGCAATCTTAAACTTGCATTTTTGTCAGGGGAATCCCCCTAAAAACCTCAACAATTATAGTCTATTACATTTATAAAGCAATAAAGGAAAATTGCTAAAATGGCATTTACTCCCGTCAAAAATTCATTTTCGGATAAATTCGGCACTTTGCACATCAAAAGGGCACAAAATCGATTCTCCGTATATTACCTTGCTTATCGTGTGTGACCATGCATATCTCGAAAACAATATTTTTATCATAAAGCCCGTTCTCCATCACAAAGTGCTCAGCGGTCCTGATTATCCTGTTCCGCTTAGCACCTGCAACAGATTCGACAGAATCCGGATAATAACCGATATTAAGCCTCGTCCTCACCTCCACTATATGAATATCGCTGTCCTTTTCCGCAATTATGTCTATCTCTCCGACATTATGGACAACGTAATTGCGCCTTAAAACTGTAAAGCCCTTGGCGTTTAGAAGCTTTACTGCAGCATCTTCTCCCTTGGCTCCAATAAACTGCCTGTAGGTGATTTTTTGTATGTTCATTAACAAACCTCTGTTTCTCTGTTTTTTTTGATAATTCGCTTTTTCCTTGTAAACAAATCTTTAGTGACTTAAAATCTAGGTATTAACTTTATAAGGATAGATTATGGCCGCTGGTACTCCAGACATAAAAGGATTCTTTGAAGCAC
The DNA here is from genome assembly GCA_003149065.1 of Ruminococcaceae bacterium R-25. NCBI lineage: Bacteria > Bacillati > Bacillota > Clostridia > Eubacteriales > Oscillospiraceae > Ruminococcaceae bacterium R-25. The sequence continues at coordinate 927,185 of QGFZ01000001.1, forward strand.
TCGACGAATGCGCCGATTGTAAATTTACGGACAAATTTTTCAAGTACGCCGACTATCTCTCAATAGCCAAGATCGAAGATACCCAGATAATCAGCGGCAGACCCGTATCCAAAAATGTAGACTTTCTGTCCGATAATGTCGGCCAGGAATTTTTCGAAGTAACACTGGGCACCAGGGATTCCGTTACCACGGTAGTCAGATTCACTTATAAGCAGTTCCCTCCCCAGCAGACCGTTGAGCAGCAGGAATTCATCAAGATATTCAGGGCATCCGTTGCCCACATGATCGCTGTATCCCGTCTCAGCGCCCAGTATTCATATCTCTACAACTACGATATGGAGTTCGGCATGTACAATCCGAACTATCTCTTCACCAAATTCGACGAGATGTTCGCAACCGGAGTCGCTACAAAATACTCCGTTGCCTTCATCAACATTAAACAGGTTAACCAGCTGAACAGATACTTCGGTTCTGATATTGCTGGCACCGCGATCAAGAGTTACGCCAATAAACTCAAAGAGCTGATTGACGAGAGTAGAGGCGAATTCGCAGTTCATTTGGGCGGCGACAACTTCATTGTCGTCATCATCACTTCCCGCCTCCCCGAGCTCGAGAGACTCATCACTTCCGTTCCTGTAACACTTGCTTACGGTGTCGACAAATTCGAGTATGTCATTAAAAGCAGAGCCGGCATTACCACCATTAAAACAAGCCACAGAAACGGCAAGCACGTTATGGGCGAGTGCTCTCAGGCTTACACTTATTCCAGGAAGAACAACATCGACATCGTATATTATTCCGACGAAATAAACGAAAAGAGCCACAACAATACAGAGACACTCACTAAAGCTCTAAACGATAACAAGTTCCTCATCTACTACCAGCCGATCATCAGCGTCGAAGACCAACCGCACCTTCACGCCGCTGAAGCTCTTGTAAGATGGCCAGTTGACGGCAGGATCATAGCACCTGAGGAGTTCATTAACATTGCTACAGATTCAGGTCTCGTTACAAGGATCGACTTCTACGTTTTGGAAAACGTCTGCAAGAACATCAAGAACTGGCAGTCAATGAACATCCCGCTTGTTCCCATCTCGATCAACTTCTCCGGCCGTCATCTTTTCAATAATTCGATCGCTAATGACATCCTGGCAGTTATCGACAAATATGAAGTTGACCACAGCCTCATCGGCATCGAATTCTCAGAGCCGGACTTCACACAGAGAATGCCGATCCTCAAAGACGTCAGCCAGACACTGACCGATGCGGGTGTCCTCGTTACTCTGGACAAATTCAGTACCGGCCAGTCCACTCTTAACATCCTCCACGACCTGGAAGCTAACTACGTTAAGATCGAAGCCGACCGTTTCGAACCTGAAGACCAAAGAGGCCGTATCATCACAAACAACATGATCAACCTCGCTAACATCTTAGGCTACAAAGTTATCTGCGAAGGCGTTCATACCCAGAAGCAGGTCGAAGACCTTAAGATGTGCGGATGCCTCCTCTTCCAGTCTTTCTTCTACGACAAGCCAATGTCCGAAAGATTCTTCTTAAACAGACTTCAGAATCCTCTCTACGAGAATGAAGAGCCTTCAGGTATGCCTGCCCAGTAAGGCATATCACCTGAAGCTATTTTCGATCATCTCGGTTACTACTCTTACATCAAGCGGTTGTTTCGCAGATTCAAACGTGTAGAACAATCTGTCACCCTGGAATATTCCTTCAAACGCATATTTTCTTGATCTGTCTATCATATCCTCAACATAATCCGGGTCACCCATCTTGCCGCAGTGTTCATAGTAAATGATCTGCCTGTCGCTAAGCCTCAGGATCGTAAAGTCCGGATGGAATATTTCACCGCCCACCAATAGCGGACACTCATATTTATAAGGAATACCATAGTCATAAAGCATGTTCGCAATGATCATCTCTGACTTAGATCTGACACGTTCGCCCTTCTTGGTTATATATACCGGCACATCATCAGAAATAGGTTTCTTCTTATATGGTTGATTCACCCAGCGTTTTACAAAAGCGTCATCGGATATCATTATGTTTTTAGCAAACATCCTTCGCTCTTCCGGAAGAATGTTATAAATATCTTCTGCAACCGTCTCAGGATACTTCAAGATCAAATTCTCTAATACTGATTTTTCTTTGCGTGCGGCCTTCAAAACCATTTCAAGGTAACTTTTTTGAACCAGCACCTCTATCTCTTCCGGATTCTTTCTGCTTAAAAGCCTTTCTTTCCTGTTTTTCGTTTCACCATAAGCATAGTAATAGGCACTATTATTCCTATGTTTTATTATTAAGCGGCCTTGTGGCACCCGCGCTAACTTTTCTTCGGTCTTCTTAACAAGATCTGAAATAACTCTGTATCTTTCAGAAAGGCTATTTCGCAAACCATAACTCATATAATTCTCCTTGTAATTCATGAACACTAATTGCTTGTATCGAAAACCAACAAAAATCATCCATTTTCGATACATCATGACTTTGCAGTGTATCGACAACTGCCTAAAACATGCGTTTTTCGAGACAATTTCGCAAATTTGTATCGAAAACACTATCAAACCATTGGTTTTCGATACAGTGTCATCGGCAAGTGTATCGAAAAACAACCAAACCAGAGTCTTTTCGATACAGTTCTTTTTAATTTGAAACTTTTTATCTAAATGGCAACGACATTCAAGACACTAAGCCGCCCCTTGAACGCGAAGGTGCTACTTCGTCTTATATATTTGTGCTATATTATTCCTAATTTTCATTCATAAGAGGTATTACTATGATTTCCAAGAAAATGGCTGAAGCTCTTAAGGGCGGTTCCGAGATCCGCAAGATGTTTGAGGAAGGCGGAAGACTTAAGGCTATTTATGGTGCTGACAATGTTTATGATTTCTCGATCGGAAACCCCGACCTGGAGCCTCCGAAGGAAGTCTTCGATGCTTTAAAGGACCTTGCAAATAATCCTACACCCGGTATGCACGGATATATGCCCAACGCAGGTTATCCGTCCACACGCCAGATCGTAGCTGAAAAGCGCGGCAAGGAAGCCGGAATGGAGATCGGACCTGATGCAGTATGCATGACCGTTGGTGCGGCTTCTGCCATGAATGACGTTCTTCACTCGATCCTTGATGCAGATGACGAAGTAATCCTTCTTGCTCCCTACTTCATGGAATATAACGGCTATGTCGCTAACCACAATGGTAAGGTAGTTATCGTTCAGACTGACGATAAGTTCATGCCCGTCATCGCCGATATCGAAAAGGCTATCACTTCCAAGACAAAGGCCATTATCGTTAACTCACCTAACAACCCGTCCGGTGTTGTTTATCCGGCTGAGCTCCTTACCCAGCTTAACGACATGCTCAAAAAGCAGGATCACACGATCTACGTAATCTCCGATGAGCCTTATATCGACTTAGCTTACGATGGAGCTGAGGTTCCCTGCGCTCTCAAGTACATCGATAATCTCATCATCTGCTTCTCATGGAGCAAGTCACTGTCACTCCCCGGTGAGAGAATCGGTTATACTCTCGTTTCACCTAAGTGCGCTGATTTTGCCGAACTCACAGGTGCGATCGTTCTTTCTAACAGAACACTCGGAAGCGTTAATGCTCCTGCTATCTGGCAGAAGGTTATCGAAAAGGCTATCTACGCAAAAGTAGATGTTGCAAACTATGAGAACAGAAGAAACCTTCTTTACTCCAATATCGTTGACGCAGGCTTTGATGCTGTTAAGCCTAACGGCGCTCTCTACATCTTCATGAACACACCTGAGGGTCTGACAGACGAAGAGTTCGCTAAGATCTGCGCCAAGCAGAATCTCCTTCTCGTTAAGGGTTCGAGCTTTGCACGCCCCGGGTACTGCCGTCTTGCTTTCTGCGTTTCTGAAGCTTCTATCAGGAATTCCAGAAAGGCTTTCTTCGCAGTTGCTGAAGAGTTGGGCTTAAGCCACAGAACTGAACTCTGATAAGCATTAACTTAGGAAGGTATCAGCGTAACTATAAAGCGCCAGCTGTTTCCTTTCTCTCTGGCACAGGTGATCAGGGTTACCATCACGGGATAATCTTCTGAAGTGCCGACATAATCTTGAAGATCATAGGGTGAACAGTAGTATCTGCCGTTCACCCTATAATTTTGCTCAAAGCCTTCGGGTGTGGTTATTGTGACGGCAGCGCCGTTTTTTATCTTTGTAAGTTTATCGAAGATAGTATGTGTAATGTTATTCCTGTGTCCTACTATTATGCTGTTGCCTTTATCTCCGGGACTGGGCGAATAATCCATAAGGATCACGCCGTAGCGCATGGCCAGATCCGTGTTTTCTTCCCATATAGGTTCTTCGATATCTAGTGAAGGTATGCTGATTATCCCAATAAGATGCAGCTTATCTGTCGCGTTAGTATTTCCTGCGGTATATCTCGCTATCTGTATCAATCCTTCTGCTGCATTTTCTTCAGCTGTAGTCTCTTCGCCATTTATAGCAAGATAGTCGCCTTTAGGCACATCATATTCAACATCGTCATTTTCTCTTCTGTTAAGCACTTCATCTTTTACAGTATTCCGGATATAGGACTTCGCATATTCTTCCAGGAACAAAAGCATCCCGATAACGGATAAGATTATCAGGACTGCTCCCAGAAACGCTTTGAAATAGTTGCTTTTCATCTTATGTTCCTTTTGATCATTTTTCTCTTGATCTCATCCGTTACAAAATATGCGCCGGCACCAACTGACACCAAGAAGATCACTGCGCCTATAACAGTCTTGCTGCTTAAGAGTTCGCCTGATATAGGAATGTCTGTTACCGAAAGGCTCTGGTCTTTGTTATCCAGGTCTTCGTGCGCTATTACCCGGATATCCTCATACTGGATGCCGAGAGCGGTTTCTTCTTCGGTCGACATGTCGTAGATATTCTCGATCACGACGACCGTATCTCCGCTGTTAAGGCCCTGTGCCTTGAACTTTAGTTTTACATCTACAACTCCGGAAGGTTCCTCCGGTTCGAACTTCTGCAACGATACTACTTCGGTACCTTTGCTTGTGACCTCCGAACCGCTGCTGAGCTTTAAGGTCGCTTTTGCATAGTATGTATGCCCCACTTCCAGATTCTCGTAGCTTACGTGATCGACGATCGTTACTGTCGAATTCTTAAGGAAGGTCTTGTCGCCCTTTACTGTGGTTGCCAGTGTTTTACACGAAGGCCTTCTTACAGTCTGACCTTCATCGTTTATGTCTTCGTGCACAGCGATAGGATTTGTTCCGTTCTCGGTCTTTACTGATTCGAATACAACCAGTTCTATCGTATCCAGCGGCACATTAACGTTCTCGAAAGGAACGATCACGTAACCGTCAGGTGATTTGGGCGTAAACTTGACCGTCTTTGTATATGTATTTCCGTCTGAATCCACATATGGCTCACCCGTTGCTTTATCCATCAGGATTCCTGTCGCGATATATTTGTCACCTGGATTAAGGCCTGTAAAGCTCAGGCTGTCGTTAATACCTATCGTCTCAGATAATGTCATTACACTTGTATTCGTATTGGCATCTGTGGCACTGGTTGAAATCGCCGGACTTATCGATATGGTCTGATCGTTGTCATTAAGATCTTTATGTTCTGCTATTACGATATCTCTAAAAATTAATGTCTCAGTGCAAACTACTGACAATTCCGCCGCACCTTCTGCAAATGCCTGTTCAAACAACAATCCGCTGTCGATCTTAAATCTAACAGAAACATCTCCCGTGACTACTTCTCTTCCCTTTTCGTCCAACGAGATCTCACCTAAAGACTTATCTGCTTTAAAGGTTACTGTTGTCTTATATTCGTTTCCGTCCTTGTCCTTAAGAATCCCACCTGAGATCTTATTTACCAGGCAGCCGGTTATCTTGTATTCATAGCCTGCTGTCAGGTTTTCGAAATGGACCTTATCTGTCAGCTCGATATCCTTGCCGCAGTTGATCTTATGCGACTGGTTGTTATCTGTAAGAGACGTTGACAACAAAGGCTTGATGTCGATCTTGTTTGCCGCCTTAACTTCTATAACTTTATTGTCATCTGCTTTAGTAAGTTTAAATATCCTGGACTTGCCTGTTGTACCGTCGTCCCAAGTCACCTTATATGCAGGTTCGACCTTCTCGTCCACCCTGTACCAGCCTGTAGGAAGATTCGTGAAAACAAGATATCCCTTGCTGTCGGTCTTACCGTTTGACAAGGGCTTGCTGTCCCATACCGGTTCTTCGTTAAGGCCACCGTAAGTTATGGAAAATTCCACGTTACTGATAACTTTGTCCTCAGAAGATTTGGCGACCTTTACCGAGCATTCTAATCTGTCATTAACTACAGTTTCTTTAATGGTGTCGGCGGCAACAGTTATTTCCTTGTACCACTTTCCGTCTTTCCCGTCTGTGAATCCTTCAGGGACCTCATATACATACCTGGCTTTAGATCCATGATAAGAAATATCAGGACACACCTCGCATAGAACGTATCTTCCGCAAGGCACGTCTGCGAGCTCAAAAGCAGCTGCCCCCTGTGATTTCCATTTAACTTTTCCATCTTTATCTGACACTCCTTCCGCTAATTTAATTGTCTTGTCTTTATTCCAAAGTTCGAAAACACAGCCTTCTTTTGAATCGTCTTTATCCTTAACCTCTTTATAGACTTCGATCTTGCCCGAAAGCTTGTTGTTCTCGCATGTAAACGAGTATGTTTTCTTTGAGCCTAAGCTATCTGTCTTAAACATATACTTATAAGTCGTTTCGTTTACTTTCTCCCAGTCTGAATCATTGGTGAATTCGTAATCTATGGTATTGCCGTCACTGCAAGCAAAGGGAGGAGCTTTTTCGAAGGTCTCGGTTATTACATATTCGGTATCGTACTTGAGCGGGAAAGAACTGGTCCCTTCCCACTTGTTTCCGAAAGCATCGTACCAGTTCCAGCAGCCGTCTAAGAATTTATAAGTCGCAACGAGATTTGCGCCTTCTGTTATGGTAAAGACAGTAGTCGTTATATCAAATGAAGTCTTTGTAGTCTTTTCCAATGACAAACTGCTTCCGTCTGAAAAAAGGCCTGCGCCTTTGCCTCTTCCTGCTGTCTCTTCAGCAGTGCTCATGTTAGTTATCAGCATTACATTGGAACCAGACGTATAAGGGTAGTCGTTCTTTGTAAATGAATAGAGGTCTTTGCCTCCTGATCTTTTTACCGAATACTCAAGCTTTCCTTTTGAGCCGTCGGTACCGGATACTTTTACATGGACCACATAAACATCAGGATCAAGAAATGAGTAGACAGAAGGGATATTTCCGTCAGCATCTTTAAGGCTCTTTTTAGATCCGTCGGGAAGCAAGACACCCGACGGCTTGTTTGTCTCCCTGATATAAAGAGTATCTTCGTATGTGCCTTCTTCACCGCTCTTCGGAGTAATGGTAAAGCTCTGCTTTGCAAACGCAGATCCTGACAGAGCATAGTAATCAGTGTAGACCCCGTCACCGTCATCATCTCTTAATTCACCGGCACGGTTTTTAAGGTCAGAGTCTTTATAGACCGTGAATACCGCACCGAGATAATTGATGCCGGAAGGGTCTCTTTTATCCAGATAGAAACCCGCATAAGCAGAATCTCTTAAGCCGGTTGCCTTAAGGCCCATGAAGCCGGTAAAGCTTCCCTTGCCTGCTTCGGAAGAACTGCTCGCCAAAGACTTTTTGCAGAAATATCCGGTGGTGGAACTTGCTGTCCAATGCATAGGGACGCCGTTTTCGATGCCCGCATAGATCGTAATGTGCTGGGCATTATTCTTGTCGTTATTGTCGTTCCACCACAAGATCATGTCGCCGGGCTTAAAGCCGTAAGTGTTGATTATCGTGATCCATTCATCGTTTTGAATGCCCTTGGTGCCGTTCGTATCAAAGCTCGAAAACTTATTTTCTGTGGGAGTTATGCCTTTTTTCTTAAGAAGGCCGTCTTTAAAGCTAGACTTGATGCCTGCAAATCCCGGTCTGTAAAAGCCGTATTTGTCGGGATTGCCGCCGCCTGCATAAGATAATGTCCTGTTACCGTAAGTTCCGGGCGTACTCTGGATATAAGCAGTCTTCAAAGTGACGCTGTATACAAAACTTACCGAACCTGCGCAGTCTATGCCGTTCCAGCCGCCTCCGCCCCATGTATACTTAACACCGTTTAAGCTGCTGCAGGCAGAAAGGATACGGTCCCTGAAAGCCTTCTCGCTCGTATATCCGGCTTTCCTTGTATCAGATTCGGAAACAAGCGCATTTGAACTTAATACAGCGGCACAAACATCAGTTCCAACAAATAACGGCAGAGCGCTCATCGCAACTGCTGCCGTCATCAGAAAAGCCAGTATCTTGGCTTTATTCTTTTTTCGTATCTTCATTTCACGATGCTTCCTCCATTTTGTCAGTGATGCACTTAAGAGAACCATCAACAATGCTGATGCGGTAAATACTGTCAGATAATCTCTCGGAAATTCTTACATGCTCGCTGTTTGTTTCCTTAACGAGGCTTATCAGTTTATGGCTCTCGCTGAAAGTCTCGGTCGAAAGGATCACGAGGTCATGTACTGATGAGGGCAGGATATAGCAATCAGTTCCGATGCTGTTTACGATCTTTTTCAGGACATCGGAATACAAAAGCGCATTAGCGCCGAAGAACTCAGCTTCGTTGCTGATAACATAGACCCTGTCTTTTTCGGGGATGTCGTCTTTGCCTGCAAATGTTTCTTCTATATGCTTGTCCTCAACGCCCCAGCGCTTCATAAGGCGCACCATCGTATCTTCGATCCTCTCGCTCTTAAAAGGAAATAACTTTTTCGTATTCTTCTTAGCGAGGCGGTACAAAACAGATTCAGTAAGTTCTTCTGATTTGGCGATATCGTTGGTAATAAGGAATCCCGAAACTCCGTGCTCATCCATGTTGACTATTGCTCTATAGACGACCGTAAGATCCATGAAATCCCTGTGGGGGCAGTGCTTGATCATCTCCTGGTTTTCCTTGGTATTAACGATCTGGAAAACTATCTTGTCCTTGATGCTTTCAAAATCAAATTGCAGGATGTCATCAGGCAGGCACTTTAATGACTCTTCAAGGTAGATTGCCTGGTTAGCCATGACCTTCTCGAAAGATTCACATTCAAGATACTGGTCGTACATTCTCTCCATGTAGAAAGTTGGGCTGCAGTATGAACGCGGCGTTCCCTTAGGCTTTATCACAACACCCGTAAGGCATGTATTCACCTTCGGCACTTTCCTAAGCTCGATTTCGCAGTCTGAATACCTCTCAGGCATATAGTCCAAGAACTCATTCATTACTCTCTCCTTAAAACTCTCGTAGTCCATCATGTTTTCTGTCCTCCGTAAAAAATATTGGAAATAAAAAAACGCACCCTCAAAAGGATGCGTTCATTCATTTGCACTATAAGTATAGATCCCTTCCCCGGTCTCATTCAATAAGCCAAAGTCTCAATTTTGGCACCCGGAATTTCAATTTGTCTTTTTGAAAAACATGCTCAAACGCAATTGCAGCAGGGCTTTAGTCCGCTTTTGTAACCGTTAAAAGGAGCTTGCCTGACTTAATGGAAACTGAGATGGAAAATACGCCTTTAACAGGATGGTTCGAAAAAGAATAAGATGACCCGGCTTTTAGCGTTGCATCTTTTAAAGCATAGTAAAGGCCTTCAGTGGTAACGCCTGTTACAGGTGTATCGAAATCAAACGGAATAAGCGAAACACTTGCATCATCTTTATAAGCCCTGACGCTGCATTCCGCATGATCTTCGCCTGATAACGGGAAGCACACGGTGATACCGTCTGAGACCGTTATCTTATAACCTTCAGCTCTGAACTTCATCGCAAGGCCCAGGTTTGCCATGACGTGATCGATCCTGCCGGACAAAGGACATACAAGGATTATCTCATCGTCTTTAGTTGCCTTGCCCAAAGCTATCTCTGAGTCTGTCCAGTCTTTTTCGACAGGGTATTTTTCGACAGGGATATTATTTGCACTGATATATTCCAGACCGGCCTTGGAGATAGAATCCATGTCTCCTACTACAAGAGACGGGATTATACCGGCTTTAGCAAGGAAATCACAGCCTGAATCGCATGCGATGACAGTTGTATCGGCAGCTTCCGAAAAGCCCCTGACAACGTCAGCAGCATGAACGCTCAATGGTCCGCCTGTTACGATAACAAAGCGCATCTTTTAAGGTCTTCTATGGCTTTTGCAGGATCTTCAGCATTAAAAACGGTGCTGCCTGCAACGAATAATCTGGCACCAGCGTCGTAGACTTCTTTTACATTGCCTAATGTGATGCCGCCGTCAACGGAGATGATGGTATCAGCGCCTGCGTCATCAATTGCTTTTCTTAATTTAGCGATCCTCTCATTTGAGGAAGCAAGATAGCCCTGGCCGCCAAAGCCGGGATATACGGTCATGATGAGGATTATCTCTACTTTTCCGATGTAAGGGAAAACCTTTTCGATTGGCGTATCGGGATGGATTGAGATTCCTGCCGTGCACCCTAATGCCTTGATGTCTTCAATCAACTTATCAGGGTTTTCGGAACACTCGACGTGGAATGTGATGTTGTCAGAACCTGCGTCTGCAAATGCCTTGATATACTTTTCGGGCTCAGTGATCATGAGGTGCGTATAAAACTTCATGTCTGTATATTTGCGGATTGACTGGATGACAGGGATTCCGAAGGAGATGTTATTAACATAATGGCCGTCCATAACGTCTATATGGAGGTATTCACAGTGGCCTTCGACCTTCTTGATATCTCTCATCAGATAGCCAAAATCCGCTGCAAGAATGGACGGTGCTATATCAATGTAACTCATTGTTTTCTCCTATGCTTGTAATTGTTCCTATTATCGTAAAGCTCCGTATAAAAGCTCTTATATCTCTCGTAGCGGCCTTCGTCCAAAAGGCCTTCTGCCAAAGCGTTTCTTACGACGCACCCGTCTTCTTTCCTGTGCGAACAGTCGTCGAACCTGCAGCCTTGCGCAATCGAAGTTATCTCTGGATATCCGTATAGAACATCCCTGTAATCGACGCCCTGGTCCTCTAAAGACAGCGAGGTAAAGCCCGGTGTGTCGCAGATAAAACCGTCGAAAAACTCGTGAAGCTCGACATGCCTCGTGGTATGTTTTCCGCGCTTGATCTTTGCACTTACTTCACCTGTTTCCATCAGGTCATACCCTAAAAGAGAATTACAGAGCGTACTCTTGCCGACGCCGGAAGGACCGGCAAAGGCCGCAATTCCATCACCTATTATATCCTTAAGATCACTTTTGGTAAGAGGCTTTAGATGTGAAGATAATAAAACTTCGTAACCTGCCTTAGTATAAACTGAACAAAGCCTGCTGCCGTCATCTTCATTAAGGTCGCTCTTGGTAAAAATGATGACAGGCTTTATGTCTCTTAATGAGCATACTAAAAGCATCTTATCGAGTAACGTAAGGTCCGGTTCGGGATTAGTAACGGAAAACGTCAGGAGCATAATCGAAAGGTTTGCTACAGGAGGCCTTGCTATAAAGCTTACCCTGTCCTTGATATCAGTAATGACATAAGGAACATCAGGGTCACCGGAAGGCATGATCGTTACCTTATCGCCGATTGCAGGCTTGATGCCCTTTAATCTGAACTGGCCTCTGGCAGCGCAGCTTACATATTGATAAGAGCCATCATGAAAGAAGCGAACGGTGTAAACACCGCCCACTCCTTTAGTAATTACTCCGTTAAAAGTTCCGGTTTCTGCCATCAGTTCTAACCCTATCCGTTGTTTCCGGGTCCGGGATTGGGGTTCTGATTCTGGTTCTGGTTCTGATTCTGGTTAGGATCAGGCTGCTGTCCGCCGCCACCGCCCGTGCCGGGATCCGGCTGTACAGGTGTAGGTGTCGGAGGTACAGGTGTAGGTGTATCCGTAGGCAACGGCGTATTTGTCGGCAATGCAGAGAATACAACCGTAAATGTCGTGCTCTCCTTAACGACAAATGTGTAGTTAAGTGAGTAAGTTACGATATTGCCCAAAGAATCCATCCAGTACTCAAACTTGAAGCCTGCGGCAGGAGTTGCCGTGAGAGTTACCTGGGTATTGAGCTCATATGTTCCAGCACCGGTTGCTGTACCGCTTCCCTTCATAGCGATGTCGATGACTGCCTGAGGAGGTGTAGGCGTAGGTGTGCCGCCGTTCTGGTAATCTTCCTTGGTTCCGACAAAGAGCTTGACGGAAGACTTTCTTGCAACAGAGGAACCTGCTACAGGATTTGTAAGGATTACGTACTGCTTCTTTGCATCGAGTGCAAGAACTTCAGGCGAGCCTTCGATCGTATAGTTGAGGCTGCTTTCTTCAAGCTTCTTCTTAGCTTCTGCAACAGTATTTCCTACAACGTCAGGAACGATAGAGGACTTAGGCTCGGTAGCATAGATGATGATTACCGATTCGCCTCTTAATACCTGTGTATTAGCTTCAGGTTCAGTCCTTATTACCTGACCCGGAGTTACATTGTCCGAAGGCTCTGTGCGCAAAACAGGCTCAAGACCGAGATTCTTTAAGGACTTATATGCATCCTTATAGTTCATGTTTGAATAATCCTGAAGGATTACCGATTCTTCGGCAGAAGATACTGTGAGGACAAGGTTGCTGATCTTATTTGTCGTGGAAACCACAACGCCCTCACGGATGCTCTGGGCAATAACGATTCCGGGCTCATAAGCATCAGAATCCTGATATTCGATCGAATAGTATACATTAGCGGCATCAAGCTTCTTGATGACTTCGTCTGCCTTAAGGCCGACATAGTTTTCGATCTCATAGTCTGTATTCTGCTCGATGCTTGTGGCATTTCCGACTGCCCTTATAACGAGGATTCCGATACCGATCAGAACGCCTACGATAACAACAATAATGAGAGCTAAAAGGACATTGTCCCTGAATCTTGAGATACGTCTGGATTCAGCGCTCTTTTCGATCTCTGAGATCTTCTCATACTCAGGATCCTGTCTGAAAGAGATATTTGTATCTGTGCTTGCAGCCTTTTCGGGAACGTTCGTGATAACGCCGTATACACCGTTAGGATCAACGAGCAGTGAATCAAGCTCGGTTACGAGCTGGCGCATTGTCTGGTAACGTCTCTCAGGGCTCTTCTGCATACACTTGGCGATGATGGAATCAAGGCCTTTCGGGATTCCCTGCATCAATGAAGAAGGAACCGGTGGTGTTTCCTGAAGGTGCTTAACTGCGATAGCAACGTTGGAATCGCCGTCAAACGGAAGTCTTCCTGTTACCATCTCGAAAAGGGATACGCCCAATGAATAGATATCAGACTGGGGACCTACATTGCCGCCTCTTGCCTGCTCGGGCGAGAAATAATGAACGGAGCCCATCTGAACACCGGTCATGGTGATCGTCGTGGAAGATGCGGCTCTTGCGATACCAAAGTCCGTTATCTTAGCTACACGGTCACGTGAGATAAGGATATTCTGGGGCTTGATGTCTCTGTGAACTATTCCGTTCTGGTGAGCATAGTCCAATGCAAGACCGATCTGGATAACGATCGGGACAGCATTTTTCCAGTCCAGGTGTCCATTCTGGTTGATGAGGTCTTTTACAGTGATGCCTTCGATATATTCCTGAACGATATATCTGAAGTTTCCTTCGTGGCCTACACCGTAAACCTTAACAATGTTGGCGTGGTTTAAAGATGCTACAGACTTAGCTTCCGCATCGAACCTTCTGATGAATTCATCGTCAGATGAGAACTCGGGCTTTAAGATCTTGATGGCAACGTTAGCGCCGGTGTTCATGTCGATTCCGAGATATACGTTAGCCATACCGCCTGAGCCAATAAGCTTGACGATCCTGTACTTGTTCGCAAATATCATGCCCTCAGGGCCGTGAACCTGATTTGCCATATTATCTCCTTATAGTTCGGTTGCGGGCTCTGCTTTCGCAAGCGTAACCGTAATATTATCTGTACTTTGTCCTTCGAGCGCCCGGGCAATCAGCTTGCTGCAGATGCTTTCAGGGTTATTTCTTTCTTTTGTGCAGGCCTTGAACTGCTCGTCAGTCATATATGAATAAAGTCCGTCCGAGCAAAGGAAGACCAGATCACCGTAACTTATATTATAACTGTAAATATCAGGATTGAGATACTGGTTCTCCCCGACGACCATGAGGAGCCTTGATCTTCCGGGATGATATTTAGCATCATCTTCAGTCAAAAGCCCCTGTTTTACGAGCTTGGCAGCTTCATTGTGATCTTCAGTGAGCTTGATGAGCTCAGATCCGTGCAGGAGATATCCCCTGGTATCGCCTATATGTGCGATCGTAAGTTCCGTTCCCTTCATGAGCGCAACAGTAAGCGTCGTGCACATGCCCATGCGCTCCCTGTTTTCGAGACAGTCATGGAGGATCATGATATTTACTCTGTTAAATAATACTTTTAGGAAATGCGGGAGCTCGTCTTTGCTGTCGATAAAAGCAAGGCTGTCCTTTAGAGTTGCCATGACGCCGTCTACGGCAATCTTGCTCGCGATCTCACCGCAGCATTCGCCGCCAACACCGTCAGCTACGGCCATGCAGAAATAGCCGCCTATCTGAGCATAGGCAAAGCTGTCTTCGTTGGTGTCCCTTACGGGACCTTTTTCGGACATTCCGTAAGTTAACATCTTTCTGCCTCTATTGTTCCCCTTCTGAGTTGTCCGCAGGCGGCCATGATGTCGCTGCCCATCTCTCGCCTGATAGTAGCATTTATGCCGCCGGATTCAAGGATTTCCTTAAATTGCTTTACTTTTGCCGGAGAAGCCGACTGGAATTTAGTTCCGGGCACCTTATTCATTGCAATGAGATTTACATGATAAAGTCCGCCCTTTAAGAGCTTGACTAATTCCGCTGCGCATTGCGGTGTATCGTTGATCCCTGCTAAAAGGCTGTACTCGAAAGTGATCCTTCTGCTTGTTGCCTTTGTATAGTTCTTGCAGGCAGTCATGAGCTGCTCGATAGAATACGCTTTTGCGACAGGCATGAGCTTTTTACGGAGCTCATCATTAGGCGCATGAAGCGATACTGCGAGGTTGACCTGAAGGCCTTCTTTTGTGAATTGTTCGATCTTCGGAACGAGTCCGCATGTTGAAAGCGTGATGTGTCTTGCACCTAAGTTCAAACCTTCAGGATCGTTTGCAAGCCTTATAAAACCCATGACATTATCATAGTTGTCAAAAGGCTCTCCGATGCCCATGATCACTACGCTGTGGACTCTCTCTCCGAGATTTTTCTGGGTCAATGTAACCTGCGCAAGGAGCTCGCCCGAAGAAAGGTTTCTACCGAAATCGATCTTTGCTGATGCGCAGAAAGCGCAGCCCATCTTGCATCCTGCCTGGGATGAAATGCAGACGGATATGCCTGTCTTATATCTCATTGCAACAGTCTCAATGATGTTGCCGTCGTAGAGCTTATATACGAACTTTTCGGTGCCGTCGAGTTTGGATACCAGATGTTCTCTTAATTCGAAGCCGCCGAAAATAAAGTCTTCTTCGAGCATTGCCCTGACGTTTTTGGGGACATTAGTCATCTCATCAGTCGTAACAGAACCTGATGAAAGCCAGCCGTAGATCTGGGAAGCGCGGTACTTCGGAACACCGCGTGTTTCACACCATGCGGTAAGATCTTTTAAAGTTAAATCCAGGCAGAACTTATCCTTCAAGATCAATCTTCCTTTCTGTCTCTTTCCATGCGGCAGATAAAGAATCCCTCGCACTTGTCTTTATGAGGAAGGAGCGTGATCATGCCGTTCGCGGCGCTCTCTGCCCTTTCTTCATCCATATAGATCCCTTCAGGAAGATACTTGTCGATCGGCACAGTGTGAAATCTCTTATGCTCAGCAAGGAATGTCTCGACCTGATTCTGGTTCTCATCTGAATTAAGAGTGCATGTGCAGTAAATAAGGGTTCCGCCCGGGCGCACCATTTTCGCAGCATGCTCCAGGATCGAATATTGCAAAGGGATCAGCTCATCTAATTCATCGTATGTAAACTTATCCCTGATATCGGGTTTTCTTCCCAAAAGGCCTAAGCCGCTGCAAGGGACATCACACAATACGATATCGTAAGACTTCTTTGAATCCTTATCGTCCTTGCTGATATTTGAAGCATCAGCGCAGATCGTCTCTATTGATGTAAGGCCGAGTCTTTCACAGTTATCCCTGACGAGCTTCAATCTTGCCTCATTGATATCTAATGCATAGATATAGAGGTCATCCCTGCACATCTGTGCCATGTGGGTGGACTTGCCGCCGGGAGCTGCGCAGCAGTCAAGGATCTTATCAGCAACTCTCGGGTGTGCCACGTGGGATGCGAGCATCGCGCCCTGTCCCTGGACGAACATGCCGTATTTATTGAAGCATTCGGTATTTTCAAGTCCGTTAAGGCCGCCTGTGATCTCAACGCAGTCAGGAATGAAGCTTCCCTTGATTGCAGTAATGCCTTCTTTTTTGAGTTCCTTAATAAGTGTTTCCTGATCTACCTTATACGCATCAAATCTGACCGTGATGTTCATGGGTTCAAGGAACGCTTTTCCGATCTCATAAGCTTCCTGCTTGCCGAAATCTTTTTTCAGGATGCCGTAGATCTCAGGCTTTAATGCAACCTTGATGCCGGGCTTAAACTGATCAAGATATCTCTTTGCTTCAGGGGCTTCAGCGAACTTTCTCAAGACCGCATTAACGTATCCCGAAGCCTTCGGGTTATACTTTTTCGTAATCTCTACAGATGCGTCAACAGCAGCATAAGCGGGGATGTTATTTCCGAACTGGATCTGCCATACTGCCATTCTTATTGCAGTTCTTGCGACAGGATCCATGAAGTCGGTTTCTTCTTTTGTAATGTGCCTTATAAGAAAATCGATCGTGAATGTATAAGTAAGAGTTCCGTAGAGCATCGCTCTTGCAAAATCGATCTTCTTCCCTTCGGAATTTGCGATCTTATCAGCCTTCTTGATCACGAGATTTGAATAAGCGTCCTTCTCATATACCCAGTAGAGCATGAGAAAGCAAAGTTCTCTCTCGTTATCTTCGGCAATTAATCTCGCCAGTTCTTTCTTCTTATACTTGATATCGTCAGACATTAGGTATCTCCTACATTATCGGATTTCCGACGGTGAAATTATGGGCGCAGTCTCTGGACATAAGTCTCTTTCCGCCCGGTACCTGCAGTTCCTTTACCTTAAGATATCCCTTGCCGCACTTAACGATAAGGTTCTCGCCTTTTGCTTTTACAACAGTTCCGGAAACAGAATCTTTAAGATCTTCCGGTACCATTGCTTCATCTTCCAATACTTCTGAATCAAGGACTTTGAGCTTATTTTCACCCTTCATTACAAATGCGCCGGGCCATGCGCTTAAAGCTCTTACCCTGTTGTGGATATCCAAAGCGTCCTGATCCCAGGAAAACTCACCTTCTTCAGGTCTTATCGGAGGGCAGGAAGTTGCCAAAGAATCGTCCTGCTTTGTGGCAGTAAGTCTGCCATCTACCCATGCATCAATGATGGAAGGGAGCTTTTCAGCGCTTGCAATAGCAAGCCTGTTCATGAGAGTTTCAGTATGCTCATTGGGATCGATCTCAACTTCGATCTTTTCGATGATGTCGCCTGTATCCATTCCGACATCCATCTTCATGAATGTGATGCCTGTTACCTTATCGCCTTCCAGAACAGCGCGCTGTACGGGAGCTGAACCTCTTCTTGCAGGAAGAAGGCTTCCGTGGCAGTTGATGCAGCCATACCTGGGAAGGTCCAAAACAGCTTTCGGAAGGATCTTTCCATATGCTGCAGTAACGATGAGATCGGCATTATAGGAAGAAAGCTTTTCGAGCGCTTCTTCAGTCTTTAATGTGTCAGGCTGGAATACCTCAATGCCGTTTTCTTGTGCCAATACTTTAACCGGCGGTGCCGTAAGGATATGTTTACGTCCGACGGGCTTGTCGGGCTGGCATAAAGCCAGAACGACGTTAAAGCCGCCGTCTATAAGTGCCTTGAGATTCGTCTGTGCGAATTCAGGCGTTCCCATGAATATTATTTTAAGATCACGCCTGTCCACTTTATCAGTCCTCTGAATCATCTGTTCTGTAGACTTTGCCGTCAACAGATTTATCAATGAAGAGAATGCCGTTCAAATGGTCATTCTCGTGGCAGATGCATCTTGCGAGAAGGTCGTCTGCTTCTAATACAAACTCGTTGCCGTTACGGTCAAGAGCCTTGACCTTGATGTGTGAAGGTCTCTCGACTTCGCATGTCTTGCCGGGAACGGAAAGGCATCCTTCGTTATCCGTCTGTGAACCTGAAGATTCAAGGATCTCAGGATTGATGAACTCGATAAGTCCGTGCTCGTCACCAACGTCAACAATGAATACTCTTCTTAAAACGCCGACCTGGGGAGCAGCGATTCCGATTCCCCTGCCGCCGTAATACATTGTGTCAGCCATATCATCCAGGAGCTTTAAGATCCTGGGTGTGATCTCATCAACAGGCCTGCTCGTCTTACGAAGCAGCGGGTCACCTTCAATAACTAAGTTTCTTAAAGCCATACTATGGCCTCCAATCCATATTTTTCCTAATATATTATAAATTATTATATATAACTAACAAGTGCCGAAGATTTGCTCCGGCACTTGCGATTTTTAGTCTAAATTGTCTATTGGTTATCAGAGATCCCAGGAGCTGATATACTTCTTCTGCTCTTCTGTGAGCTCGTCGATCTTGATTTCCTTGGTCGTGAGCAATATCTCGGCAACACGGTTATCGATGACTTCAGGAGTCTGATATACATCGATCGGGAGTCTTTCCGGGTTATTTGCGATATACATAGCCGACTGTGCCTGAAGAGCAAAGCTCATGTCCATGATCTCTACAGGGTGACCATCGCCTGATGCAAGGTTAACAAGTCTTCCTTCAGCGATAACGCAAACAGTCTTACCGTTATCGAGCTTATAACCGATGATGTTATTTCTAAGTTCCGTGCTCTCTACGCACATTTTCTTAAGTTCGGCAACGCTTACTTCACAGTCGAAATGTCCCGCATTGCAGCATACCGCGCCGTCCTTCATAGCTTCGAAATGTCTTCCTACGATAACATCCTTGCATCCGGTAACAGTTACGAAGAAATCGCCCAAAGGAGCTGCCTCGTCCATAGTCATGACTTCGTAGCCTTCCATAATGGCTTCGCAAGCCTTAACAGGGTCGATCTCAGTTACGATTACCTTTGCGCCAAGGCCCTTAGCCCTCATGGCAACGCCCCTGCCGCACATTCCGTAACCAGCGACAACTACTGTCTTTCCTGCTACTACGAGGTTTGTCGTAGCCATGATCGCAGTCCAGACTGATTGGCCTGTTCCGAACCTGTTGTCGAAAAGATGCTTGCATCTTGCATCGTTAACTGCGATTACGGGATAAAGGAGCTTATTTTCGCCCTTAAGGATCTCAAGCCTGTGAACGCCTGTAGTGGTTTCTTCGCAGCCGCCCTTGATATCTGCTGCCATATCCTTTAATTCGGAATGCAGGAGTAAAGCAAAATCGCCGCCGTCGTCGATTACGATGTCAGGCTTAAACTCCAATGCTTTCTTAAGTCTTGCCCAGTAATGTTCTTCGTCATCACCGTGAACGGCATAAACGTTCATGATATCCAAAGATGCAAGGCCTGCAGCAACTTCATCCTGAGTGGACAAAGGATTGCAGCCTGTAAGAGCTACCTCAGCGCCGCCTCTAGCAAGGGCTCTCGCAAGGCACGCTGTCTTAGCTTCGACATGAACTGAAACGGATATCTTCATTCCTGCAAAAGGCTGTTTTTCAATGAGTTCAGCTTCGATTGCTCTTAATACCGGCATATTGCGGTATGCCCATTCGATCTTTTCCAAGCCCTTCGGAGCAAGACTGATATCTCTTACTTCGTAATTAAACTTTCCCATAGTTAAATATTCCTCTTTCTAAACTGTTTAAACCTTGATCCTGTTAACGAATTCTTTTACCAGAGCACAGCTGTTGTCAGATGCCAAAGCCGCATTATCGAGCACTTCCTGCTCTGATAAAGGATTTCCGGAGATGCCTGCCGCCATATTGGTAATGCAGGACATTGCGGCAACTCTGATCCCCATGTGGGATGCAGCGATCGCTTCAGGTACGGTAGACATACCTACACAGTCAGCACCCAATATACGGAGCGCCCTGATCTCTGCAGGAGTCTCATACTGGGGGCCCTTGGAATAAGCATATACTCCCCTGCTGATCCTTATATTGAGGTCTCTTGCGCTGTTGACAAGAGTATCCGTAAGTTCGGGATCGTAGACATGGCACTGGTCAGGAAACCTCGTGCCGAATTCTTCAATGTTAGGGCCTCTTAATACCGGCTCGGCGTGGAAGGAAATATGGTCAGTAACAGCTACCAGTTCAGGCACTTTCATCTCAATATTTATACCGCCTGAAGCATTGGTAAGAAGAAGGACCTTAACTCCCAGTCTGCCCATTACCCTGACATAGAATGTAACGGTCTCCATCGGATAACCTTCATAGTAATGGAACCTGCCGTTCATCATGAAAACAGGCTTATCAGAAAGCTTTCCGACAATAAGCGAACCCTTATGGCCCGGTGCAGTCGATACAGGGAATCCGGGAATGTCCTTATAGGGAATCTCAAGAGCATCCTCCGCCATCTTTGAGAGTGGACCTAATCCGGAACCTAAGACAATGCAAATGCTGGGAATCTCCTTGCCGGACAAAACGCTCCTGATATAATCAGCAGCGCCGTCGACACGTTTGATAAATTCATCAATATCAGTAATCATGGAATTATTATATAGTTTTTTATTTGTTTTCGCGATTAAATATGCGGCCAAAAATCACATAAAAGGGCCGGCACATTTAATGCCGGCCCGGTAATAAAATCATGTTTTAAGAATTACTTCTTGCCGCAGCAATCCTTATACTTCTTGCCTGAACCGCAAGGGCACGGATCGTTTCTTCCGACCTTTGAAGAATCACGCTTGACAGGTGCCTGAGGAGCGTTGTTGCCTGCAGTACCTTCGATGCGCTTTGAAGCGGACTGAGGTGTTACAGCAGCTGCGCTTGCGTGGCTCTCCTTAATATCCTTAACAGCGGACTTTGCTTCGATATGAGTCTCAGGTGTGAATCTTGCTCTCATGATGAACTTAACAGCATCATTCTGGATGTTCTCGTTCATCTCTTCGAACATTGCAGAACCTTCGAGCTTATATTCAACAACAGGATCGTGCTGGCCGATACTTCTCATTCTGATGGAATTTGAGAGCTGGTCTAATGCATCGATGTGGTCCATCCACTTGAGGTCAACCGTTCTTAAGAGGATCTGGCGCTCAGCTTCACGGAATACTTCCTGTGTAATCTCCTGTTCCTTCTGAGCAACAAGCTCTTTAGCTTCTTCTGCAATGTTTGCAGCGAGTTCGTCGCACTCAGGGATATCCTTGCTGTCATCCTGTACGAGAAGTACTGAAGGAAGCTGGCCGAAGATCTCTTCTAAGAGCTTTCCGAGAGAGTATCTCTCTGTAGATGTGATCTTGCCGTCAAGAGCGAACTGGTTGCAGATTCTTGATGCAACACGATCGATCATCTGGAGGTAGATACCGTGTACGTCCTCACCCATGATGACCTGCTTTCTCTGGTCGTATGTGATAGTTCTCTGAACGTTGTTAACGTCGTCGTATTCGAGGACGGACTTACGGGCTGAAAAGTGCATTGCTTCGAGCTTCTTCTGTGAGCTGTCGATAACCTTTGTAAGGGATCTTACCTGAAGCTCCATGTCGTCTTCGATACCAAGGCTCTCGTAGATCATGGAAACTCTTTCACCACCGAAGATTCTCAGGAGGTCATCTTCCAGAGAGAGGAAAAACTTGGATCTTCCGGGGTCTCCCTGACGTCCTGCACGTCCCTTTAACTGGTTATCGATACGTCTTGATTCGTGACGCTCTGTACCTACGATATAAAGACCTCCGAGCTCTCTTACCTCAGCTGCCTCAGGAGCAAGTTCTTCCTTGAACTTTGACTCGAGATCGTTAAATCTCTGTCTTGCTTCGAGGATGAGCTCATCATCTGTCTCGTTATGTGCTGTGGATGCAGTGATAAGGTCTTCTGTATAACCTAATCTTCTCATCTCCTGCAAAGCCATGAACTCAGCGTTACCGCCAAGGATAATATCGGTACCACGGCCTGCCATGTTTGTAGCGATAGTAACTGCGCCCTTACGGCCTGCCTGTGCGACGATCTCAGCTTCTCGCATATGGTTCTTGGCGTTCAACACGTTGTGCTTGATACCGTACTTGGAGAAGATCCTTGAAAGGAGCTCTGACTTATCGACGTTTACTGTACCTACGAGTACAGGCTGGCCCTTGTCATTTGCTTCCTTAACTGTCTTAAGGATAGCTGCATACTTACCGTTCTCAGTCTTAAATACCGCATCGTATTCGTCGATTCTTGCGATAGGTCTGTTGGTAGGGATCTGGATAACGTCGAGATTATAGATCTGTCTGAACTCGGCTTCCTCTGTATAAGCAGTACCGGTCATTCCGGAGAGCTTCGTATACATACGGAAGAAGTTCTGGAATGTAATCGTTGCGAGTGTCTTATTCTCGTTTGCGACCTTAACATGCTCTTTAGCTTCGATAGCCTGGTGGACACCGTCACTGAAACGTCTGCCCGGCATAAGACGGCCTGTAAAGTCGTCTACGATGATGACCTGGCCGTCATCAACGATGTACTGCTGGTCCTTCTTGAAGTTACCGTTAGCCTTCAAAGCGTTGTTGATATAGTGCTGAAGGTCGAAGTTATCAGGATCTGAGAGATTTTCGATATTAAAGAACTTCTCGGCCTTGGCGATACCGTTTGCCGTAAGGACGGATGTCTTAGCCTTCTCGTCCGTAACATAGTCAGCGTCACCTACGAGCTCGTCCATATCTACCTTGTCATCTGTCTCGATAACGGTGTACTGCTTCAACGACTTAACGAATGTATCAGCCTTCTGGTAGAGATCTGAAGATTCTGTGCCTCTTCCTGAAATGATGAGAGGTGTTCTCGCTTCATCAATCAGGATCGAGTCGACCTCGTCGACGATAGCGTAGTTAAGCTCTCTCTGAGCGATCTGCTCCTTGCTTACAACCATGTTGTCACGGAGATAGTCGAATCCGAATTCGTTATTTGTTCCGTAAACGATGTCGCATGCATACATGCTCTTACGGTCCTTCATGGGGATGTCGTGAATAATGAGACCTACGCTCATCTTAAGGAACTTGTAGATCTTACCCATCCACTCGGAGTCACGCTTTGCGAGGTAGTCGTTGACCGTAACTACGTGAACGCCTTTTCCTGTGAGGGCATTGAGATAAACAGGCATTGTAGCAACGAGTGTCTTACCTTCACCAGTCTTCATCTCGGCGATTCTTCCCTGGTGGAGAATGATGCCGCCGATTACCTGTACTCTGTAAGGCTTCATGCCCAGAACTCTCCAGGCAGCTTCTCTAACCGTTGCAAATGCTTCAGGAAGGAGTGAATCCAAAGATTCGCCATCTTCATATCTTTTCCTGAACTCGTCTGTCTTGCCGGCAAGGTCGTGATCTGAGAGCTTTGAATACTCTTCCTCATAAGAGAAGACCTTGTCTACAAGAGGATTGATCCTCTTGAGTTCGTGATCGCTGTGTGTACCGAAAATACTTTCAATTAAACCCATTTGTCCGTTACCTTTATTGTTTTTGTTCGTTATTTTCTCCGGAAGCTTCCTTGAGCCTGTTCAATGCTGTTCTGTATCCTCCATCGGGATTTACATAGCAGTTCTTGACTCTCGAAATTGTCGTGGAGCTGACCTTTGTAGAAGATCTCGCCTTGCCGCGAACTCTGCCGGTTGATTTCTTGTTTGTGTTAGCCTTATCGGCCTGGGGCTCATCCTTAGGTGAGATCTCGTTTATGATCTCCTCATAGCTCTTGCCCTGTTCGATCCTTCTTACGATCTGCCAACGGTGAAGAAAAGAATGCAGCTCGTTTATAGAGCAGAGATCCACAAAGAACTTATGCATCTCCGTGCTGTCTCTCATTGTCAGCATTGCGTTATAAAGATCGGTTAATTCCTCTAACTCGCTCTCAGTAAAATGAGCATCATTTATGCTGTCCATCTTGCCACCTTACCTGATATCACGAAACGACACGGAGAAGATAATCCCATATCGGCTTAGCATATCCCATATATACCGCAGCAAAGATTACTGTAGCAGCCATAACCAAAAGAATACCCAGGAGCAATCTTGAGAAAATAAGATTGGTCTTAGCCTTCCTAAGCGAGTCCCCAATTGATAGCGACGCAGTCTTATCCGTAGTGATCTTCGAATTTGCAAGACTCGGACGCCTTACGCTGTTATTATGTCTCAATTTGAATACCTCCAAACATACCAATACATAATAACAAATTATTATTTTTAATACAATAAAGGGGACTTTTTGAGATTACCCTTGGTACCTTTCAGACGTCTCATACTCGCAGATCTCGAGTATAACGCCCTGTACAAAGGCATATCCTTTAAGATTCTCGACGGTTTCCCTGCCGATCTGGCCGGAATTCTTAGGTATTATAACCTTAAGATGCTTAGAATCCACCCGGTCGACCGTATATTTTTGTCCGTTTATCGTGGCAGACTGGGGTCCGAAACCTTTTAAGGACCTGATATCGTCCTTGATCTTCTTTTCGATATTAGACACATCCTGGTAGTAAGGTGACGTCAGATCCATGCTCCTTATCGCGGTTACTTCTCCCCCGTCGACCGAATCTATTACCGGAAATGTCTTTGGGAGGTTAGCACCGTATTTTTCCCTGAAAGCCTCGCCCCTGTCGAAATTGCTCAATGACCAGATATTGTCCTTATCCTTGTCTTTATCCTTGCTTTCTTCGGCATTGAGCGTAAGGATAGGCTCTCCGTAGAGGGGTATCACGGAATAAACGGCTCTGCTTTTCTTTCCTGCTATGGTCACGACCGAGTATTCAGTCAGAACTTCGATTATGTGATGCCTCTTGTTGATAGCGAAATACACCTCGATCTCATCAGGACAGAAGAAATCAGACCCGCCGTTCCTCTCGATATAGGCATTTCTTATCTGCTTTTCCATCGTTTTCGAAAAAAGACCCTGCAGGATGAGTTCTTTTATGTTATTCCCGGTCATGTTATCAAGGCCAATCCCCATGGATAGGACCTTCGATATGACATCGCCGCCTTTTGTATTGCCGATGCCTAAGTCTGGAAAAGCATTTACGGCAGCTGACATAAAATCTGCCGAAGGAACGGACATCGGATATAAGAGAGCCATCTTCTCGCATGTCTGCTCTACTGATCGTTTCATGAGGATGTCAGTCCTGTAAAAGCAGATGGCGCTCACAATTGATGCGAGCAATACCATGGTTATCGTAAAAGCGATCGCTGATTCAATAGTCACAGCGCCTTTTTTATTGCGGGTCCTCATAAAAGCCTCCTTCCTAATCGTAGAGCCTGTAAGACTTCGTTATTTGATAAGTGTTTCCTCTGAAATCAGCTTCGAGCGTTAAGCCTTTATAGAGCTCTCCGTAATCTCTCTCGAGCACGGAAAGAGCTCTTTCAAGGAGCTTTTCTTCAGGTACAAGAAGGCAGAAAAGGAACAGGAAATCCCTGTAATTGTAGGTAACGATCTTTTGGCCGTCGTATTCAAAGATCACTGCCCTTCCGCCCTTTACAACGGTCCAGAATTCCTTCATGGACTGGAAGATAGCGCAATAAAATGTAAGTCCCGCCTGGATTATCCTCGGATCGATAATAATGGTGCCTTCACTTAGCGCGAAGATTATGTCTGAGAGGACCTCTGCAATGGCGTACATGGTGTTCCTGAATTTCTCATCAGCATAGTCCTTGAGCATCGCGGAACCAATAAGGACATGTACCATCAGGATCTCCACTTCGATCACGGAATTAAAGCCTGAATAACCTGTGATAATGTATTCGCAGTCGTGGATCTTCTTTCCGTGAATGGAACTGAAGTCAGTGCCGTTAATGGTCGAATCTCCGTCCGGGCGGAAATGGCAGTCAAAGTTATATGCGCAATAGTGCGCGGTATTAAATCTTGTAAGGATTTCAGGATTATTAGAACTCATGGCATCGTGAGTCTTTTCGAGCGTCGAAAGTGTCTTAAGAAAACTCTCCCAGCTTGCTATATCAGCATTGATATCCAGGCCGAAATCCTTTACGGCATTTTTGTAATCGCGGCTTAAGTTATTTATATCGTTAGCTTCGTCAACGAGATCATCGAGATTTAAGACTCCCCCTGCCTTTTGTATCCACTGTTCAGCGGTGTCCGTACCCGTGATTATCTTTGAAACGTAGCCTGCTGCAGGGCTTCGCATAAACTGGCTTATGTTCTTCAGGATCCCTTTGTTATCGAGTTCAACGATCATTTCAGAATAACCCTGAGCGAGCTGCCTTAAAGCCGTCCCGGTTCCCCTGTACCAGTAGTAGGAATCGATGGCTTTCCTTAAGTCATCGCAGGTAAACCTCTGTTTTCCTGATACATAGAGCTCGGATTCTGCCGTAAGGCCGTTTATCTCAAGGGCCTTTTTAAAGCATTCGTTGTCGATTCCTTCTATCGCGAAAGCATATATCCCGTAGACGCTGAAAAGCTGCCTGTTGTAATCTGCAAGGATCGTTTCAGCCTGATCTTTCAAAGCGCAATTAATGCCCAATGCATAATCCAGGTTCCACACAAATGCAACGAACGTGCATTCCACAAGGATCACAGCAGACATAATTATCGCCAGAAATATCGAAGACGCACCGCGCTTGGTCTTTGTCTTAAGTTCAAGTCTCATCTGTTGCCTCCTTTGCTTCCTGTGAAAGCCCGAAAACAGATCCGTAAATAAGCCTGAAGTTATCGGAAATTCCCGAAAGATAAGTGCAGAACTTTTCAGGCGAGGTGTCATAACAGACAGCGCCTTTGACAGTATTCCTATATATCAGTTCCCTGTCCTGCTCCATGTAGAAAAGCTCATTGCCGCCGGCTTTAGCGCACTCAAAACTGTCCAGGGCAACAGCCTCAGGACCGGTGATCATGAAAGCTAGAAGAATAAGTATCAGAGAAAAGCAGATTGCAGATTCCAAAGTAGACATAACGGGCCTCCTCGTATTATTAGATTTGTAGTTTTTATAGACCCTCATCAAGGTCTTATAATGCTCACAGACGCTGTGGATTAGTCTATGGCCTCCTAACGCTTTGACGTTTTAAGAAAGGCAATAACCACAGCCGTTTGTTTAAGCGGTAATTAGTTAGATAACGCATAACGTTTCATTTAGCACGAGGTTACGTGGGAACAAACATGTCTGTGGATCAAAGCAGTGTCAAATCTTTATTTGGAGGTTCTGCTATGTTTTACGCAGGAATTGATGTGGCAATGGATAAACACGATTGTGTTGTCCTGGATTCGGGAGGTAATTGTGTTGTTGAAGTTTTTACCTTCGAGAACAGTGGTAACGGATTTAAGACTTTGCACAAGGTTCTTAAATCCTGTTCCAAGAAACCCGAGAATATAAAAGTAGGACTGGAAGCAACCGGTCACTACAGCGATAATCTCCTAGCTTTCTTGAACAGTATCGGTTACTCCCCCGTGCTGTTCAATCCGTTACATACTAATCTTTTCAGAAAAGGTCAGAGCCTTAGAAAGACGAAAACGGATCACGTCGATGCGCACACCATTGCGACTATGCTGAGAACTGAAGATCTCAAGTCCTACTCGCAACCATCTTACCACCTGAATGAATTGAAATCACTAACGCGTTACCGTTCAACACTTGTATCTGACTGTAGCCGACGTAAGATTTCTCTTGTCAGACTCTGTCAGATTTTGTTCCCGGAACTTAAGAATCTTGTTCCTTCGCTGCACATGAGTTCCGTTTATACCTTGCTTTCAGAATTGCCATCCGCTGATAAGGTTGCTAAGTGTAATCTTATGCATCTGACATCTCTGCTTTCTTCTGCTTCTAAAGGCCACTATGGACGCGATAAAGCCATTGAGATCAGAGAACAAGCCCGATCTTCAATTGGCATTAGAAGCGTTGTCAAGGAATTAGAACTTCAGCAAACCATAGAACTCATCAGGATTCTTCAACAACAGATTGAAGCCGTTGAAGAAGAGATTAACAGCCTTATGGATGACATCGACAGTCCGATAACTTCAATTCCTGGTATCGCTAACCGTATGGCCGCCGTAATTATCGCTGAAACAAACAATTTCAATGACTTCGAGCGTGCGGAACAAGTCCTCGCATTCGCCGGTTTGGATCCTTCCGTCTATCAGTCGGGTCAACTTACATCTACGCATTCCAAGATGGTTAAACGCGGTTCAAAATATCTTCGCTTTGCCATCTTCAATGCTACGAAGTATGTTTGTCACTGGGATCCAACATTCAGAGCCTATCTGGCTAAGAAACGAGCTGAAGGCAAGCCGTACAATGTAGCCGTATCTCATGCCGCCAAGAAGCTGACCAGGGTTATGTTCCATCTCGTAAAAACAAACAAGGAGTTCGTTCCACAAGCATAAACCACAGCAATTCATACCACTTGTTTCGTTATGCAATTATCAAGGTTCGATGCATGTAGCGTTTACGCTACATTTTTCATATTGACTTTTAATAGTTAGTCTTTTTTATGTGATTCTACAATCTGAAAGCGTTTGACATTCCCTACAATTTTCGACAATTTCCGACAAAAACCGACAAAGAAAAACGTCCCTTTCAAAGGACGTTCAAAATAGCCGGATGCCTTAATTTATTGGGTTTGAGAGTTGTCTTACGACAAATTCCGTCTTAATATTCTTATTTTTACATTACAGAGAGAAAAACGGGTTAAATCTGATCTCTTTATCTATATCAGATTCAGGTCCGTGCCCGGGATAGATCACGAGCGAAGGATCAAGTTTGCTTATCCTCTTTATCGATTCCATAAGAGTCTTGGATGAGCCGCCCGGCATATCGGTACGGCCTACAGAACCTCTGAATACGGTATCACCTGTAAAAAGGACCTTTTTGCCGCCAAACTCAACAAGAAAACATACACTTCCCATGGTATGTCCGGGCGTCTCATAGACAGTAAACGAAATATCGTCGTCAGTATAAGCTTTCCAGCCGTTGGTCCCTGCGATATTCGAATACTTGAAGTTATATGAGACTTCCATTCCTTCCATATACGAGCAGTTCATGAAGCCGTTTTTTACAAGGTCATTATCATTGCTGCTGAAAAAGACATTAACCAAAGGATATGCCTCGATCCACTCGTTAATATACTTGATGTGGTCATGGTGGCCGTGTGTAAGGAACAAAGCCTTAACCTTTGCATCTCCTGTAGCAAGACCGTCAATTCCGGAATATTCTTCTGCCATTTTGGGAGATACAGAAGGATCAACAATATAAACACCGGACGAGCCGGTGATCAGATACATGTTGGAACCTAAAGGTCCTAAGGGAATTGTTATCAGCCTGCTGTCCATTCGCGATAATCAAGAGCACCGCTGTCGATGGCGGTTACTAAGATCTCAGCTGAAGCGATATTTGTTGCATAAGGGATCGTGTTCTGGTCGCATACGTCCAAAAGCTCGAAAGGATTGGACTCACCAACCTGACGGCCGTCCCTCAAATAGATTACACAGTCGATACCGTTATATTCTGCTCTGGAAGCGAGCTGCTCAAAGCCACTCGAATAGTCGACTGAAAGTCCTGAGACATCCAGATCTGCAGCAGACTTAAGGAGCTTAGCGGTATTATAAACAGAGATGAGCTGATGTTTCTCAAGCAAAGGCTTGTAGGCAATGCAGAAGTTAACCAGTAATTCGGTCTTCCTGTTGTCGGCCATCAAAACGATCTTCATCCAAATTCTCCCATTAAAAAACTATAAACAGATTGTACAGTAAAACCCTGTTTTGAGCAACTGTTTTTATAAAAAATTCACAAGGGAAAGACAATCGTTTCGGAAGGCTGAAAAACGGCATCAAAATGCTCTGATCACGCGGATGTCAGCGGCTTGCTCTCGCATTAACCTTAGGCAGATAGTCGCCAAGGATAGGATTGTTAATGTAATTGGTCTTGGTCCTGTCTACAGGCTGGTTGAAATATGCAGCCATAAGTCTTTTAGCGATACCTACGGATGATGAACCCCACTTACCCTGCTCTACAACGAGCGCAACTGCAACTTCCGGGTTGTCCTTAGGTGCATAACAGATAAAGAGACCGTTTGAATACTCCTTACGTGAATCCTCGAATCCCGTCTCGGCCGTACCTGTCTTACATACCATTTCAACAGGGAAATTCTTAAAAGATCCGCCGATCGTCGTTCCCCACCTGTAAGTACCTGTAGCAGCACATCTCATCGCTGTTCTTACTGCATTGATGCTGCCTTCGGAGATTCCGATATCAACTGATTCAGTCTGTCCTTCGTACAGGATCGAACCGTCACTTGCGACGACCTTTTCAACTACATAAGGCGTGCAGAGCTTGTTTGTTGCGATACCTGCCGTATATCTGCAGAGCTGGAGGATCGTAAAGCAGTCGTCGAACTGTCCGATAGATGCCTGAGCAGTATTTGACGGGAACCAGGTCTTATCGTAGACAGACTGTCTTGTAAGTCTTTTATACTCACGGCTGGACATGACACCCGATACTTCGCCCGGAAGGTCGATACCGGTCTTAACGCCAAGGCCGAATCTGTTAGCCATTGTGGATATGTTATCGATACCTGTCTTGATACCCAAGATCATGAAGTAGATGTTGCAGGACTGCGCCATCGCTTCGTTAAGGTTAAGATTTCCGTGACCGCCCTTAGGATACTCCATGCATTTGAACTTCCATCCGTCTACATAGTAAGGGCTTACGCAGGCAATGGTTGTTTTCTGGGGAGTGATGTCTCCGTTTTCGAGCGCCGCAAGAGCCGTACAGGGCTTAAATGTCGAACCCGGAGCATACATTGACATTATCGCGCGGTTCCACAAAGGGAGGTCGTGCGAAGTTACCTCTTCATATTCATCAAGTCCCAAATAGTATTTGACCTGGACTTTCGCCTGCTCTGAGCCGTAGTTTGCAAGAATAAAATCATTAGGATCATAGTTAGGATAAGAACCCATCGCGATAATAGCGCCCGTATTAACGTTCATCATGACGAAAGCGCCGGCGGACGCGGTCTTATATCCTGAAACGTCTGACTCTTTTTCGTTCTGGATATATTCCTTTAGAGCTTCTATTCCGGCTTCCTGAACACGTGAATCGATCGTGAGATATACGGTAGCACCTTCTTCAGGCTGGACTCCGTAGCTCTGCGGGACAAAAAGGCCCTCTTCACCATTCTTTGTCCAGATGCTGTAAGGCGTAATTCCATTGCTGCCGTGGAGGTATCTTTCCATCTGTGATTCGATGCCGGCCTTGCCTACAACATCATAACTCGTATATCCGAAGGGCGCGAGGTCAGCATAAGAAACATTGGAGATCTTACCGCAGTAACCTACAATATGGCTCGCATAAAGTGCTTCAGACGTATAGGTCCTTGCATATTCTTTTCCTGATACGATACCCATATAGTGATAATTCTGCTCTTCAAAGATCCTTATTAGCTCATCCGGAACATCGGTGGCGATCTTTACGGGCGTACCCTTGATAAATGCCCAGTTATCGGCAAAGATCTGATATCTGATCCTGATGATCCTGTATGCTTCTTCGATCGTGTAAGCATTGTCGATGTTGAATTTACGTCTTAAGTAAAGGAAAAATACGTTAGGATCGGTCTTTACGTAATCGTCCGAGAAAGTAACGATAACGCCGGATGCATAGTCCTTCAGATCAAACAGGTTGGAATCTGTCTGCCACTTCCTGATCTTCGCTTCTTCTTTTACAAATCTGGCTTTGGGATCTAACACGAAATACGAGTCGAGGTCCGCTACAGATAAGCAGTGATACTGGTCGAAAAGATAAGAAAGCTCAAGGCAGAGCGAATTAAGAGAAGCATCGTCCAGATAAGCATTGGCGATCATGACGTTGTTGTATTCGTTGGTAGATGCAAGAAGAACGCCCTTGCCGTCGTAGATCTCGCCTCTGGGCGCTGATGAAACATACTGTCTTACAACACCGGACGAACTTTCTGACAATGTCTTCTGATAACCTGAGAACTGGAGGCTTATCGTCATCGCGAGGATGATAACTCCGAATATCGAAAAAAGCTCAGCCAGAACAAGATATCTGTTGGTCAGGAACTTAAATGCGCGCTTAAGAACGGACCCTGCTTCAGCATGGCCGCCCTTTTCGGCATTATGGTCAAATGCGCCGTAATCTTCTATCAGATTCCGAGCCATTTTCCGCCTCCGTGATCATCAATTATCTCGTCATCGTTTGTCTTGCTCTTAAATGAGACAGGTCCCAAGAACCTTATAAGCAATAATAACGGTACAGCCGCTATGGTGTTAAGCAGTAACTGTGGCAGGAATGAATAAACGATTGCCGTAAGTGGCGAATAGATTCCTGCAGCAGATCCTGCGAGGATGCTCCAGCCGTAGATAAGAACATATCCTCCCACCTTGTAGCACAATGTCGTAAATAAGACTGCCACGATCGAAAAAGGAATATTCCTGTGCATTCTCCTCGTAAAGAAAGATGCTCCGGTGATACCTGCTGCAAAGAGCGTAAAAGCGCCGATAAACGCGGTAACTCTTACTTCCCCGTCAAGGCCGATTACCGCAGGCGGCGAGAAAACATCTCTTACAAGCCCGCAGATAAAGCCTACGACAGCTCCATCCCAGAATCCGTTGAAATATCCTGAAAGCACTACGAAAACAAACATAAGGTCAGCCGTCTGCCCCATGAATCCGAATGCATCCGGGAACGAAACCTGCAAAGACGAG
Organism: Ruminococcaceae bacterium R-25; assembly: GCA_003149065.1. Lineage (NCBI taxonomy): Bacteria > Bacillati > Bacillota > Clostridia > Eubacteriales > Oscillospiraceae > Ruminococcaceae bacterium R-25. The sequence goes on from QGFZ01000001.1 coordinate 960,161, forward strand.
AGCAGGAGAATATAGATCGCATAAACGACTACTTTCCTGATCTTGGCTTTTTCAATGATACCGAGTAAATACATGACTTATGTGCCCTGCGTGGTGGTAGCAGCCGTCTTATCCTCCGGTTCAACATAAGGCATCATGATAAATACGTCCTCAAGCTTACCGATCTGGGAATAAGGCCTTATAGCCGCTGTAACCTGAAGAGGGTTTGAATTATCAACTGATTCTACGACACCGATCGGAATACCTTCAGGGAAAAGTCCGCCGTTACCGGAAGTAACGATCTCCATTCCGGGTTCAAGACGCGCATCAGCGCTGATATCTTTTGCAAGGCATAAGCCCTTACGCTTAAGCTCTGCATCTCCGTAGACCATGAATGTAGCGCCGTTGACTGCATTAACCTTTGCAGAAACCGCAAAACCTTCGTGAAGGAGCGGCAGTACTCTTGATTCCGTATCGGATGTCTCGATAACTCGTCCGACGAGGTTCATCTCAACGTCAAGAACCGGATAAGAGTTGCCTTCTTCAAGTACTACGCCGTCTGCTTTTCCGGCATTGAGCCTAATCGTTGAGAACCATTCGTCTGACTCTCTCGAAAGGATCGAAGCACCGTAGATTACATAGTTACTGAACGTATCCTTGATATGAAGCGCTTCTTTAAGCTCCTCATATCTGAGCGCCGCCTCTTCATTCTGCGTGAGATGGTATCTTAAGTCGGCGATCTGCTCTTTGAGAGCTCTGTTCTCTTCTCTTATCGCTATACCGTCGGTAATAGCCGCCCAAAAGTCAGTTATCGTATCACCTGCTCTTTTTACGATCGACTGTGCAGGCGTACCTACTAATTGAACCGGCTTTAAGAGATTTTTAACAGGGCTTCCGGGAAGCAGACTCAAGATAGCACCTGCCGCCAGTACGAGCAGAACGATAAGTGCTATGAACCATTTTGACTTCAGCAGTTTTTTCAAGGATACTCCTCTGGCTGATCAGATATCAGCCCTTCTTGCCGCAGCAGTTCTTGTACTTCTTGCCGGAACCGCAAGGGCACGGATCGTTACGTCCGATGTGATCGGAGTGAGCCATGTTGCTCTCACGATACTCTTTTGTGATTTCGTTTCTCTTATCTTCAGAGAGGATATCCTTCCATGCCTTGATGTTGAAAAGCCAGTCAGCCTTTGCATCACGCATGTTGTAGTAAAGCTTTTCGTAATCGATATCGAGCTTTAACTCATAGTTATCGTCAATTGCTTCGAGATCTAAATCGTCGCCGTTCTTAAGGCTGGACTTGATACCGTCGATAAATCCCACGAATACATCCATTGCATCCTTAGGAAATTCGAGCTTCTTAGCGAGCTCAGCTGCAGTGCCGTTCAAAAACTCTGCGTTATCAGGATAAGCACCGAGGATCTTCTCGTAAGCTACCTTTTCGAGAGCATAGTAACGGTTGATGTATTCCATGTATTCCTGTCTGTTGGAAGCGTCCTCTGACTTATCCATCCATGTTTTGTAATAACTCATTTCATATTCCTCCAAATTATTAAAGCTTGGCAGCTACAGCCTTAAGGAATTCCTCAGTTGTAACTGTTTTCTTGTTCTCATTTTCGAGAAGATTATTGAGGTCACCGGTGATCGTGCCTTCTTCGATAGTTGCAATGGAAGCCTTTTCGATCTTGTCGGCAAATGCCTCAAGTTCAGGAAGGTTATCGAGCTGTGCTCTCTTTCTGAGAGCGCCGGACCATGCGAAAAGCGTAGCCATCGGATTTGTGGAAGTCTGCTCACCGTTCAAGTGTCTGTAATAGTGTCTTGTAACTGTGCCGTGAGCTGCCTCATACTCGTAAACACCCTTAGGTGAAACGAGAACGGATGTCATCATGGCAAGGGATCCGCATGCGGAAGCCAGCATGTCGCTCATAACGTCGCCGTCATAGTTCTTGAGAGCCCAGACAAATCCGCCCTTTGAACGCATAACTCTTGCAACAGCGTCATCGATAAGCGTGTAGAAATATGTGATTCCTGCTGCTTCGAACTTCTCCTTGTACAGTGTGTCATAGATGTTCTGGAAGATTTCCTTGAAACGTCCGTCGTACTTCTTGGAGATAGTATCCTTTGTAGCAAACCAGAGATCCTGCTTTGTATCCAAAGCATACTCGAAGCAAGATGTAGCGAAAGCGGAGATGGACTTGTCAGTATTGTAAAGTCCCTGAACTACGCCTGCGTCCTTATATTCAAAGATCGTCTGGCTCTCGGTCCTGCCGTCGGGATAAGTGATAACAAGATCAGCTCTTGCAGGACCGTCAACAAGGAACTCAGTGTCTCTGTAAACGTCACCGTAAGCGTGTCTTGCGATAGTGATAGGCTTTTCCCAGCAGGAAACGAAAGGCTTGATGCCGTTAACGAGGATCGGAGCTCTGAAAACCGTACCGTCAAGGATAGCTCTGATAGTACCGTTAGGGCTCTTCCACATTGTGTGGAGGTTATACTCGGTCATTCTCTGAGCGTTAGGTGTGATCGTAGCGCACTTAACTGCAACGCCGAGCTCATTTGTCCTGTTAGCTGCATCGATAGTAACCTGGTCAGCTGTCTCGTCTCTGTGCTTGAGGCCCAAGTCAAAATACTCGGTCTTCAAATCAACAAAAGGTAAAATGACAATGTCCTTTATCTGCTTCCAGATAATTCTTGTCATCTCGTCCCCGTCCATCTCTACGAGGGGGGTCTTCATCTGAATCTTAGCCATAAGATCTCCATTCTTATAAATAATACTAGAAGATTTTAAGGCATTAGTACCCTAACGTCAAATAGAATAATGGGGAAAAAACTTATGAATTTCTGACTCTTAAGTGGTGGTTTTGGCAGATGCCTTGACGAGGATTATCTCAAGAGAATAGCGCTCGTCGATAAGTCCGTGCTTAAACTCGCTGTCAGAATCAGAAGCCGCCAGATAAAGCGAAATAAGACTCTTCATGTTGAAATTCTGAGACTGGGCGACCAGCTTTTTGGCCCTGAAATCGTTCATGCCGGTCCTGTCGACCAAGGCTTGCGCACTTCCCGCATCTTTGGCCATTATCAGAGCCTTGATGTGATTTACGATAGATACCCTGATCCTGGGCAACGGTTCCTTGTTTGCGATGAGCTTATCAAGGGTGCCTAAGGCGATTTTCGCATTGCCGGAGCCGCATGCGTCCATGATGTCGAAGATCTTGCCGCTCAAGTCCGGCGGACAACAGAGCTCGACGATATCCGGCGTTACTTCCGAATATCCTTTTCCCTGGCAGTAAAGCGAGAGCTTGTTTATCTCGTTTACGAGCTCCATCATGTTATTTGCGCACCTTGAAGCCATTGAATTTGCAGCCTCAAAGCCGATCTTCAGGTTTTCTTTTGCAAATCTCTTGGATATCCAGCCCGTGAGCTCGGATTCTTCAAATCCGCTCATCGAAGCAACTGTTCCGTACTGCAGGAATGCCTTAAATGACTTCTTTCTGCTGTCTACGGTCTCTTCGAAAAAGACTACTACCGCAGACGAAGGGATATCTTTTAAGACGGCCAGATCCTTGTCTGACAGCTCCTTATTGGGAAGACCCGACTGCTTAATGACCACAAGCCTCTTGGGAGACATCCACGGCGGCATGGAAACAAGCTCTTCTAACTTTCCCATGTCGAACTTATCGCCGGTCCTTGTATCTACAACGGCATAATCCATGTCCTCAGCACCTTCTCCGAGGAAAGCCTTTTTCAGCATGGAAACTGCACCATCGATCATGTAGCTCTCTGTGCCATAGAGCAGCACAAGACCCAAAGAGTCAGGCTCTTTGTTGATCTTGGTAAGCATCTGACGGGAATCCAAGACTCCCTTGGGAAGTGCCTTTGCCTTAGCCAACTATGTCTCCACTGCCCTGATCGGCGTCTGTGTCTGCGCTGCCGTTGCTGCCTGCGTTATTTGAACCCGTGATGCTGGATTCCGTGCCGAAGACCTCAGGATATTTGCTCTTGAAGAGAATATCGGTATCGACGTCTTCAGAGCATCCGGGGATCCTTCCGATAGAACCAGTCTGCCACATCGTGTATTCGCCCTCATAAGTGGTCTGCTTTACATAATGAGCGAGCCACACATCGTAGCCTGCGGGCTCCCAGATTATCTCAAGATAATACTTGCTCGCATAAAGAATAGTCTTATAGCCGTTCTGGGTCATAATATCCGCGAACTCGTAGAACAGGTTATTAATGTCTATGATGCTCATCTTATACTTCTGGAAATTCCACCAGCTCTCCCAGTCGAAAGCCACAGGAAGGTCCAATTCCTTGTCTTTTAAGACCTTAAGGAGCTCATCGGTATGTTCTTTGAGCATCTCGAGAGTGGAGTCAGTTGAATAGTAATAAACGCCGATCTTAAGGCCTGCTGCCTTTGCATCCTTGTAATATTGTTCGAACTTACGGTCTTCACCAAGTTCGCCGTTGTTATAGATCATGGCTCTGAGCATTACGAACTCGCAGCCTGCATCCCTTACCTTCTGGAAATCGATATCACCCTGATATCTGGAAACATCGATACCGTAAGCGATGTCGCTGTCAGGGTATCTTGCCATGAAATCGCTGAAAGCAAGAGTCTTATGCGTATCAGTACCGCCACCGCCGCCTCCGCCTGAACTGCTCGGTTTATAGACCTTAACTGTCATCTTGCCGGTCTTGGTATTGCCTGCGTCATCAGTCAGAGTGATAGTGATCGGATAACTGCCTACAGTCGAAGTATCGACCTCGCCCTCAACATTAATATCAACATTAGGATCACAGTCATCGATATAACCGATATGCTTCTGGATATTAAATTCGCTTCCGACCTTAATGCTGACTGACTCAGGAAGGCTCAAGAACATAGGCGCCTTTGTATCCTCAGTGGGCTTATCCATGTGGGGCTTGACAGGAGTCGGTGTCGCCGTCGGCGTCGGAGTCTCCGTAGGTGTCGGTGTTTCAGCGGGTTCAGTCTCCGGTTCTTCAGATGATTCCAGAATATTGGAACCGTCACCGATGTCAGAACCGGCAGGCTCTAACGGTATAGTACAACCTGTAAATGAAGCCAAAGTTACAGCTGCCACAACAGCCGTAACGGCTAAAACCCTAATTAGTTTTTTAATCCTCAAATTCATAACCTTAATATTACTCTCCGTTCTCCGGCAGGCCGCCGGATCCTTTCCTATGAATTCCCATACAGACCGATTATAACAAATAGATTACATTTTCCAGCGTGATTTATAGGACAATTTTAGGTAAAGGTTGGAACAAGCTTGAACGGACTATGTCTGGTCAGCCGCGTGGAACATTCAGCGAGAGCCGCCAAGTCGTGTAGAAACTATCGTCCGGCAGGCTTTTTAGCGAATGACTGAAACAGTGACTGATTTCGGGTTTTTAGTCACTGTTTGAGTCATTTTGACCCCAAAATGACTGGAGTGGTGACTATTTGGGAAAAAATAGTCACTGTTTAAGTCATTCGCTTGATGAAGGGCTTTACAAGTGAATCACTAGCTGAAAGAAGGGCTCTTCAAGTGTGTCACTTGCCGGATAAAGGATTCGCAAGTGCACGAAAATTTGACCTTCACCTCGCCCATTACGTTCATTGACGAAAAACTGTACGAAAATGACCAAAATCGTCAATAAATTTGTCAATTACGCCCTTTTTCACGATTTTATTGACAGTTTGAGCTGTTTTCGTACAGTTTTTTGTCAATCAACCAAGCACTGATTTCTCGACAAGCTGTCGAACATCTCATAGAAGATTTATGGGACAATTTGAGGTCCTTCCCGTCAATGATTCCGTTATTTGGACTTATGCCAATTTTCAACTCCGATATTCCAGCACCACAGCCCCTTCCAGGTCTGTTCTGAAGATATTGCAGCCGTAGTTTTCAAGGCGTTCGAGTGTTGCAGGGGCCGGATGACCGTAGAAATTGTGGGCACCGACGGAGATTATGGCGACCTGAGGCGAGCATGCTTTAATGAAGGCTTCTGATGAAGAGTATTTTGACCCATGATGAGCAACTTTGAGGATGTCGCAGTCAAGGCCTGCGGTTTCTGAGATCAGGCGGGTTTCTGTGAGAGTGCCGATGTCACCTGTAAACAGGATGTCGACGGGATCATTGCAGGATATATGGAGCTTTGCCACCAGGCTGTCTTCATTACCTGCTCCGGTGCTCGCGGAAGGATATAAAATATCTAGAAAGACTGAATCCGAAAGCGTGATATGGTCACCAGCAAGACAAAGTGTAAGCTGCGATAAATAGAGGGACTTATCGCTGTCTTTAAGACCTGTGAATTTGAAGAAATCCAGAACATCCTTGTTTTTGTCTGAAGCACCGGGAATATAGGACGTAAGGATGGACTTTGTTCTTCCCTGCACACATAAGGCTGCTATACCACCGGCGTGGTCAACGTCCCAGTGGCTCATGATGCAGAGATCGACTTGCCATATGCCGTAATAGTCGAGCAGATCGGTAACGGTGGAAGCACCCTCGTCATAGGTGCCGCCATCAATGAGGCAGGTCTTGTCACGGGTCATGATAAGGCAGCAGTCACCCTGCCCAACATCAGCGAAAACGACACGGCACTCAGGTTTGTTGATCACTGATACAATGCTAAAGCCTGTCATAATGGCAAGGACCAGGCAGGAAAGCTTGAAAAACAGGCGCCTTAAGATACTTGGCGGCACAAAGAACAAGAATACGGAAAGTCCCAGAACGACAAGGAATGCTTTGGACAGATGAATGGGGGCGCCTCCTTGCTCGCTTAACCCGCAGCCGAAGGAGACTAAGTGCCTTAAAAACTTAATACAAAGAAGCAACGGCGAGGACAGGTATTCTGACCAAAACGGCAAGATTAAGCAGAGCAAAACGCACGGGATAAAGAAGGTGCAGCAGGCTCCGGCAATAAAAGAGCCCGCTATCTGGATCATGAGATGTAAAAGATCAGGCCGCATAGAAATATCTGACCAGAACGGGATCATGCCAAGTCCTGCGCAGATTGCGGCGCTGAACATTTTGGAAACAGTCTCGCCAAGATGGAATTTCATGAGAAAAGATGTGACCTTAGGGCTGTAAACCTTTATTCCTATTACTGCGCAAAAGCTCATCTGAAAGCCTGAAGACAGCGGACTGAACGGATCTGCCAGAGTCATTATGCTCGAAGCAAGGCTTAAGGCGGACAGCCAGTCTCTCTCCGCGAAGGTACAGATGCTCATTATTGCGGCTCTTGTCACCGAATCACTCCAGCCGGTCATTGATCCTATGAGGATACAGAATGCAGAATGGACCAGGAATGCGCTTATGCGTTTTAATCTCAAGGCATTGAGGACCATGGGAAGGCATACGAGAAAACCTGCAAAATGTGTACCTGACACAGCTAAAAGATGCGAGCAGCAGGACATCTTGAAATCACGCCTGACATCATTTGTTATCAAGGATTTGTCGCCTGCACAGACTGCAGCCGTCAAAGCACGGGACTGCCCGTCAAATTCAGAAGATACGGCATTCAGAGCCTTCTTTCTCATATTGAAAAAAGCATTCCGAATATAGCCTATAAGATTGGCAGGAAAAATGCTGCTTTCCACAACCTCAACATAATCAGCCGTAAGGATGTATCTTATCCCCTGCTTTTTCAGGTATTCCCTGTAGTCGAATTCGCCAGGATTGCCTGCTTTTTCAGGCTCTTTGAGCTTTCCTTCAAGGAAAAGACTATCGCCGGTCGCAACTTGCGCGAAAACAGGATCAGTACCATAGTATTTCAGTATGCAGTAAGTCCCTCCGTCGAGCCTTGCAACGACATCAATGCCGCCTGAAAGATCGCGAGATACTGAGGTCACACGGCATCTGAATTCCTCCTGGCCGGTATCTGCAAAGGAATTAAGTCTTGAAGATATGTAAAAGCCGCTGTAAACGAGCATAGAGCTGATGAGGACGCCTGCCAACAAAGCGTTTACAACCTTGCGGCGGCGGTAATATAACACACAAAACAGAATAACGAAGGTGCTGATCAGAAAACCCGGAATTAGCGAATGGAACAGGAAACTTAAAAAACAGCACCCCAGAAGCAAAGCCGCAGGAATCAAAAGAGGCCTTTTCTTAAAGACCCGGTCAAGATTGGCAAGGTCTTCAAATACCGATCTTGCCTTTAACCCTAAGCGTTCTGATAAACTTTTGCGCCTGAAGATTCCTTTTGTTTTGCCATAAAAGTTGTTCATGTTAAAATTCTAAGGCGGACCTTTGTCGGTTTTCGTCTCAACTTTTGCCAAATACCGACAAAATAACCGACAAAAACCGACAAGTTGAACACTTTGAACAGAGTTATCTACATGGCTATTAATTTTGGAAAGATCAAATATCTTAAAACCTGTGCTTCCACAAAGGACCTGCCCGGTGAGGATCTCCCTGAGATCGTGCTCGCAGGAAGATCCAATGTCGGAAAGTCTTCTCTTGTAAACGCTTTGGGCAGCAACAAAAAGCTTGCCAGAGTTTCTCAGACGCCCGGCAAAACGCAGCAGATCATATACTTTGACATGGATGGACAGGCAATTCTGGCTGACCTCCCCGGTTATGGCTTTTCAAAAGCTTCAAAAGACAAGTCCAGAGGGTTTTCGGAGCTGTGCGACAACTATTTCAGGGTCAGGAAAGGAATCGACCTTGTACTATTGCTGATAGATATCAGGCATGAGCCTTCAAATGACGATATCGGAATGCTGAATTTCTTAAATAGTGCGGGGCTTCCCTACTTTTTGGTCTTCACCAAATGTGACAAGCTTTCAGCCCAGCAGGTCAGAAAGCAGCTCCAAATGATGTCAAACTGTCTTGATTTTGCCGAAGATGCTCGTATTTTCGCGGTTTCTTCGAGTGAGACCAATCCTCAAAAATCAGGAATAAATGATTTAAAGCAAGCACTCTCTGATGAGGTGTGCAAATAATGAACAATCTTTTTATTTCTTTTCGTGCAAATTTTTGTGCGTGCGTACTTTGAAATATTTTTGTACTCAGATATCATTTAATTAGCTTCATTTTAGGGGGTATCTTGTTGCCATGAGTGACTTAGAAGTCAACAAAGACTATAAGCCTTTAACTTTGGCACCATTCGGCCCTATCGGCATTATTTCACATACAACCAACAAAGATTTTGTTTTAAGGGTCTCAGAGGATCTTTCCAAGAGGAGAAAGAACCGTTCTTTAAAGCCTGAGAATATCTTTGCCAACACGCCCGGCTATTTCCGTGAGAGCTATATGTTTGATTCCGATCTGGTCCGTTTCCAGACCGGCGAAGGCAAGTTCACTATCGGTGAGAGCGTAAGAGGCCATGACATTTTCGTCATTACCGATGTCCTCTCACATAATATGGAGATCGAGCTCGCTGACGGTTCACACGTTATCTCCCCTGATGACCAGTATATGGACCTTTTGAGAATCCTCTCCACACTTAAGGGCAAGTCTAAGAGAGTCAACGTCATCATGCCTTTCGTTTACGAAGGCAGACGCGAAAAGCTGGATTCCCACAGAGAATCCTACGATTGTGCGGATATGCTCAAGAAACTCTATGAATTGGGCGTTTCCAATCTCATTGTTTTCGATCCCCACGACGCGAGAATTGCAAATGCAGTTCCTCTTATGTCAATTGAAATGCCCCGCTGCCAGTTTAAGATGACATCTACCCTCTTAAACAAGTTTGGAACATTAAGATTAGACAAAAACAGCACGCTCGTGGTAAGCCCTGATGAAACCGGTGTATCGCGAGCTGTTTTTTACGCTTCTAACCTCAATCTTCCTTTAAGCCTGTTCTATAGAAAATATACCGGAAAGCCGGGCCAGGACGGCAGGATCTTTGAGTATTTAGGCGAAGATGTCACCGGAAGGGATATCCTCCTTATCGATGACATGATCAATTCAGGCAATACAATGTTCAGAACAGCTGAGCAGCTCAAGGCTGCCGGCGCCAAGGACATATACTGCCTCGCACCGTTTGCCCTTTTCACAAACGGTCTGGAAGAATTCGACAAGAAATACGAGGAAGGCATTTTCAAGTGCGTTTGTACGACAAATCTTATATATGCACCTGAAGAACTTCAGTCACGTGAGTGGTATCTGGCTGCAGACATGGTCCCTTATGTCAGCAGGATAATCGATGCGCTTAACGCTGACGAATCTGTTTACGACCTCATCAATTCGACATCAAGACTCCAGGATCTCAAGAGCCAGATGAGAATCGATGAGTTAATCGGCGGCAACGACGAAAATAACCAAAACGAACCAATTAAGGAATGAAAGGCAGGCTGCAATTATGACATCAGCATCTGACGAAAGAGCTTATTCCCGCTACGACCAATACGGCGACAACCCGATGGCACCCGTAGGACCTATCGGTCTTATCGCATTAAGGGGAAGTGAGGAATTTACTCAAAAGGTTAACTTCTATCTCAACAAGAGACGTAATGAGTACCAGAAAGAGCAGATCGTTAATACCTACCCGGGATTCTTCAGAGAGGATTATACGATCCCCGTTGAGAACGCAAGATTCTCTTCCGGCGAAGGCAAAGCTGTCGTAAAGAACACAGTAAGAGGCCATGACCTCTACCTCATCAGTGACATCATGAACTGCTCCTGCACATACAAGATGTTCGGTCAGGACAACAGAATGAGCCCTGACGATCACTATCAGGACTTAAAGAGAGTTATCCTCGCTTGCTCCGGCAAATCAAGAAGAATCAATGTCATTATGCCGTTCCTCTATGAGAGCCGCCAGCACAAGAGAAACTCCAGAGAATCTTTGGACTGCGCTTTCGCACTCGAAGAACTCTACAATCTCGGCGTTGCAAACATCATCACATTCGACGCACATGACGAGCGAGTAGCAAATGCTATTCCTCTCGCAGGTTTCGAGAGCCTCCCTACCGCTTACCAGATCATCAAGGAAATGTACCGTCAGGTACCTGACCTTCAGTTCTCAAACGGTAAGTTCATGATCATCTCACCTGATGAAGGCGGTATCGGCAGAGCAATGTACTACGCTTCCATCCTCGGTGTCCCTCTCGGAACATTCTATAAGAGAAGAGACTATACAAAGGTCATTGACGGCAAGAACCCCATCGTAGCTCACGAGTTCTTAGGTGACTCCGTTGAAGGCATGGATATCCTCATCGTTGATGACATGATCTCATCAGGCGATTCCATGATCGACATCGCAAAGAAGATGAAGGATAAGGGCGCTAGAAAAGTATTCTGCGCTGTTACATTCGGTCTTTTCACAGAAGGCATCGAAAAGTTTAATGCCGCATACGAAGAAGGCATCATCGACAAGGTTTTCGCTACAAACCTCATCTACAGAAGACCTGAGCTCCTCGAAGCTCCCTGGTTTGCTGATGTTAACCTCTGCAAGTTCGTAGCTCTCCTTATCGACGCTATCAACCACGATGCTTCCCTCTCCAGCCTCATCAATCCTACTGAGAAGATCAAGAAGCTCCTCAAAGAGAAAGAAAATATCGGCTGATAATGGCAAATACAAGGTCACGTTCAACAGCTTCTTCCAGAGGTGCGAAAAAGAGCACCTCCGGAAAGCCTGCCCGTTCAAACAGCGGAAGAAGGACATCTTCAAGGTATTCTGCACCTGTAAAGGAAGAATCAGGTTTTGTTTCTGCTGTTAAAGCTTTTGCTGCTTCAAAAGCTTCATCTCCTATTATCTTTATCGCTTCAGTCCTTCTTATTGTCGGAATCGACCTCTTAATAAGCTGGGACAGATACGATATGTTCTTTAAGATCCTGGGAATTGAAGTACTTTTGGCAGTAATCGTCTGGGTAATACTGACCCTGGTATTTTCTTCCAAGAAGAATTCCGATTCCGACGCTGACTACGATAACGAGGTATAAGCCGTGACATTAGACGGCATCACCTGTCAGCTTTTAGCCAAAGAGCTTAATACCGAGCTTGAAGGAAAGCGTGTAGATAAGATCTACATGCCTGATAAGCATACGGTAATACTCCACATCAGATTTACAGGCGGCTATAAAAAGCTCCTAATATCAATAGATCCGGGCGCTCCGAGGATCTGCTTTTCTGAAAACTCTCTCGAAAACCCTTCGATGCCGCCCTCATTCTGCATGCTACTTCGTAAGTATCTGGCAGGCTCAAGGATCGAGAGCGTCACAAATCCCGGTTACGAGAGAATAATCGAGATCACCGTAAGCAAGTTCGATGAACTTAAAGACCGTAAGACATATACACTTACGGCAGAGCTCATGGGACGTTTCTCAAATCTCATTCTGTTAAATGAAAACGGCCGTATCTTAGATTCCGCGATCCATGTCGACTTCTCGGTATCAAGAGTCAGAGAAGTAATGCCCGCCCGCATTTACGAATATCCGCCGGCACAAAACAAGATGACTCCCGAAGAAGCTCTCGGAATAATCGAAAAGGGTGACCTCCCTATTATGGAATCAGAACTCTCAAGGCCTATCGAAAAGGCACTTGTAGGTTCTATCAAAGGCCTGTCCCCTATCCTTGCAGCTTACCTGACAGACAAGGCTGATATAGATGACAGGAAGACCCTGTCCATGCTCACACCTGACCAGAAAGCAAGGCTTAATTCCGCAATAAAGGACTTCTTAAGATCCGTTATCGAAGGAACATATAAAGCATCTGTTTTCTACGATGATTCCGGAGATCCTGTAGACTGCTCGATCGCAGAGCTCAAAGGCTTTGCCGATTCCAAAGTCCTGCCTTCGATCTCAGATGCCATAAATCTCTATTACCTCTCAAGAGACTCAAGACTTGTAATAGATATGGGGAGCGATCGATTAAGACAGATAATCTCCAATGCTCTTGCGAGAGTAATAAAGAAGCGCGAGCTCCACGAACAGGACTTTGAGGAAGGCAAAAAGGCTGAATCTTATAAGCATTCGGGAGATCTGATCCTCACCTACAAATACATGGTAAATCAGGGTGCTTCCAGCGTCACCCTGACAGATTATACTGACGACGGTCAAAAAGAAGTGGTCATAGCATTAGACCCTACTCTCGATGCCTCAGGAAATGCTCAGGATTACTATAAGAGATTCCATAAAGCGAAGCGAAAAATGGAACTTGCCGAACAGTACCTTAAGGAAGACGAGCTCGCTGCCCAATACTTAAGATCGCTGATGGCTGCCGTTAATGCCGCTTCGAGCATGGAAGACCTCGTTGCAATAAATGATGAGATAAGATCCGAGATCACAGGCGATTCCGGACTCCGAAAAGGCTCATCCCGTAACAGTAATGCCGGCAAAGGCGATCCGAATAAGATGGTCGGCGTTGCCAAGTCCGGAAAAGCTTCTTCAAGAGCATTAAGAGAAGCCGCCAAGAGAGCAAACCAGGGAAAATCCGGCAAGAACGCAGGAAAAGAAAAAGCCCTGCCCTTAAGAAGATATGAAACATCCGACGGCTATGAGATCCTTGCCGGAAGAAACAATATCCAGAACGACCAGCTGACTTTCCACGTGGCATCAAGACGTGACTGGTGGTTCCATGTAAAAGGACTTCCCGGAACACACGTAATCTTAAAGACCAAGCCCAATGAAGAGATGCCTTCTGATAATGCGGTTCTTGAGGCAGCAAGCCTTGCAGCATTCTTTTCAAAGGCAATAATACTTGAAGAACACATGACCAGCAGCGATTCAAAGCCCGGACAGCTTAAGGCAGAAGTTGACTACTGCCCTGTTTCCCATGTAAAAAAGATTCCGGGAGCAAAGCCCGGAATGGTAATCTACGAAGGTTATTATTCAGTTCTTGTTGAAGCGAAAGAGCCTCACTCAAAGGACTTATAGATCTTGTCCCTGAATTTGGATTCTTCCAGAGAAAAGATACATCCGCAGAATTTCTGCCTGTAAAGGCCTATCTCTCTTGCCATATCCTGGCCCTGCCTGAAGCCCGGTCTGAAATCCATATATTCGAATTTAACACCGTACTGTGAAGCCTTCTTATCGCTTATCTCAGCTATCTTGTCGTGCTGCTGGTAAGGACTTACCAAAAGCGTTGTACAGAAAGATTCATAGCCGTTATCAAGAGCGAACTTTGCAACCTGGTCCATACGGATGTCGTAGCACATCTCACATCTTGAAGCGAACTCTTCCAAATAAGATTTGGATTCCCAGTATTCCTGCATGCATTCAGTGCCGACCGAGATCAGCTTTACACCATAGTGGTCACAGGCTTTCTGGAGATTCTCATGACGTCTGTCAAACTCAAACTGGGGCTGGATATTCGGGTTATACCAAAAGCAATCGATATCTTTTGCTTGGGTCAGCAAAAGATCTATAGGATACATGGCGCAGGGGCCGCAGCAGCAATGAAGAAGCATCTTCCCCATCAGCCGTTATCACCGTTCCTTTCGGCATTCTGCCAGTCTTCGATAGAGATATTCTCGTATTTGGGCGGCATGGATTCAGCCTTCATGCCGGCGATAAATGACGGCGGAGGTGTCATGCCAAGGTGCTCGAAAGCCCTTAAAGTAAGCATTCTTCCACGGGGTGTCTTATGAAGGAAGCCGTTCTGCAATAAGAAAGGCTCATAAACGTCTTCGATAGTAACAGGATCTTCACCTGTGCAAGCAGCCAGAGTCTCAAGACCGACAGGACCTCCTTTGAAGATATCGGCGATCGATGTGAGCAGTCTCCTGTCTACAGCATCAAGACCTAGATCATCGATATCAAGAGCCTTAAGGCCGTAATCTGATACTTCCTTATCGATGGTATCTTTTTCGAGATAAGATGCGAAGTCTCTCATACGCTTAAGGAGTCTTATCGCGATTCTCGGAGTGCCACGGGATCTTGAAGCGATATTTCTGAGTCCTTCTTCATTGATTGCAATTCCAAGGAGCTGAGCGTCACGCTTTAAGATCTCCATAAGGTCTTCAGTCTCATATAAATCAAGACGGTGGATCATGCCGAAACGGTCTCTTAAAGGAGCAGATAACATACCTGCCCTGGTAGTTGCGCCGACCAAAGTAAAGTGCGGGAGATCAAGTCTTACGGACCTTGCGGCAGGACCTTTGCCGATCATGAGATCGAGGCAGTAGTCTTCCATCGCAGGATAAAGGACTTCCTCCACATTTTTATTCAGTCTGTGTATCTCATCGATAAAGAGAACTTCATTCTCATTGAGGTTCGTAAGAAGCGCTGCGAGGTCGCCTGCCTTCTCGATAGAAGGACCGGTTGTGATGTGCATCGCAACACCCATTTCAGATGCGATGATGCCTGCAAGGGTTGTCTTGCCCAATCCCGGAGGACCATATAAAAGAACATGATCCAAAGCTTCACCGCGCTTCCTGGCAGCGTCGATAAAGATCTTGAGATTGGTCTTGACCTTGGTCTGTCCGGAATACTCTTCGAAAGTTACAGGCCTTAAAGCCTTTTCCTCGTTATCTCCGGGCTGTCTGAGCCTGCCTAATACGCGCTCTTCCTCGTTATCGTGTTCGTTAAAATTCATCATTTAAATTGACCGGTCCATTATGAGAACTTCTTGCCTGCTGCGAGCTTTAATGCCTTGCGGATGAGATCTTCAAGACCTATGCCGTCTTCGTAGGCTCCGGCTACAGCATCTGCTGCTTCCTGATCTTTATATCCTAACACAACGAGAGCGCCGACAGCATCCTGCATGACGCCTGTATCGCCCATACCTGCAGCTGACAAAGCCACAGGAGTTGTGCTTACAGAAGCAGAACCTCCGAGCTGTGCCTTAAGCTTATCCTTGAGCTCTAATATGATCCTCTCGGCTGTCTTCTTGCCAAGACCCTTAACGCCGGTAAGGAGAGCTACATTATTGCTCATTACCGCTGCAGCGATCTGCTCGGCAGAAAGTGAAGCGCATATCGTATGAGCAACTTTGGGACCTATGCCGCTTACTGTAATGAGCTTTAAAAACATCTCTTTCTGGTCTCTGGAATTAAAACCGTAAAGAGAGATATCGTCTTCTTTTACGCTCTGGTAAAGATAAACCGTAACCTCATCGCCGATTCCTCCGATCTCAGCCGATATACCGAGAGGACAATTAATAAGATAACCAATTCCGTTATTTTCTATTACGATCTGCTGGTCGTTCCTGTCTGTTACAACACCTTTGATATATGCGTACATTAAAAGTTCTCCTTAAATTATCTGGAACTATTCTATCAATAAATCAGACAAAACCTTCGTTGCGTTTGGTATATCCGTATCTGCCGTACTGGTATCCGGAAACGGCTTTGCCTGCATAGGCGGTTCCGGTATTTGCGAGAGTAACAGCAAGAGCCAAAGCATCTGCAGCATCGTCAGGCTTCGGGATCTCCTTAAGGCCGAGTATGGACTTTGTCATTAACTGGACCTGCTTCTTTTCAGCCTTACCATATCCTGTAATAGCGAGTTTTACCTGACCCGGCGTGAATTCAAATACTTCGACACCTGCCCTGCCGGCTTCAACCAGGACTGCGCCTCTGGCCTGGGCGGTACCGATTACCGTGGTATGGTTGTGTCCCATAAAAAGCTCTTCTATAGACATGAATTCCGGCTTATACTGCTCTAAAAGATACCTTACCTTGTCATTTATCGCGAGAAGTCTTAACGGGAAATCGACACCTGCCTTGGTCTCAATTACACCATAATCGATAACTTCGAACTTGGAGCCGACCTTGTCGATAATGCCATAACCCGTTATCGCATAACCCGGGTCGATACCGATTATTCTTTTCTTAACAGGTGCTGCAGCCATAATACTCCCAATCTATATAAACATTTGTTCGTATTATACAATAACGATATTATAAATCAAGCAAAGAGCTCGAGCTCATAAAGATAGTATTCGTCTCTTGCAACATTTCCGTTTATGTCGGTATATGCGCAGTACCTGGCGTCGATCAGGCGGTATCCGCAGCCCGAGAGGTCATAAAGGTCATTCGTAACGACAAATCTTACCCTGCGCATGGTTACCATATCGAGAGGCTCTTTTACGGCTTTGGTATATTTACCGGGATAATTTACCTGATAGAAGAACCTGAAATCAGGAACAGTATCCGTTGCATTATAGATACCTGAGTCAAGGCACTTGAAGTTCAGCACAGTAGGATCACCGGAATCAAGGATCGTTCTGGCAAATACATACTGCGGATATTTTTCGCGGTCACGGAAAATAATGAGAGTGCTGTCAGAAGCCGAAAACGCAGCAACGCAGAACGCCGTTGAAGCCAATAATGATATAAGGATCTTTTTCGAATTTGATCTTATCCTGCTCATTATGTTCTTGAGAAGAGGGATCAGTGCGATCCATCCCAACACGGAGAAACATGCAAGGCCGAAGCAATAGTAGAACATCGGCTTTTCGCCGGAATAAAGGCACATATATGAGCTGATAAACGTAAGCAGGATAAATGCAATCTCGTCCTTTACCCATCTTGCCAGGAAATAAATGAATCCGAGAGCTATTGCGAGCGCAAAAATGCGGTTCCTGCCGAGCTGGATAAACATGAGGATCAACGAATAAGGGATCCTTCCTGCAACAGAGACCGAGTTTCCGCTGTAGACAAAGATATTAAAATAGAAATATGCTTCGTAAAGAGATGACATGGAACCCGTGATCGCAAAATAAGACAGCACAGGCAGAGTGATCACGGCAAATCCCGCAATGAACATAGCGCTGAGCTTTAAGATCTCCAAAGGCTTTTTTAATCTTATGCATCTGTAGATAACGAAAATGATAAAGCCGATATAAAAGCCTGTAAGAGTAAATTTCATCCAGAACAAGAAACCTGATGCCATGCCAGAATACAAAGCCTCGGATAATTTAGGAAGCCTGTTTTCCTTTATTGCCTTAAGGCCGATATAAAGACCGAGCATTAAGAAAGGCAGAGCATATTCTTCCGTACTTCCGCCGTAATGAAATGAATTGACTGAATAAGTCAGCATCGCCAAAGGCAACACAGCGATAAAGCTCGTCCTATCGAGTTTTAAATACAGCGACATTATCTTGAGCGCCAGGATCAGCCAGAAGAAGCAGAATATGACTTCAAGGATGAATACACCGATATAACTCTGGTGGTTAAATGCCGAGAAAGGGATATTCAGGAAATGAAGCAAGGGGCCTTTGTGGTCGAAAATATCTTTATACAACACTTTGCCTGCCACCAGCGCCCTGCTGACCGTGACATAACTGTTTACGTCATCCCAGTAATTCAGAGGATATAAGGGCGAGGACTGCGACAAAAAGCTGCAGTTTATGATAGCAACTATAAGAAGATAAAAATATCCGGCCTTCCCTATTCCGTTATCCTTGATCTCAGGGACCTTCAAAGATGCCCTCATCTTAGGGAGCATATTTAAGATATTAAGCACGAACCAGAACGTTCCTGCCATGGTAAATACTGTAAAGAGCGCAGGGAAAATCAGGTTGTCATTAGATGCATCGCCGAATGTGATGAATACAAAAAGCGTATAAATAAACGTAATTACTACAGAGAGCAATAAAGACTTTTTACCGAACTTTTCAGGCAGTCCCGGTCTTTTTACGAGGACTGATATAAGCAGCGTCAAAAATAAGCATAAGAAGATCTCCCAGCCATGGGGCTGAAAGCCTGCAAAGAACAGTAAGCAAGATATTATGAATAAGACTTTTCTCATATGCTTATTATGTTATCACATCCAAAATCGCTGCTTTCTTTTCGGGCGGATTAGGACCGATCTCGTAAGCTTCCAAAATCAGGTCCATTGCATCGAAAAGCCTCTCTTCTGGAAGAGTGCTGTTCCCGCCCTGATAAAGAGCGCAAAGGGAATCGCCCCTTTCGACCTTATCGCCGGTCTTAACAAAGAAACCGATTCCTGCACCGTAATCGATAGTATCGGTTTTAGTAAGACGCCCGGCGCCGAGAAGTACTGAAGCCTGGCCGATCAAGTCTGCGCGCATGCGCTGTACATAGCCGGATTCAGGGCTGTTGACGTGCATAGCGTCGAAAGGCTTATCAACATATACGGGATATCCGGAAGGGCTTATTTCGCCTCCCTGGGACTTTATGAGCATCTTAAACTTCTCATAGCAGGTTCCGTCAGCAAGCCTTGCGCGGATCTCGCCTCTCAAGACTTCAGGACTCATTCCGGCATCTTTTCCGGCCAGAGTAATAAGGTGGAACGCTAGTTCTGTCACTACTTCAATGACATCCTCTTCGCCCTTGCCTGTTACCGTGTCGAATACCTCCTGCATCTCAAGGATATTTCCGCAGAATCTTCCCAGAGGCTGGTCCATATCAGTAATTACTGCTACGGTCTTTCTGCCTGCGAGATTACCTATCTTGATCATGGCTTCGGCAAGCTCTCTTGCCATCTTGTAATCTTTCATGAAAGCGCCAGAACCGCATGTAACGTCCAAAACTATTACCTTTGCGCCTCCTGCAATCTTCTTACTCATGATGGAAGATGCGATAAGAGGAATGGAATCTACCGTGCCTGTTACGTCTCGTAACGAATAAAGTATCTTGTCTGCAGGTGCGAGATCAGGAGTCTGGCCGGAAATTACCATGCCGGTCTCTTTCACGAGCCTCGGAAAATCTTTCGAATCGACTTCGATATTAAAGCCCTTAATCGATTCGAACTTATCTACCGTACCACCCGTAAAGCCTAATCCCCTGCCGCTGAGCTTAACTGTCTCAACGCCGAATGTTGCGATGAGAGGCAAAAGGACAGGCGTAATCTTATCACCGACTCCGCCCGTGCTGTGCTTATCAACGGGAATGCCTTCCAGATAAGATAAGTCCATCTGGCTGCCTGATCTTGCCATCTCCAATGTAAGAGTCGTCATCTCGCGCTCATCCATGCCGTTTAAAACGATGGCCATAAGGAGTGCCGAAATCTGGTAATCAGGAATTGTCTTGTTCGTTACGCCTTCGATAAAGAACTTGATCTGCTCGTCAGTTAAGCTCTTTTTATCCCTTTTATCGATGATGATGTCTCTGATATTCATTTCAAGAACGCCTCCTATTTGATCCCTACGGATATATTATAATCAAATAGCTTCATAAATACCCTTATTGTGCTAAACTATTTCAAGCAAAAACCAAACGGAGGCTGTAAATGGCCGGAGATATGACATCAACATCTTTTTCTGCTCCATTGGGAGTCGTCCTTATCGGATGCGGCAGAGTCGCTGAAAAGCATTTAAAAGCAATATCCAAGCTCAAGGGCTTGGAACTCAGAGCCGTTGTTGACGTCAATCCGGATTCCTGCAAAAGGCTCTTAAATTCCGTCAAGGGTTTTAAAGACGTTAAGCAATATAGCGACTATAAGCAGGCTATAGATGAGATAAAGCCCGCCATCGTGTCTGTTACGGTTCCTTCAGGTCTTCACTTCCAGATCGCCAAATATGCCATGGAGCACGGCTCAAATCTTCTTTTGGAAAAGCCGATGACAATGTCCGTATCTGAAGCCCGTGAGATCTATGAGATATCCAAAAAGACCGGCCTTAAGATCGCAATGGGCCACATATACCGCTATCTTCCTATCGTCGGTCTTGTAAGACAGGACATTGCTGAAGGCAAATACGGCAAGGTCACTCACGGAACCATCTATGTCCGCTGGGGCCACGGCGAAGATTACTACCAGAGCGCAGCATGGCGCGGAACCTGGAAGAGCGACGGCGGAGCATTGATGAACCAGACTATCCATGCAATAGACCTTTTGGTCTGGCTCATGGGTTCTGAACCTGAAGAAGCTACTGCCATGATCGCAAAGCGTTTAAGAAATATTGAGGCTGAAGACTTGGGCATGGCTGTCTTAAGGCTCGAAAACGGTTCCCTTGCCCAGATCGAAGGCACTACAGCAACAATCCCTTCAAAACACACGGCAGAATTTTCAGTCTTCTGCGAAAACGGTCAGCTGTCGATGGGTCTTGATTCAGGAAAGCCCCATATCTCCGTATTCGGCGTTAAGCCTGACGGCAAAACAAAAAAGCTCAACGGCTACTATATAAGAAAGCAGTTTAAGGAAGGCGGGCTCTTTTCGTACAAGTGTGCGCTTAATCCACACCTCGGAATCTATAAGGATCTTTCTGATTCAATTATCGAAGGAAAAGATCCTATCGCCGATGCATATGCCGGTTTTTCTTCTGTTGAAACCCTCTTAGGCATATATAAATCAGCCAAAGAAGGACGTCCTGTAAAACTCCCTTTGGAGGAAGATTTCAACTCAATTGATATGACAGGATATTTTGAGTAAAAAAACTGTTGACTTGTAAATGCCTTATGGCTATAATAATGCACGTTGCTTGACGCACCTCTAGCTCAGATGGTAGAGCAACTGACTCTTAATCAGTGGGCCCAGGGTTCGAGTCCCTGGAGGTGCACCAAAAAGAAAAGCCTTGGATAATCCAAGGCTTTTTCTTTTATCCGTATTTTTTTAATATCAGAAATCGTCGCCGTCTTCCAGGAATTCCTTGAATGCTTCAGAAGTCTCTTCTGCAGAAAGCGTAGTAGTCTTCTTCTTGACTTCCCAAACAGGTTTAGTAGGTTCTTTCTTTTCCTTTTCTTCAACAGACTTGACGGCAGCATCAGCAGCTTTGCCCAAAGCTTCCCTGGCAGCTCTCTGTGCAGCTTCCTTGGCAGCCTGAACCTGAGCTTCTCTTTCAGCGATTGCTGCTTTCTTTCTCTCTTCTTCTTCTCTGGCAGCTTTTTCCGCAGCCTCTTTTGCCTCTCTGGCAGCCTTTTCTTCAGCCTCCTTAGCGGCTTTTTCCGCAGCTTCCTTGGCTGCCTTTTCAGCAGCTTCTCTTGCAGCTTTCGCTTCAGCCTCTTTTGCGGCCTTTTCTGCTGCTTCCCTGGCAGCCCTCTCAGCCTCAGCCTTAGCTCTTGATTCTTCAAGGATCCTCTGCTGGAGCTGTTTTCTCTCTTCGCGGGCCTTGATCTTAGCGTCTTCCTCAGCCTGCTGCTGATTAGCTTCCTTCATGTCCTCTTCTAACTGCTTACGCTTCTCATCGTTAAGCTGGGCAATGTGGGATGCTTTGAGATCACCTATTGTTTCAGGTGCTGAAACATTCTTCATGATCTTCTCCATCTTGGCCTTGCTCTCAGCCTTGGAGCGTTCTTCATCTTCAGCAACCTTAACGCCTAAAGCCTCAAGTCTGGCACGTTCTTCAGGTGAAACAGACGGGTTAACATGTGTTTCGACAGGCTCATATGAAACCGCCTTGATTTCAAAATCTTCTACTTCGGAAATGCTGAAATCTGAAGCCGCTTCCTGAATCTTTTTGATATCCGGTATCTCAACACCGGGTAATATTTCGTATTTCTTTTCTTCTCTCATAGACGATCACCCTTTAAGCGAAAGCACTAATTCTATTGAACCGATAATGAAAAGGAAAATTCCGATGGCAAGTACGATAATGGAGAACTTGCTGATCTTCGAAGGTTCCTTTTTAATCTCTTCTTTTGTTTCGGAATACTTGGCTGTTTCTTCCTTTGAAGGCTCCGATGGCGCCTGATCAGTCTCAGGAACTTCACCGCCGGCACACTTCACGATTATCTCATGCGCATTTATAAGCTCAGGCTTGATAGCCAGAGACAGGTCTTTGAACGTCTCCGTTGAAGAAGCGAACTTAGCCGCATTACTCTCTAAAGTATCCGGTGACGGTACCTTTGTGCCTTCGAAATACATGACACCGAAACTTGCATCATCGCTGGCATTTGAAGAACCGACGATATACTGCTTAACAGTATCCAGGATGGATTTCTCGCCTTCTTCCCTGCCATCCTTAAACGTTTCAGCCATCTTGGCCACAACGGGCTTAACAAGGCCTGACTCTTCGTTATAGACACTGTCCTGGACGCCGTCTGTCATAAGAGCTATGGCATGAACGTCATCTACAGTAGTCTTAAGAAGACGCATATAGTTATCAGCATGAGCAGCAGTAACAAAATATGTCTTGCCGTCCTTATCGTTCTGAGGCATCGAAATGGGGCTTACACCTGAAGGAGAGATCCTTACGATAAGACCGTCACCAATATGGCCGATCATCATTCTCCTGTCCTTAACTGCGACGAAGAGCAGTGTGCATGAAAGTCTGTCGATGACATCGATCGTGCGCTCTTCCATAATGCCTGCAAAAGCAACACGGAGCTTGGCCATAAGATAGCCTCTTACGGCAGCCTCCCTGTTTTCGCTGTATAAAGCATCGAAATGATCACATAACGTATCTGAAATAACGTGGACTGCACAGTCAGAACCGAATCTCGCATCGGTATACTGTTTACCGCCTGCACCATCGGCTATACAAACAACGGAAACGCCGTTTTTGGTAACAGCAAAAGACGCGTCCTCGCATGGAGTACCGCGGTTAACATGCTTATTACCAATCGTTGTTATCGCACCAACTGTAATTCCCGTATACATCAGCTTTCCTCGTTAATGAACTTCATGAAATCGTCCACATCAACAGCATTGCCTTGAGGCGTTGTGTCGATATTATAAAGTGCATCGTCACTCATTCCGGACGATACGATCGAAGACGAAGAAGAACCGAGGAATTCAAAGAGCTTACCGAAATCTGCGGAATTGACCGAGATAGGCTCAGGACGCTTGATGGAGAGTCTCTTTAATAAATCAAAGTCAACACCGGATCCAACGCCGATATTGAATACAACAAGTTTATCGTCTTTCTCAAGTGCGTTGCATGCTTCTATGGCACGTTCCATGTTAGCCATCGCATTAGGACCTTGAGGAGCGCCGTCAGTGATTACAACGAGCCAGGGCTGGAAATACTTGATACCCATCTCCTTATAGCCTTCTTTACGGGCATTGAGGAGCTCTAAAGCTGTAAGGACACCCTCACCGATAGGTGTAAGTGTTGTAGAAGCTGTGATCTCGGGTAAACCATTTTCCTTGGAGATCTTACCGAAAGGCATTACGATCTCAACCTTGGATCCGAAAGTAATGATAGCGATGTCAGTAGAAGATCTGGTGTCATCATTGGATTTAATGGAAGATACGAAGTTCTGCAAGCCCATATTGAGCTGCTTGATCGGGTTTCCCATCATTGAACCGGATGTATCCAATGCAAAACAGATTGGTAATCTTCTTTTAGTACTTGTACCGAAATCGGAACTTGAAAAACCGTCCGCCATAAAAGTCCTCCGCACATTTCAGAGTTAAAAGTTTGCACAATTGAATTATATCAGAAGAGACCTCAGAATAAACCGAAGAATTTCTTCTTGGGAACAGGTGAAGCTATAGGTGACGTAGCATCGTTTTTAGCCGGTTTCTCTTCGTCGTCAAACCTCATAGGCCTAAAGCTGGAAGACTGGCCGACAGAAGATGAAACAAATCTTCCTGAAGGCACATTATCGAATTGCTTTTTCTCAAACTTCGGCTTCGGTTCTGCCGCTCTCTGAGCGCGGTCATTCTGAGCGGCAAGCTTATTTCTGTATTCTTCAACATTAATGCTGACCTGCTTATAGTCTTCGCAAGGGAAAAGCTTATATGTTTCCGCATCATCGTACTTGAATGTCTCAAGTTCAGTCATGTACTGCTGAACCGCATCTCTCCAGCATACAGCTTCATAAGACTTTCCTTCTTTGAAAGTCCTGTAAAGCATTTTGCGCAGGTATTCAGGGAGATACTCCCAGATATGGACATAACCGCCGAGCGGAATGTGTTCCGTATCAGAATTATCAAGTGTATAAGGGAAATTCTTATTAAGGATCTCTTCCCTTAAAGTCTCGGCACCGTTTCTGGTTGCATAAGGATGAAGACCGCAGAACAGCACTGAGAAAACGAGCATTGCGATGGAATAATCCTCATCTTTCAATGTCCTTACGAAGCCTGAAAAATCCTTGCCCCAGAGTGCAGGATCCGTAAAGTCTTCCGTACCTACAGGACAAGGGAGATTTCCGATCTGGACGCTGTCCATATCGATAAGATACTGGTGCGCGGAATCCTCGATCAATGCATTCTTAAGCTGGATATCACCGGCAATAACATCATGCATGTGGAGATAAAGATATTTGCCGATAAGTGAGAGCAAAGTCTCGCAGATATCGAGTCTGGTCCAGTATGGGAATTTCTCCAAGATCGCATCAGGTCCGTCGAAAACATTGCTTAACGTCGTACCCTTACCTATGAACATCGTATAACCGATGGGAACGTTTCTGAAATAGAGCAGAGACTGGGGCGCGCAGAAAGATGTTGAAGTAATGCCCAATTCGGTGAGCTTTTTAAGCTTGGCCCATCTTAAAGGCGTAATAACACCCTTATGGTAAACCTTTGCGATCAATTTCTTATTATCAGTAAGGAATACCATGCCTTCGGCACCGCCGGAAAGTCTCTTTTCGAGGACCATCCTCTCGCCACCGTTGTAATTTACAATATCACCGATGCTGGCTCTGGCATCTGAATCGAGGAAGGAATTGATCTTCGCGAGATTGCTGATTTCAGGCAACGGGTTATCTTCTTTCATCTCCTTAAGAGACGAATAGATGCGAAGACCCTTATGGGAGAGAATAGCAACATCGTGATTATATTCGAGATCTTTTTCATAAAATCTCTTATAAAGAATACTCTTCTCAGTTGTAAGAAGAACCGAGAAATCGAGTTCATTTACCTGCTCGATGAATCTCTCGGTATTGCATGTGTTGATAAGGTGGAGCTTATTTGTTGTAAGAAGGCTCTGCATCAGGGAGCGCATAGCGGGTTGTACTGCCCTGTCCTTAGGGTCTGCTTGAGCAATAACACATTTATGGAGAACTTTGAAGGTATCGTTGACGTAACAGTCGATTCCGTAGTCATTAAAAAGGTTCAAAAGCTCATCAAAGAGCACTCCGTTGGAGCACTCCAATACAACAGAGTAATCGAGAACAATCGATAAATACTTGCTCAAGCCTTCAAACATAGTTATCTAAACACCTTCTCTCCATAGTAATTCTAAACAATAGAAAATTAGAATGCAAGATAAAAGCCAAGAAATTTGACAATTTTGCAAAAAATATGACAAAAATGAGGTAAAAATGCAATATTTCCTTAATTGTTACTCAATTCCAACCAGTTTCATCAGATATTTAGCATTTGACTGCCTGCTGATACCTGCTGAAAGCTTATAGTCGAAGAGTATTTCAGTATCTGTATATGACTCTGAGAAGTGATAGTAGCGGATATTATCAAAGCCATTCTCGGTCTTATCGATCATCGCGTAATCATGTGTCGTCATAAGGCCACAGATATAAGGCTTGGAAAGCTTCTTTAAAACAGTGAGAGCGCCTTCGGTCCTGTCATCGGAATTGGTTCCTCTGAAGATCTCATCGATAAGGAACAATAATGCCTTCTTCTCTCTTGCAGCATTAACGATTCCGGAGATCCTTATGAGCTCAGCCTTAAAAGTACTCATGTTTTCTTCAATACTGTCTACGATCCGCATGGAGCTCATGACTCTCATCCTGCCTAACTTAAGGCCTGTGGCAGGAACAAGACCTCCTGTAAGTGCAAGGATCGTGCATACGCCAACGGTTCTTATCATCGTAGTCTTACCTGACATATTAGAACCTGTAATAATAGCTATATCATTACTTATCTTTACTGAATTCCTTACAACGCCCGCATGGTCAAGCAAGGGGTGCGCGAGATCAAAACCTTCGAAATATGCATTATCCTCAGGCTTTTCGGATTCGATGAATTCAGGGAAAACGCTCTCTTCAAACACAAGACCGGTCTGTGCCGCACACATCAGGGATTCGATCTCTGAAAGCCCGCTGATATAGGAAGGAAGCTCTTTGCCGTAACTTACTGCCCAGTTTCCCAAAAGGAATGAGATCAAGTAATCCAAAGGAACAATGAGATTTAAAAGCAGAGCAAACAAAGGCTGGGATCTTAAAGCTGCTATTCCCAATATGTCTTTTAATTTTTTTAAGGACTCGTAAGCGCCGCCCGATCTGTCAGTTCCTTTAAGAAGGCTCTTTAATCTACCGTCTTCGAAACCAGCATCTTCCAATATCTTATAAAGCTTAAGGATAGTCTTTACCTGATTAGGCATGCCTTCGCAGGCCTTCAGATACAGGTCATTAAAAAGGCGTCCTGCCATAAAGATAAAGAGGTTGATTATAAGGCATACAGGAATAGTTGCTGCCGCATAATCAGGAACTAAGATATAAGCGACAGGAACCGAGAGCCAGATGACGCATCCTATAATTCCCAATACATTTGCAACGGTCTTTGTTTTCGAACCGGTCCCGGCAAAATCCATGAGGGCCTTCGGATCCTTTATCATCCTGCCGAGCCTTGCTGTCGCCTGGTAGTTCATAAGAACTTGGGGCTTATCACACAATTCTTTAACAGATGCCTGCTTAGCCTTTAATTCATCGACTGAAATGTCTGATACATGAAGATCCAAAAGGCTTTCGGCAAATCTTCTTCTGCCAAAAGAAGTCTCTGAAACATTAAGAAGAGAAAAGATCGATTTCTTGCCGAAGAGGTCTAAATCAAGACAGTAATCATGTCCGTCTTTTTCAAATTCTTTTCCGTATAATCTGGACTTTGCAAGACCGATGTCCTCTGCCCTCTTTAAGCCCTTAACGGCTATATTTCTAAGCTCATTGAAATCGCCTTTGATCCTTGCGATATAAGATGCATTTACTTTGAAAAGCTCATTCAGATAATTGACCTTATCTATTATTCCGCCGTGGATCAGGCACAAAACAATAAATACGATAAGCATGAAGCCGCCGGCAAAATAAAGAGCGGGGATCTTTGCAAAGTATCCGCCGGCAAAAAGAGCTGCCGCGCCTAAAAATGCAATCAGCCTTAAAAATGATAAAATGCCGCTCTGCTTTCCATACTTAGCAAGGTCGGCAATTATCTCCTGTTCTTTATCTTCGAAATACTTAAGATTTGCTTTCATCCTTCTTGGCCTTTGAAGCTGCAGGTTTCTTAGCAGAAGGTTTCTTAGTTGTTTCTTTCTTTGAAGCAGCTGCCTTCGTAGTTGTCTTAGCAGCAGTCTTTGTTGTTGTTTTCTTTGCAGTGGTCTTCTTAGCGCCCGTCTTGGAAGTTGTTGTCTTCCTTGAAACACGCTTCGGAACCACTTTATCAAGGACTTCACCAACGTTATCGTGGATAGTAAGGAGCGCCTTAAGATCCATATATGTGGAACTCTTATTGATGATGACGATCCTGTCGTGCTTTAAGAACTGGGCAAAAGTTGCAGCAGGATAAACCGTAAGGGATGTGCCTGCAATGATCATGAGATCGCACTTCTTTACTGCCTTTATCGCGTTGTCGACATTCTCGTGCTCTAAGTTCTCTTCATAAAGAACGATGTCAGGTCTTACGATACCGCCGCACTTGTCACAATGAGGAACGCCTTCCTGGGATGCGATATATTCGATATTGAACTTCTTACCGCAGTCCATGCAGTAGTTTCTGTATACGGAGCCGTGGAGCTCGATAACGCACTTGCTGCCTGCTTCCTGGTGAAGGTTATCGATATTCTGAGTGATGATAGCCTTGAGCTTGCCCTGTCTCTCAAGCCTTACGAGAGCCTTGTGAGCCTTATTGGGCCTTGCGTCAGGATAGATGAGCTTACGCTTATAAAAATCATAGAAATCCTCAGGATGCTCCATGAAGAAATCGTGTGCAATGATGTCTATAGGTCTGTATTTAGTACCGCTCTCAGTATTGTAGATGCCGGCACCGCTTCTGAAATCAGGGATTCCGCTCTCGGTAGATACACCTGCTCCGCCAAGGAACACGATATATTTAGACTCTTCGATCAACTCTTTGAGTTGCTTTATCTTGTCCTCACGGACACTGCCGAATCTGTCAATTCTCGTTTCCACAAATACACCTCAATCAATGAATATCGGGAATTCCGTCACCGTCAAGATCAACGCCTTCGAGGTCACCGTGATCATGGAACATACCGGCTGCGCCAAACATTTCCTTACCGGTAACTCTCTTCTCGTCACGTCTCAGTTCTACGAGAGTGCTCAAAGCTTTTCTGATCCTGTCCGGAGTCTTTATATTCTTGAGTTCAAGAACCGGTGTGGACTTATCTGCAGTCGTAAGTATGACTGAACCCACACCAAAGATCTTCTGCCAAATGGACTGTTTGAATGTGATATCCAAAATTCTGTACAAAAGAATCTCTTCGGAACTGATGTTGAAGATACCTTTCTTATAGTACAGCTTGTTCTGTGTAAAGCTGTAGATCGTGAAAGAAATGGGCATGCCAAAATATCTTTTTCTGTCTTGCCAGAGGACCTCTTCCTTCTCGGTAAGATTGGTAAGTTTATCGATTCTGCCCATAGTAAGCTCCCTTCGGGAAGGCATAATTGCTCTTCACATCTTACATTATAATAAAAAACACTTTATGTGAACAAAGATTTTGAAAATGAAATGTAATATTAATATTAGCCCTGTTTCGTATCCTGGTCCGTCTTTCTGGCAGGATCGATGATCTGGGTATAATCGAAAAGGTCCTTATAAGCCTTTCTGTTCAAGGTCGTATAGCTCATCATGGCACGGTCTACAAACAGATAATTGTCTCCGTAAATATGGTAAGGCGTAGCGCCTCCGCCAAAGAAGATCCTGTATCCCTTGTTCTTGAAATACACTGCCCTGTCATCTGTACCATAGATATAATTGCCGTTCGGATATACGAGTATGTGGACCTCTCCAAAAAGGCTTCCTATCTGGTCTTCCCATTTGGCACAATCTTCCACAAGCACCTGCTTTTCGGTATTTCTGCAGTCTGCAATATAAGAATAAGTGCAGGATGCGAACTTCCAGCCGTTGTCTGCAAGGACATTTTTGATCTCGGTAACCTTGGATCTCGCAAAGTCGATATCGTCATTTGTGATGTTCGTAAGCTGGGGAAGATTTGCTGCGGAAAGCGCTGCATTTCTTTCTTCTATCTCGCCTGCAGCGACGACATAGCCAAAGCACGCTTCGTGGCCGCTGACCGAGATGATTCCCTTCGCACCGTCATATGTGAAATCAGGATGCTTTTCGACAAAGACATCTAAAAGTCCGATCGCTTCAGCAGTTCTGCTGACAACGGTCTCGCCAGCATTATTCTGATATTCGCCGCATACCTGGTTCTCATCGTTGAGCACCAGTTTTCTGCATGTGCCGCACCTGTAATCGGCAACGCTGTACTGCAGGTCTTCGATTACAACGATCAAAGGCTTCTTGCCCTTGGGGACCTTAAGATTTCTCTCAAGAAGGAATGTAGGATCCCTCTGGTCTATAAGGTCTTCAACATCAACAAGGACATATCCTCTCTCGTAGAGGTTTTCCAAGATCTTCTCGAATTCCTTTACGGTCAGGTGAAGCTTGGTATTGCTCGAATTATAACGTCCGGAGAAAGCAACTTCAGTATCTGCAATAAGGGATCTTACGCAGATGCATTCGATCTTTCCCCTGTACTCCTTAACTTCGCTCGTATGGGAAGTCGCAGTAAGGAGATTGCTCTTGATCATTTCATCTTCCGGGAAGATAACTGCGAGATCCGAGAAAAGGCTCTCAGCAGAATAGAACTTGTATGTCGAGAGCAGATGTTCGCCCTCAGCCATCATCGGCTCATACATCTCTGCCTTTATGCTAGAGATCCTCTTTTCGCAGTAATCGCCTACAAAGCCTTCGTAGTTTGCATTGACCTGTGTGTACTTTTTAACTGCCGCAATATAATCGCCGTTGCCCAAAGACTCTTCTGCATTCTGGACATCACCTGTGGCAGTCTCGATAAAATCCAATTCACGGAGCAAAGGATTTGCCGTGGCAGAGAAGTTACCTATAGGCTGGAGCTGGTCGAAGAAGTAGGTAACGACAGGCTTTTCGACCTTGCCTAAGAGGAACTCTTCACAGATGCTGTAAAGTCTTTCGGATACGACAGAGCTCGTAAGTTCCTTCATCGAATCGAGGAAATTGATGTCGCTCGGTGTGAGAACATAACGGTTGCTGATGATCCTGTTGCAGATCTCATCGACACGGGTCCTTACGATATTCTGCATATCATCCAGCATCTGGATCCTCGTTGCATTGGAAGTCGTCTGATTATCAGGAGAAGACTTTAATACAT
Organism: Ruminococcaceae bacterium R-25; assembly: GCA_003149065.1. Taxonomy (NCBI): domain Bacteria; kingdom Bacillati; phylum Bacillota; class Clostridia; order Eubacteriales; family Oscillospiraceae; species Ruminococcaceae bacterium R-25. The sequence goes on from QGFZ01000001.1 coordinate 991,205, forward strand.
CATCCTGAACGCCTCTGTAGATATCAAGAGCGTCACTGTATCTTCCCTCATCTATAGCGAGTTCGAAGCTCGGAACCGTCTCAAGTTCATATGCTGCCTTTCTTCCGAGAACGACCGTAGTAACAGTCAGTGCTAAAAGCACGACCGCGCAAAGGACGGCTGCAATATTGTAGCCTCTGGTGTCCTTATGCTCGTCTTCTACGACGTGATACTCGGAAGAAAATGCCGTCACTTCAAATCATCAAAGCTTACCTGCTTTGCCTCCAAAGAATTTTCCTTAATGTAGTAACCGATAGCGGGCACCTTGCGGATCCTGTAATACTCCGGATCCTGAACATTTACTTCTGCAAGACGTGCCAAAGACTTTAATACAGAACCCTTCTTTGAAGCAAGCAGCTGTACGCCCTGCGTGGTTCTCGTTGTCTTAAGCGGAATCAGGGATGCCTTGAATACGGCAGCCTTGTCGAGGCTGTTGGTAACGATAAGATCAGGATCTTCAGTCTCATCAAGGAGCATGAATCCGACAGCTTTGCTGCCGTCAAAATATGCGTTGATGAGCTTCTTTCTGTTCTGCTTTGTCTCATAAGATGAGATCGGGAATCTGGCAGCCTTGCCGTTTTCGAAAGCGATGAAAAGGATACCCTTGTAATCTGTCGTGGATATCATGAACATCGGTCTCTCACCGTCTTCCATCTCAAGTTCGCTGTTAAGGTAGTGACCCAGATCACCAGGCTTCGTGTCGGAGAAATCGTAAACGTGGGTCTTATAAAGATTGCACTTGTCTGTAAAGATCAAAAGGTCTGACTTGTTCTCGCACTCAAAGCCCATGAAGATCTCGTCATCGTCCTTTGTCTTAAGTTCGCCTGCGCTCTGCAAAGACTTCATCGTGTGCTTCTTAAGATAGCCGTGACGGGTAAGCATCAGGTGGAGCCTGTAATCAGGAATGACTGCAGACTCAACAAAGGTCTCAGTCTCTTCCATTCCTACGAGCTCAGACTTTCTGGGCTGGCCGTACTTTTCTGCGACTTCCTTCAATGTTTTGGCGATAAGGTTGTTGATCCTTCTGGGGCTGTTTAACATGTCCTCAGTATCAGCAATATCTTCCTTTAACTTATCCCTGTCTGAAATACGGTTGATGATGTACTGCTTGTTGATGTTACGGAGCTTGATCTCAGCAACATATTCAGCCTGCTCTTCATCAATGCCGAAACCTTGCATGAGGTTAGGGATAACGTCAGCTTCTAATTCAGTCTCTCTGATGATCTTAATTGCCTTATCAATGTCTAAGAGGATAACTGCAAGACCGTCTAACAGGTGCAGTTTTTTCTTCATCTTATCGAGATTATAAGAGAGCTCACGGCAGACGCATGTTCTTCTCCACTTGAGCCATTCGTCGAGGATCTGGGCAATGCCCATAACTCTCGGTGAACCGTCGATAAGGATATTGAAATTGCATGAGAAAGTATCTTCGAGCTTTGTAAATCTGAAGAGCTTTGTCATGAGCTGTTCGTGATCGGTACCGCGCTTGCAGTCGATCGTGATCTTAAGACCATCAAGGTCTGTCTCGTCACGTATGTCGGCGATCTCTTTTGCCTTGCCGCTCTTAACGAGATCCGCAATGTTGTCGATGATAGCTTCAACGCTTGTAGAATAAGGGATCTCAGTGATCTCGATAAGGTTTTTGGCCTTATCCACCTGATACCTGGCTCTTACAGAGAACGTTCCCTTACCTGTATCATAGATGGCCTTCATCTGATTCTTGTCGTAAAGGATCTTGCCGCCGCCGGAAAAATCAGGTGCAGGCATGATCTCCAACAGATCTGTTGAAGGATCTCTCATATATGCTTCTGTTGCAGCGCATACTTCAGCGAGGTTGAATGAACAGATATTAGATGCCATACCTACGGCGATACCCTGGTTTGCATTTACCAGAACTGCCGGGAATGTTGTAGGAAGAAGCGTAGGTTCCTTTAAAGTACCGTCATAGTTATCGACCATATCGACAGCATCTTTATCAATGCCCTTGAAGATCTCTTCGCAGATCTTTTCGAGCCTTACCTCTGTATAACGCGGTGCAGCGCACTGCATGTCCCTGGAATACTGCTTACCGAAGTTACCCTTTGAATCAACAAAAGGATGAAGCAATGAACCATTGCCTCTGGTAAGTCTTACCATCGTATCGTAGATAGCCTGGTCGCCGTGAGGATTGAGCTTCATGGTCTGACCTACTACGTTTGCAGACTTGGTCCTGTTGCCGCCCAAAAGTCCCATCTTATACATCGTATAAAGGAGCTTTCTGTGTGAAGGCTTGAAGCCGTCGATCTCAGGAATTGCACGGGATACAATGACGCTCATTGCATACGGCATGTAGTTGATCTCGAGCATCTCGGTTATCGGCTGATCGATAGCCGGCATGTCCTTGGCATTGCTGTCTGTAAGCCTTGCCTTAAGTGAATCTGAATTGATATCTTCTTTTTTCTTACGTGCCATTTAAATCACCCTAAATCAAGCATATCGAGGTACTTCTTGCCGTCCATCTCGATATGGAGTTTTCTTCCTGCGAGGTTGTCTCCTAAAAGAAGATCGAAAACTTCAGCAGTTCTCATTGCATCTTCAGGACAAGCCTTGATAAGTCTTCTGGACTTCGGATTCATTGTGGTCTTCCACATCATCTCAGGCTCGTTCTCGCCCAAACCTTTGGATCTCTGGATCGTGCAGAGCTTGGGATCGACCTTGGATAATATCTCAGCCTTTTCCTTCTCGTTAAACGCGAAGAAGGTTTCTTCCTGCGCATTCTTTCCCTTAGGTCTGTATGTGATCTCGAAAAGCGGAGATTCAGCTATATAGACATAGCCCTTCTCGATAAGAGTAGGAGTAAGTCTGTAGAGCATCGCAAGGATCAGTGTTCTGATCTGGAATCCGTCGACGTCGGCATCGGTACAGATTATGATCTTGTTCCATCTGAGATCATCGAGATTAAATGCACTCATGTCCTTGGTGTGCTTATTCTTGATCTCAACGCCGCATCCCAATACCTTAAGAAGGTCTGTGATGATCTCGCTCTTAAAGATGGTTGCATAATCAGCCTTAAGGCAGTTTAAGATCTTACCTCTTACAGGCATGACAGCCTGGAATTCAGCGTCACGGCCGAGCTTAACGGAACCCAAAGCGGAGTCACCCTCTACGATGTAGAGCTCGCGCTTTTCAACATCTTTTGTTCTGCAGTCAACGAACTTCTTGATACGGTTGTTGATATCGACCTTGCCCATTAAGGTCTTCTTGATGTTGACCTTTGCCTTCTCGGCATTTTCGCGCGCACGCTTATTAATTAGGATCTGCTCGATCGTCTTGGCAGCAAAATCCTTATTCTCGATAAACCAGATCTCCAGGTTATCCCTGATAAGCTGTGTCATGAAGTCCTGGATGAACTTGTTGTTGATGGCCTTTTTGGTCTGGTTCTCATAAGATGTCTGAGTAGAGAAGGTATTGGTTACAAGGATCAATGAATCAGCTATATCCTGGAAAGTGATCCTCGACTCATTGGCCTTATATTTCTCCTTAAGCTTTATCTGCTTGTCGATCTCTGCGACAAAGGCATTTCTTACAGCCTTATCCGGCGAGCCGCCATGCTCAAGGAAACTGGAGTTATGGAAGTATTCCAAAGCATTTACTTCGTTATTGAAGCAGAATGCGACCTCTGCCCTTACCTTGTATTCGTCACGGTCTTCCTTATCACGGCCTCTGCCTTCGCCTGAGAATGTATATGTCTCGGTAAAGCCCTTCATGTCGTTCAATTCATCGACATATCCCTTGATTCCCTCAGGATACATGAATGAGAACTCTTCGCCTGACTCGGCATCCTTAAGGATGAACTCGATTCCGCTGTTGATAACGGACTGGCGCTTGATGATCTCCTTAAATGTCTCGAGAGGAATTATGATCTCGGTAAAGACCTCTGTATCAGGCTTCCAGCGCTGGATCGTACCTGTTCTCTTAAATCTGTAAGGCTCCTGCATGAGTTCGGTTACAGGGACACCCTTCTTAAAGCCCATCTCGTACTTTGTATGGTCTCTGAAAACGGTTACCTGGAAGAATTCAGACGCATACTGTGTGGCGCACGCACCAAGACCGTTAAGACCCAGTGAGAATTCATAGTCGCCCGATGAATTATTGTTATACTTACCGCCCGCATAAAGCTCGCAGTAAACGAGTTCCCAGTTATATCTGCCCTCTTTGGCATTGTAATCCATAGGGATTCCGCGTCCGAAGTCCTCTACTTCGATCGTACCGTCCGCGAATCTTGTGATGATGATCTTATCGCCGTGACCTTCTCTGGCCTCGTCGATTGAGTTCGAAAGAATCTCAAAGAAGGAATGAATGCATCCTTCGAGATTGTCTGAACCGAAAATAACAGCCGGACGAAGTCTTACACGATCTTCGCCCTTGAGCATCGAAATGCTCTCGTTGCCGTAATCTTTCTTACCCGGCATAGCCTACCCAACTCCTTAAAATAAATAATATATATGTATTTGACTTTTCGATTATATCACAAAGATTTCGATATCCTTCAAGCCTAAAGGCGGCAAAAAACAAGGTTGTCCCAAAAACGGACAACCTTGTCACAATAAACTAAAAAGCCTTTGATCAAATGTTCGGAATCTCCTCAGGAGCGCACTGTTTAAACTCCATCGGAATTCCTCTTCCGGGATACGTAAAAGGTCCTTCGTAAACAAGATTGAACTTGAACGCAAAATTATAGTACTGAGGGCTTACCACGATCTGGAAAGCCTTGGACTGCTTGGTTGAATTGCCGCAGCAGACAACATGAGGGCCCGCCGGAAGCATGATCCTTACAGATTCCTGATTCGTTATCCTGCCGTAATCCAGGCCGTCGATAAAAATGCTCATGGGAGTAGCGGCAAAAAGCGGATGAAAACATCCCATCCTGTAGATCAGGACCTGTCCGCCGTAAGCATAAGCTTTTTTGCAAACCGGACAAGGAAACCCTGCTGTAAGATCCCTCTTTATATCATCAGAAACATGTCCGCAGTCAGGACAACGGACTCTGAACTTCCTGCTCAAAGGAAGAGTGATATTAGCGCCGTCCATAACCGGCTGGCAATAAGGAATCGAAGGCTTTTCAGGAGCCGGCTGACCCTGTTCTGCCTGGGCAGGTGCCGGATCAGGTGCTGAAGCCTGAGCAGCAGGTGTTTCTACAGCCGGAACAGGCGTTCCGCAGATCATACAGAACCTGTTTCCTTCTGCAATTACAGAACCACACTTAACACAATTCATTCTTTCTCCCCCCTGTTAAATGAATACCCGGATTATATCATTAATCAAGATTGCTTTATTTTCACTTGCAGATAAGGATTGCATGGTCGAAGTCTTCAGCTTCACCGCTTTCAAGGAGCATTCTTACCTTTCTCATGCCCTGTTCAGTGCGCAAAAACGCGGGCACCCTGTTCTCAAGGCCCGGCAAGTTGTATTCGCACTGATTTAATATACTCCTGAGTTCAGCGATCCTGACTTCGATATTCCTCTGCTTGTTGATTATGATCTGTTCTTCTTCTTCAAGCTTCATATTAAGCCTGTCTCTTTTCAGACGCGCGACAACAGCACCGATGATCATCGTCACGCCTTCTGCGGGAATACCAAGCAGATACACGAGTGCTTTGATACTATCTGAACTGTAGTTATCGAAAGCGCCGGCAAACAGGAAAATGATCAATATGATCGCAACTCCGACAACAGCCAATTGTGACCAGATCAAAAAAGGCCAGAAAAACCTAAATGCGGAATATCTGGGTCTTTTAGAAGGAAGCCGGTATTTAAGGCTTTCATGCTCCATATCGGAGATCTCCCTTTTGATCCTCGTCCGCTCGGCGAATCTCTTTTCGAGCTCAGATGCAAGAGAAATGCTGTCTTCTTTAGAGAGCCTTTCCGCCACCTTCAAACCGCAATGTTTGCAGAAAAGATCGTCATCTTTAAGCTCAGCGTTGCAATTAACACATATCCTCATAGTTCTATCCTCCTTAATCCAAATTAAGTGTAACAAACGGAAATTTTCTCAACAATAACGGCAGGATATCGGAGACGTAAAATCGGAATGCATCTTTTTATGCAATATCTTTAAATAAACCAAAAGCGCTCCGTTATTAAACGAAGCGCTTTTTGATGGTGAGCCATGGGGGACTCGAACCTCCGGCCCACAGCTTAGAAGGCTGTTGCTCTATCCAGCTGAGCTAATGACCCTGGAGCGAGTGATGGGAATCGAACCCACGTGGTCAGCTTGGAAGGCTGAAGTTCTACCATTGAACTACACTCGCGTATCGGCACTTAAATCAAGTGCCTATGTATATTACACTAAGGTTCGAAAATAATCAACTAAGAATTTTAGTTAGGGATCTTTCCTGAGAGATATGTCTCTGAGATGAAGTATCCGTCCTGTGTCTTATACCAAATACCGTTGGATCTTGCGACTACAGTTACTGACTGACCTCTTGTAAGCTTGGCAACGATAGGATATGAAGTACCGGGGCCGCTTCTGACATTAAGGAACTCGCCCTTGGAAACCTTTACATAATATGTGGCAGGTGACTCGAGCTGGGTCTCTTTCCAGTTAATTTCAGTAGTATTCTGCATCGGTCCGGAATATTCGGTAAGCGTCGTTGTCGGAGCTGTGGTGGTGGTAGTTGTTGTAACCTCGGAAGTCTCAGTCGTTGTCTCAGTAGGCTCAGGCTTTTTTCCGCAAGCTGCAATACCAAGGCACAAAGCACCGATAGTCATAGCGGCTACAAGGGCTAATGTAAATCTTTTTCTATTCACAATAATCACCTCCACATAAACGTGTGCATAATCATTTACTATATTAAAACACACTTTGCGTGTAAATTTATTTAATTTTTGTTACATCTTAAGGCAAATTTACATTATTTCAAAGAAAATGCAAATATCAGACCTATTTCACGTCATCTTCAAGGATATAAAACGCATCATGGTCCCTGTATCTGCCGTTAATATGCATGTAGGATATCCTTCTTCCCTCGTAATGGAATCCGCACCTTTTTACCAGATTTAACGAAGGTTCGTTATCAGGCACGATAAAAGCTTCGATCCTGTGCAGCTTATATTCATCGAAAACAAAGGCCATGGCGCCCTTTAACGCCTCAGTCATGTACCCTTTCCCTGTATGGTCCTTATCCAGGTGATAACCACAGGCGCAGGACATCATTCCGCCGAAAGCGAAATTAAAGAAAGATACCCTTCCTATGATCTCCCCCGTTTCCTTCAGCGTGATCCACAAAGGAACCAGTGTCCCGTCAAGAAAAGAATTGTAGTCATACGCAAGATACTTCCTCTGCATTGAGACAGTGAAATAATCTTCCGTATGAGTCTGGGAATACTTCTTATGGAAATCCCTGTTCTTAACAAAATAAGCGTTAACTCTTGAAGCCTCACTCTTACGAAGGACAGAAAGCCTTAAACGCTCAGTCTCCAAAGCAAGAACTTCATATCTGTTCCTGTCATTAGCGACCTTATATCCTGTCCTGGACATCAGCAAAGCGACTTACCGTTCCTTATGTTGACTTGGTAGTTTCAGAAGATGCCGAAGAAGCTGAAGAATCAGAAGGATCTGAAGATGCAGATGTTTCTTCTGTTTCAGCGACCTTGCCTGCAAGGAGCTTTTCCTTTGCATACTGGCCGGACTTAGAGATCAAGCCGTCAGGCCAGTGTGAAGCCTTCTGCTCATCCCTGTACTGGCTGTTTAAGAGCGCAAGAGCATTTGCATCATTATTTATATAGCTTCCGATGGCATAATTGCACCAGGAGATCTTGTTCTCATCAAAGAAAGAAATCCACTTATCGCTCTCAAGGTAATATACGCCGCCTTTGCAGTCAGGGCTGCAAAGACCCCATTCTGTTACGAATACGCAGATGCCCTTCCCCATAGCTTCCTTGATCTTTTCTCTCTGTTCATCAGATGCTGAACCTGAGAAGAAACGGCAGCCGTAAACGACATTATCGAACTTAAGCTTTGCCTTGGAAGCTGATTCAACATCAAGACCAAAATCAGGCGTGCCGACAACAACCAGACTCTTAGGGCTGTTCTTTCTGATCGCGGTGATGACTTCAGACGCAAAAGGAGCAATAGCCTTTGCCCATTCGTCCTTGATCGGGTGCTCTTCATCAACTGCTATAGGATCGTTATTGATCTCATAGATAACATTAGGATCTTCAGCATAGATAACGGAAATCCTGTTAAAGAAATCCACAGCAGCCTTCTTGTTTTCAGAAGAATCCTTTTCGTAACCTACATTCCAGTCAACGATAACGTAGATGCCCTGCTTGATGCACAGATCACAGATCTTGCAGATAGGGTCAAAGTACTTATCGGGTTCTTTCATATAACCGGTATTTGCATCGCCGTTGATCACGATCCTTACGACATCACAGCCCCAGTCCTGTGCAAGGGTCTTGATAGCATCGAAAGTAAAGAAATCGCCGCAATCCTGGATACCGAAAGAGCTCATGCCCTTAAGCACTACTTCCTGACCCCTGATATTTAACAGTTTGGAATCCTTAACCATTAAGAAGCCGTTCTTTTCGACTACGCTCTCGGTAACGACTGCAGTGCTGAAAGGATCTGTAGCCTCTGGCTTAATGGTCTGTGTGGTAGCAGAAGTCTCAGTCTCGGTTGTTGTTGTAGTGGGTTTTATCGAAGGGAGTGTCTCCGGTCCCAAATTCATCGAACAAGAAGACAGCAATAAGGCCCCTGATATAATGAATACGGCTATTCCGTAAGTTAGTTTGTTCATTAAAAATTTACCTCTCAAAGCAATCAAATATGTAAAATCACATTTTAATTCTACATTTTGACTGTATAATCAAAAGTATTATAGAGCAAATTACACCAAAATCTAATATAAAGTAAGGTTATTTTGGTGAGAGTGATGTTTTTTTGAGAGATTTAATCTATAATATTGTTGATTAATGATAGTAGGAGCCTAAATTATGGGACGCACCGACGCTTTGAAAGAAAAAATCCTTAAACTCGGATCGAAGCAAAAACTTGGCGCACTGATGAAATATTCTGACAGCACCGAAGACGACGTTCGTATGACTGTGGCAATGGCTATGGGTATGTGCCCTTCTTATGAGTCAGGCATGGCTCTCATCCCTCTCTTACGTGATTCATCTCCTATGGTAAGAGCAGCAGCAGCTACCGCAGCAGCTGATATCCACGCTAAGCATTGCGAGGAATACGTTAAGAAACTCGCATTCGCTGACTCCGACCCTAACGTAAGACAGGTTGCAAAGGCAGCATTCGATAAACTCAAAGATTCCGTTGTATAATTTTTCGCAACAACAAATAAAATAAAGGGCGTGATCCATCTCACGCCCTTTTAATTATTGTCAGTCTTTTGTACGAGAATAAACTATTTTGAGTCGCTTCTGCACAAGCGAAGCGTAGCGACGCGCGGAAGCCCCGCGACGAAAAATAGTTTATTCCTCAATCGGTACGATTTCGTCCTTATCCTTGAAGATGTGCTTTTCAGGGATAACTCCTCTTACTCTTGAGAGAGGATATACGCGGCAGCCTCTGCCGATGACTGTACCGGGGTTAAGAACGCTCTGGCAGCCTACTTCTACGTTGTCGCCGACGATAGCAGCAAACTTCTTGAGGCCTGTCTCGATTACTTCGTCACCGTTCTTAACGCAGACCAATGTCTTATCGGACTTAACGTTTGATGTGATGGCGCCTGCACCAAGGTGTGACTTGTATCCGAGGATGGAGTCACCTACATAGTTATAGTGAGGAACTTGAACGTTGTCGCTGATGATTACGTTCTTAAGCTCTGTGGAGTTACCGATAACGCACTTGGAACCTATAAGAGCGCTGCCTCTGATGAATGCGCACTGACGTACTTCCGTCTCAGGTCCGATGATGCAGGGTCCTGCGATATAAGCGGAATCGAAAACCTTGGCGCTCTTTGCGATCCAGATATCTTCTGCTTTCTGCTCATAGATCTCAGGGTCGAGCGTGGGGCCTAACTTAAGGATGAATTCCTTAATGAGCGGCAATGCTTCCCAGGGATACTTCTTATCTTCCAAAATGGGAGCTGCAAGCGTGTGTGTCAAATCGATAAGATCTTTTGTCTCAATCATAAATATATCCTTTCTTCCCTGCCCGTTTATAAGGTCAGGTCTTTAGAATCAGTTATTAACGGAATATACCGTTACCGGGATCGTCGGAGTCTTATTTCTCTCAACGCGGAAATAAACATTTCTGTCCTTGCTCGTTATCTCGACAGGGAGATCGAAGATTCCGACGTCACCTGATTTGATCTGGCTATAGTTTATAGATGCAACGATATCATCAGATGTAAGCGAATTGATCGTGCTTGCCCGTCCTACGATCTCCAGTTCAACAGAATCGATAGGATATGTAGGATCGACATTATCAGGCAGATCGTCATCTGTATACTTACTGATGGGAACTGTAATGTTTCTGGTAACTACAGGGTCCGTAATTACCTGGATATAAGTCCAAAGAGCGAGAGACATAAAGATCGACAGAACAAGGAAAAGGATCCTTGTTGTAGTGCTGACTCTCTTTGAATTGGATGTTTCATCAGCAACTTTTGTACGGATAGAGATAGGTACAGCAGCTTCGCCAGCAACTTCAACCTGGGTAGCAGCAACGACCGGCTCGGGATTAGCTGATGAAGTCTTAGCCTTGGAAGCATTCTCGACATCTTCCTGGCTTAAGAGAGTATCCTGGTTCGAATCGGAATTGCCGCGGAGCTTATCAAGGATCTTACCGAAGAAGGTCTTATTCTCTGTGCCGTATTCCTTAAGTCCCAAAAGATATGAGAGATTAGCTTCAAGTTCCTTTGTTGATCTCATCTCAAAGAGTCTTCCGTTAACTGCGATGGAAGTCTTGCCTCTCTCTTCTGAAACTACTACTGCTACGGTGTCACCCATTTCGCTCGCACCGACAGCTGCTCTGTGGCGTGTTCCGGCACGTTCGAGAGAATGCATTGTTACGGAGAGCGGAACATGGCATCTGGCTGCTATGATCCTGCCGTCTCTTATGAGAAGGCCGCCGTCATGCATCGGAGATCCTTTATAGAAAATACTCTGGAGTACCGAACTCGTTACTTCAGAATCGAATGAAACTACATTTTCCTGAGATAAAAGCTCATCGAGCCTTGTCTTTCTCTCGATAAGGATAAGAGCGCCTGTATATGTCCTGGACATCTCCTTGCAGGCGGAACTGATCTCTTTGATAAATGAAGAAAGCTCTTCCCTCGTCATCTTGGCTTCGCTGTGCCTGAAAGGATTTGCAGCGCTCGATGTACGAAGACCCACGGTCTCAAGCGCTCTTCTGAGTTCCGGCTGGAACAAAACAACGAAGAGGATCGCAACGATATAAAGAAGCCTGTTAAAGAGGAATCCTACCATGTCGAGTCCGATAAGGCCGCAGAAAGCAACAAATACCAGTACGAATACGATACCCTTGATGAGCTGCCAGGCTCTGGTCTGTCTGATGAACATCAGGACTGAATAGAAAAGGAATGTGACAAGCGCGATATCGATCGCATATCTGATGAAGTCCCAAGGGCTGCCGAAAAACAGCGTGCCCTTAGCAAGGCTGTTAAAAAGCTCGCCTAAAAAATCAAATATCTGGCCGATTATTGATGTATTTGACATCGAAAAATGTCCTTCTTTATACGCTTATCTTATTTAGTATAACATAAGCAAAACGATTGAAAGTCGGATTTTTTAAATGATTTTGATTTAAGTTGAGGTTTCAGAAGACTCGGTAAAATATGTCTGCTTGGTCGATTCTATCTTGAAAGCTTCATACTGGGCAGGCGTCATACCCTTGTCAGAACCCTTCAGCAGAGCCTCAATAACAATAAATGCAACGCAGTTGACCCTTATCTGGAGCCTGTCTCCGGTGCAGTCGATCTCGCCGTCTTCATTACGGTCTATATCTTCGGTAACGAGGAGAGAATCCAGGAAATAAGTGCAGTCCGAAGGCGTTCTTCTGACCTTTCCGCCGAAATCCTGAAGGTTTAGGTTCTTTGTCTCCTTCATCTTTTCAAGATCTGTATAGTTATAATCGTAGCTCTCGAAATAGACTATTACGATTCCCCTGTCGTCGAACGGTTTATAATCGGAAATGGTGTTGGGGATCTCATTGAAGATATCCTTATAGCCATCGCCGTTTACATCGAACTTTAATCCGGACTCGTTGTAGCAGAGGTCAAATCTGTAATTTGTATAAAGAGGATTTGCAAAGCATACGTCATAAGCCTGATAGAGCTTTCTTCTCATCTCATACTTCTGGTTGGTATTAAGAGACTTAAAACCTGAAGATGCATAGACTTTATCGCCTGCATATAAGCTGTCGATATCGTACATTACATCGATGCTGTAGAGCTCTTCACCCTTTAAAGAAGCGCAGAATGCCTCAGCTCCTGCCTGGTCATCTGTTCCGGCACCGAAAAATACGAACCAGACATCGTAAGCGATGTCCTTATATTCCTTGAAAGCCTTCATGGCGGTCAAAACACATGCCGTTCCGGAAGCGTTGTCTGAAATGCCGTCATATACATATTTCGGGCGCTCGGTCGGCGTAGCATCAGGATCTGCGGGCTTTTCCTCTTCCTTCTTCTCCTCTTCTTTCGGAGCATAATCAGGAAGCATAGCCGAATCGTAGTGAGCACCGATCACTGCGACCCTGTGCTCAACCTGATATGTACCGTCGTCCTGACGGCAGTAAAAACCGGTACCCGGTACCTTAACGATATAGTTTGCCGAACTTCCGACTTCTTCTTTTTCGAAAGTCTGGATCTCAGGCGTATAGCCTAATTCCCTGATCTTTCCGGCGATATAAGCGCCTGTCGCGGTCTCGCCCTCCGAATAAGGTTTCCTGTCAGGGAATTTCGAAGCGATCTCTCTGGCGATATCAGAACCGAAAGAGCCGTAATCAGCTGCTTTGGTGCCTGTATTCTCATTTTTCTTGCAGGAAGTCAAAACGAGCGGTCCTGTCAAAACCGCAAAGCACAAGGCAGTTGCTATTAATTTTGTGAACTTAGTGTTGCTCATAACTCCGCTATTATACCCTAAGTTTCCTCTTCTTTTGAGGCAACTTGTGATGAGCAGGACGTGATATTCTTCAAACGCTCCTCCAAAATGGCCAAAGCCTCTTCCGTATCAGGATTCTTAATGGCCCAGCTGCCCTTGCCGTCTGTCTCTTCATAACAGACGAGGGGATCGTTAGAAACAGAGCCTTTCCTGTATGAATCCTTAAGAGAGTTCATTATCGCATTAAAACTTACGCCCTTGAGTTCTGTCGGGAGCCCGAGTTTAAGATAGATCGCCTTAAAAGCTGGTCTTACCTTATCGGGAACGGTGGCATAAAGGCTCAAAGCCAGAGCCTCTCCCTCCGAATAATTCATGAACCTGAAATATCCTTCGATTGCTTCCGAGAGCTCGGAACCGAGTGTCAAAAGCAAAGGATTCTTCTTGTCGATCGCAGCCCTTGCAGCATATACGCGGTTTAAGAAAACCCTGATGTCCGAAGGCTTTGAGCCCGAAAGCTCGATAAGCTCGGTCAAAAGCCCGAAATCGGCAAGCAATGCATATCTTATTATCTGAGAATAACCGTTCGGAATAAATTTTTTCGGAACTGTCGAAAGATAAACGGGATCGACAAATACGGCAGTCTGGGAAATTGCCACGGAAGCAGTATTCTTGCGGCTTCCGGAGTTAAGGCAGGCCTTATCTGCGCAGCATGTCTCCGACATGGAAGACAGAGTCGTCGGAACTGCGATATAACGTGATCTTCCGGTGTAAAGAGCTGAGGCAAAAGCCGTGATATCAAGGACAGAGCCGCCGCCGAAGCCAATGATCCAGTCATTGCTGTTAAGACCGAACTCGTTTAACTCTTTAACAACTTCATTTACCTGTGAAAGATTCTTATTCTGTTCGCCCTCTTCTACCGTGATAAGGTATGTCTTAATGTCCCTTAAAGCGAACTGCTTTTCAAATGAATTGTAGTAATAAGCGCTGACCTGTCTGTCAGAGACAATTGCGACTTTGATCCCGCAGCCGCTTAAGTCCTTGTTGTCGTACTGCTCGAGAATAAAGCCTGCGATAAATTCCTCCGCAATGCCGCTTCCCGTAAAGCAATCGTAGCTTCTGTTACATTCAAGTCTGTCCAAGATTTAAGGGCTCCTTTCGCTCTCAAAGTCAATTTGTATATTACCACAAAAGTGTTAGAATATACGCTCAGGTAAATTTATTAATAGAGGTTATGTATGAAAATAAGAACGAGATTCGCACCCAGCCCCACTGGTTTTATGCATGTCGGCAATCTTCGCACAGCGCTTTACGAGTACCTTACGGCCAAGCACGAAGGCGGCACTTTTGTATTGAGGATCGAGGATACCGACCGTGAACGTTATGTAGAGGGTGCAACTCAGGTTATATATGATACCTTGAAGCTTGCAGGTCTTGAGCATGACGAAGGACCTGATATCGGCGGCGAGTTCGGACCTTATGTCCAGAGCGAGAGACTTTCTATGTATAAGCCTTATGCTGAGCAGCTCGTTGAGCAAGGCAAGGCTTACAGATGCTTCTGCACCAAGGAGCGCCTTGAGGCTCTTAAGGAGAATGCTCCTGAAGGAACAGGCTACGACAGACACTGCAGAGACTTATCTCCTGAAGAGATCCAGAAGAATCTGGATGCAGGTATGCCCTATGTAATCCGCCAGAAGATGCCCCTTACAGGCTCTACTTCTTATCACGACCTCGTTTATGGCGATATCACATTCCCCAACGAGGATCTGGACGACCAGGTGCTTATCAAGACAGACGGCTTCCCTACATATAACTTCGCAAACGTAATCGATGACCACACAATGGGAATCACACACGTTGTAAGAGGTTCCGAGTACTTATCTTCAACACCTAAGTACAACCTCCTCTATGAGGCATTCGGCTGGGAGATCCCCACATATATCCACCTGCCGCTCATTATGGGCAAGTCAGTTGACGAGGAAGGAAATGAGGTTATCTCCAAGCTCTCCAAGCGTCACGGCTCCACAGGCTTTATGGATCTCATAAACGAAGGTTACCTCCCTGAGGCGATCATCAACTATATCGCACTCTTAGGCTGGGCTCCCAAGGACACAAGAGAGATCTTCTCCCTGCCTGAACTCATCGAAGCATTCGATATCAACGGCATCTCCAAGTCACCTGCCGTTTTCGACTACGACAAGCTCTCATGGGTCAACCAGGAACACATCAAGGCAATGTCCGATGAGGATTTCCTTACACACGCAAAGCCTTTCTACGATGAGGCAGGTGTCGATCCTTCATGCTATGCACTCCTTGCAGAGCTCTTGAAGCCCAGGATCGCTAAATTCAACGAGATCACAGAGAAGCTCTCATTCATTAAGGAATACGGAGACTTCGACCTCGCACTTTTCGAGCACAAGAAGAGCAAGTCCACTTTGGAATCTTCCAAGGAAATGCTCGAAAAGGCAATCCCCGTTTTGGAGAACTTAGACTGGGACAGAGACGCTATCACTGAGGCAATGAAGACATTGGCAGAGAGCCTTGAAGTCAAGAACTCTGTTGTTATGTGGCCTGTAAGGATCGCAGCTGCAGGCGTTGCGGTAACCCCCGGCGGATGCGCTGAGGTTATGCTCCTTTTAGGCAAGGAAGAATCCTTAAGAAGAATTAAATACGCTTATTCAAGACTTTGATCGGGAGAATATGAGAAATGGCTGAAAGCAAGAATTTTATTGAACAGATCATTGACGAAGAACTCAAAGAAGGCGGTAGAGTTTACGGTAAGAAGATCCACACAAGATTCCCGCCCGAACCTAACGGCTACCTTCACATCGGTCACGCAAAGGCCTTAGAGATCGACTTCGGCACAGCAGAGGCTTATAACGGTCTCTGCAACCTCAGAATGGACGACACGAACCCCACCAAAGAGGATGAGGAATACGTTGAAGCCATCAAGGAAGATATCCACTGGTTAGGACACGACTGGGATGACAGATTCTTCTACGCTTCCGAGTATTTCGAGAAGATGTACGGATTTGCGATCGAGCTCATCGAAAAAGGATTGGCTTACGTTTGCGAGCTTACACCCGACCAGATGAGAGACATGAGGGGCGACACTAAGACTCCTGCTGTCTCACCTTACAGAGACAGACCTATCGAAGAAAGCCTAGATCTCTTTAAGAGAATGAGAGCCGGCGAGTTTGAGGACGGTAAGATGACTCTCAGAGCCAAGATCGACCTCGCTTCCGGTAACTTCAATATGAGAGACCCTGTTATCTACAGGATCAATCACCTCCCCCACCACAGAACAGGCACTGAGTGGTGCATCTATCCTATGTATGACTTCGCTCATCCGATCGAAGACGCTTTGGAAGGTATCACACACTCACTCTGCTCTTTGGAGTTCGAAGCTCACAGACCTCTTTACAACTGGGTAGTAAACAACATCTCCGTTGAGTGCAAGCCCCGTCAGATCGAGTTCGCAAGACTCGGAATCACACACACAGTACTTTCCAAGAGAAAGCTCCGTGCCATGATCGAAGCAGGCATCGTATCAGGCTGGGATGACCCCAGAATGCCTACTCTTTGCGGCCTTCGCAGAAGAGGTTACACACCTGCTTCAATCCATAACTTTAGCGCACGTAACGGTGTTGCCAAGGTCAACTCCGTTGTTGACTTCGCTTTCCTCGAATACTGTCTCCGAGAAGATCTTAACGATCACGCTCAGAGAGCAATGGCAGTCTTAAAGCCTGTTAAGCTCATCATCGACAACTATCCTGAGGGACAGACAGAAGAATTCGACGTCGAGAATAATCCTAAGGATGAGAACGCCGGCACACGTAAGGTATCCTTCTCCAGAGAACTCTGGATCGAAGAAGAAGATTTCATGGAAGTTCCCGCTCCCAAGTATTTCAGACTCTTCCCCGGTAACGAAGTTCGCCTTAAGTCCGCTTATGTTGTTAAGTGCGTATCCTGTGATCATGACGCTGAAGGCAATGTAACTGCAGTTCACTGCACATACGACCCTGATTCCAGAGGCGGCAACACTTTAGACGGCAGAAAGATCAAGTCCACTATCCACTGGGTTGACGCAAAGACTGCTGTTGACGGCGAGATCAGACTCTACGACAGACTCTTTACAACAGAGCAGCCTGACCTTGCTGACTGCAACTATCTGGATTTCATCAATCCCGATTCATTGGAGATCATCAAGGGCGCAAAACTCGAGGCATTCCTCAAGGACACAAAGCCTGCTGACAGATTCCAGTTCTTAAGAACAGGTTACTTCTGCGCAGACTCCAAGGATTCAACACCTGATCACCTCGTATTCAACAGAGCTGTATCTTTGAAAGATAGCTACAAACCGGAATAAGCAAAATTAATACCCCGCACTTCAGACAATAATTGCTTACGCAATAAACTCGTGCGGGGTATTATTATGCTTATTTGCTGTTTCTCTCGTAAGTGGGCTGCTCGTGCAATGTCTTGCCCAAGAGCGTCATCGCCTGCTTCGGGCAATGATCTATGCATCTGTAGCACATGGTGCATTTAGAAGATGCGACCGCCTTGCCGTTCTCTATTTTGATGTTTTGTGTCGGACAATTCTTCGCACAGATGCCACAACCGATGCACTTATCAGGATCGATCTTAAGCTTATCGGTATAGCCTGTCGTCTTATTGTAGAACCAGAGTCTCTGACCGAATAAGCCTGCCAGATGCGCTGCAAACGACAGACCTTCTTTAGGATAGTTACCTGCCTTCATCTGTTTTGCGGCTTCAATAATGCGTTTGTTGGCCTTCTCGATTATCGCCTTATTCTGTTCTTTAGTCTTCTTAAGAGCCTTGCAGTCTCCGATAGAGTCTGGCATAACGATCTGAAGACCGCCTGTTATTTCTGCGCCATACTTCTTAAGAAGCCTTGCAGCACATCCTGTACCGTCACCTGCAAACAATCCCATGGTCGTTATAAGAAAGATCTTCTTGCTCTTCCATATTGTTTCGTGGCTGTTTATAAAGTCTCTTACAAGATACGGAATATTCGAAAACATCGTAGGATAAGCAAGAATGATCTCATCGCCTTCTAATGCTTTCATTGCATCTTCTGACTCAATAGGCGCGCATATCCCGGTGCTTCCGAGCTCATTTAAGAGCAGCGTTACGATATGCTTTGTATTGCCTGAACCGCTCAGGTATATGGCGTTCATAAGCAGCCCTCCAAGAGCATCTTGAATGCTTTCTTCAGATAGTCCTTTTTGGTCATGTTAAATCTTACTTTCAAGTATTCTTCCTTATCCATTGCCATAGAGATGATACCTGATATCGATGACCACATCATGATGACCGCCGGATAAACGTCGATGTCCTTTCTGACAACGCCTTCCTTGATGCCGCTCCTGATGAAGTCAGCAATCGCTTCGTTCGTCTGTTCGCCTACATCGTAGATCTTCTTATAGATCTCCTGCTCCATATCCATCGAAATCGAGCCGAGCGTTGCCCTGTAAAACATAGGGTGCGCTTCAAATTTGTCTGCAATGTCAAAACAGAGCTTATAGTATCTTTTCTCAAAGCTTCCCTTGCCTTCAGCGACCTTTTTCGCATCCTCCAAAAGCTGTTCCATATACTTGCAGACAATGTGATCCCAGATAAGCTGCTTGCTCTTGAAATAAACATAGAGCGTGGACTTGCTGATCCCTGTATTAAAAGCAATGTCGTCTATTGATGCAGCCTCGTACCCTTTTTCTTCGAAAAGCCTTTCTGCCGCCATCATGACCGAAGCCGTATGGATCTCTCTTAATCTGTCTTTACGTTTTTTGACTTCCATATGTTGTTTCCCCAATCCTATATAATCGTACTGTCAGTACGATTATCGTACTACCAGTTCGATTTTATGTCAACAGAAGTCCTGTATCCGGATCTGAAGATTTTGAAAAACAGAGATTCTTATCTGACTTCAGGGATTGCCAGCATTCGGTCTAATGCTTCATTTACAACGCTTCTGGGGCAAGCGATATTCATACGAATGAACTGCGTTGCCTTTTTCGAGAAGAACGTACCCTCTGAGAACTTAATATGCGCATTATCAAGGAAAAACTTCGAAGGATCGTCCATGCCCAACGCTGATGCATCTATCCAAATGAGGTATGTTCCTTCGATATCGGTAACCTTAAGTTTCGTGCCTGCAAGACGGCTCTTTGCCAGTTCAATATTGCCTTCAAGATAAGATACCAGCTCATCCATCCACTTGTCGCCGTATGTATATGCGGCTCTGGTCGCAACCAGGCCCATAATGTTCAAGCCAAATGCACCGGTCGAAAAAGCATACTTGTCTACTGCCCTTCGCATCGAGTCATCTGCAATAACGATATTTGCAGCCTGAATTCCTGCGATATTAAAAGACTTGGTAGCAGACGTACATGTTACCGTGATCTTCTTCAGTTCTTCGGACAAAGAAGCGATCGGGATATGCTTATGACCGCTGTAAACAAAATCCGCGTGGATCTCATCACAGACGATCAGCATGTGATTTCTAAGACAGATATCACCCACTCTTAACAGTTCTTCTCTTGTCCATACGCGGCCGGCAGGATTATGCGGATTGCAGAAGATAAGCATCTTCACATCATTCTCGCGGACCTTGCGTTCGAAATCTTCAAAGTCGATCTCGTAACGGGATCCCTTCATGACAAGATCTGATACAACGAGGTTTCTGCCGCTGCCCTTTACTGCCCTGCCGATAGGACCGTAAAGCGGTTCGAAAATGAGAATGCTGTCGTTCTTTTCGGTGAGCGCATTGATCGAATCTGAGATACCAAGAACAACGCCGGGCATCTTTAAAACGGTCTTGGGATCAACGTCCCAGCCGTATCTTCTCTTATACCAGCCGGTAAGCGCACGGTCGTAGGATTCATCCGCTTCAGAATATCCGTAAACACCTCTTTTCGCCTGCTCTACAAGAGCCTCAACGACTTCATCAGGGCTCTTAAAATCCATATCGGCGACCCACATCGGAATAAGATCATCGATACCGTCTATCTTTGCATGCTTAAGATCTTCAGGTGTATTTCTATCTACTATCTCATCAAAGTTAATCATGTTTATTCTCCTTTATATTCCTCGAAAAGCAATTAATTAATTCGAACGAATGAGTTATTTGCCGAAGGCAAATACTGTTCGAAATTCGCGAATTAATTAATTGCGACTCAAATTACTGTCTGAAGTGAGGGGATTAAATAATTGCGCCTTTAATAACCCGCGAGGAACTCTTTGGTTCTTTCCTCTTGAGGATTTGTGACGAGATCATATGCGGGGCCTTCTTCAACGATAACGCCGCCGTCCATGAAGACGATCCTGTCTGCAACGTCTCTTGCAAAGCTCATTTCATGAGTAACGATGACCATCGTCATCTTTTCTTTGGCGAGTTCCTTGATTACGGTTAAAACGCCCTTTGTGAGCTCAGGATCCAGAGCGGATGTGGGCTCGTCAAAGAAAATGATCTCAGGGTTGGTGGCAAGGGCTCTCGCGATAGAGACTCGCTGCTGCTGACCGCCTGAAAGATTGCAGGGATATTCTTCAGCCTTAGTTTCCAGATCCATCTTCTTAAGAAGGCCGTCACAGATGGCGTCAGCTTCGGTCTTGCTCTTTTTGTGGACATGGATCAAGGCTTCAGTGATATTTCTTCTGACCGTGAAATGCGGGAAGAGATTGAAGTTCTGGAAAACAAGACCGAACTTGGATCTGATCTCTTTTTCGAGATTTTTATCGCAATATACCGAATGTCCGTCTTTGTCTTCACAGAGGACGTCGCCGCCTATTACGATCTTGCCGGAGTCGATCTTTTCGAGAGTGGTGGCGCATCTTAAAAGAGTTGATTTGCCGCCGCCGGAAGGACCAATGATCGCAACTACTTCGCCGCGCTTAACTTCCAGATCGATACCTGTTAAGACCTCCAGTTTGCCAAAGGACTTATGTATGTCTTTCATCTCAAGAACGATGTCATTAACTTCTGTCATTATTCACACCTCTCTTAAGAATAGTAAGACATGGATTTCTCCACGCGGTTCAATATCACTTCGATGATCAGGTTCATGAAATAGTAGAACAAACCTGCAACGATGAACGGCATTACAGAAACCTGCTTGGAAGCTGCTGCTGAAGCCTTGGTGAACATTTCCGTTACCGAGAGGACCTGTGCTAAGGATGTATCTTTTACGAGCGTGATTATCTCGTTTGATACCGAAGGCAGGACTCTCTTTACTACCTGGGGCAGGATGATCTTGAAATATGTCTGTGTCTTCGAAAAGCCTAAGACAGTTGCAGCTTCATACTGGCCCTTGGACATTGACTGGATTCCGCCTCTGAATATCTCGGCAAAATAAGCTGCATAATTCAATGAGAACGCGATTATCGTTGCTATAAAACGGTAGTTGTTGCCGAGGTTGACCCTAAAGATATAGTAAGGTCCGAAATAGACCAGAAGGAGCTGGAGCATCAGCGGCGTACCTCTTAATACAGAGATATAAAGCCTGAAGATCGTTGATACGGGCACGAATTTTGACATCCTTCCCTTACAAACGAGAAGTCCCAAAGGAATAGAGAAGATCAATGTCAAGCCAAAGATCGCCAGTGTATAACCCAAACCCTGACTTAATTGCGTTAATGTTGACCAGACTAAACTCATATAGATCCTCTGTTTTAGAACTTATAAAGCCACACAGGGCTTTTTCACAGGCTTAATTGTATCATAGACTGCCCTTTATGAGGGTAAAGTATTCATTCTCTCAAAACTAATTTATAATAAAATAATCAAATCAAGAGGAAGATCATAATACTCATGGGCGGCGAAAACAGCGATATCAGCAAAAACGGATTTAAACAGATCTCTAAATATCGTGGCGCAATTATGGGATTCGCAGCTTTATCGATACTCTTTTTTCACGCTTGGATACCAATTACTCTTGAACCAGATGAAAGCAAAATCTATTTGATAAGTTTTCTCGAACACTACTTTAAGAAAATAGGATTCTTAGGCGTCGATATCTTTTTTCTTCTTTCCGGAATAGGATTAACCTTTTCAATAAAAAAAGGATCGACACTGAAATTCTACTATCGACGCATTCGACGTATAATACTTCCTTTTTTCGCAGTAGGAATTATCCGTGGCATTATTCAAAATTGGGGAATTGCCACAATTATCGGCAATTTGAGCGGTTATAACTTTTACACAAAGGATGTTAATTCGTTTCTATGGTTTATCCCTGCTATTATCACTCTTTATTTGATATTTCCCTTATACTATAGAATTTTTTGTCGTTTCAATAACAAGGTTTTGTTCACAATTATTGTCATAACAATCTGGCTCATAGTGTCTCTTATCGTAAGCGATACTATGCGTAAGGATCTGTTTGGCTTTACTAACAGGATACCTATATTTGTAATTGGAATCCTTTTTGGTTTTATTATGCAAAACAAAAAAGAAATCGTTTTCAACTTTAAGATTTATCTACTATTAGCCATTGTCCTCTTAACTGGTTTTTACCTCGCGTATCTGACTACTATTCAGGGAATGGAATTAATCGTTCCTATAGGAAACTGTTTTTTACCTAATCTTTTAATTGCAACAAGCTTGTCCTTCCTTTTAGCCAAACTGTTTGACGTGCTTGAGAGACGTCTGCCAAAAACAGGAAAAATAGTAAATAAAACACTTGGTTTCTTTGGAATGATATCGCTTGAATTATATTGTGTTCAGTCATGGTTTGTAGACATAATAGAACTTCTGCTGAATGATGGCTGGTCAAAACACATTATCAATATAAGTCTGTTTCTTATAGTAACAGCAACATCATGGGTAGCATATGTAGTTTTCAGATCGTTCTGGGAATTAGTCGAAATTCCATTCAAGCATCACAAAACCTAATCTATAATAAGATAATCAAATCAAGAGGAAGATCATAATACTCATGGGTGGCGAAAACAGCGATATCAGCAAAAACGGATTTAAACAGATCTCCAGATACCGCAGCGTGCTCATGGGCCTCGCGGCCATCTGGATATTTGTATTTCATGCCTGGATACCCGTATTTAATGAACCGTCCGGCACAACAACGTCAGTTTTTCACAACATAGAAGAATTTGTCCGGAGAACAGGGTTTTACGGAGTAGATATCTTCCTGCTGCTGTCAGGAATCGGATTAACTTTCGCCATAAAAAAGGAAT